>NZ_JBIAJH010000003.1:0-308434 GCF_042871845.1 Streptomyces sp. NPDC005533 | reverse complement strand
TCAAAGGAACCTCATCCACCGAAGTGGACGGGGTATCAACTTCTGGCGTTGATTTTTGGCACGCTGTTGAGTTCTCAAGGAACGGACGCTTCCTTCGTACTCACCCTCTCGGGCTTTCCTCCGGGCTTTCGTTCTGTTGTGTTGCTGTGTTCTTGCGTTTCCGACTCTATCAGACTCTTTCGTGTCCGACTTCCTCGGTGCTTTCCGGTTCCGGCGCTTTCGCGCTTTCCCTTTCCGGCGATTCCGACTCTATCAGATCCTTTCGGGCCTGACTCCCGGTCAGCGGGCTTTGCCTCGGGGCTGTTTGGCCCCTTCGGCGAGTGAGACAGTAGCGGATTCCCTGCCCCCGAACCTAATCGGCGGCGGCGTCCTCGGACGCGGATTCCTCATTCGCAAATACGCATGAAAACAAGACGACGGAGTGCGTCGTTCGTTCGAATGTGTAGTGCGGGATGGCTGTCCGGGGACCGACCGAGGTCGGCGCTCACTTCGGACAACTCGAAGAACCTTACGGATGGGGCACACCTGTGTCAACCCCCGGCTGACCGCCGCGCAGGGGTTGCCGAAACTCATCCCGTCCCCGCCCCCGGCCCTCTACCCTGGCCCCATGACTACGCATGCGCTCACGCTCAACCTCCGCTGGTGGGCCGCCTGACGGCGGCCGACCTTCCACACGAGCACGCATGCGCTCACGGCCGCCGCTACGGCGGCCGTTCTTGTTTCTCCCCTCCCGGGAGTGGCTCGGTCGCCCGACGCGGTGGCCCCGAGACCACGCACACCACACACAGGGAGAGCAGGACATGACGAGGATCTTCAGCGGGGTCAAGCCGACGGGTCATCTGACGCTGGGGAACTACCTGGGGGCCGTACGGCAGTGGGTCGCCACCGAGCAGGAGCCGGACGACGCGCTGTTCTGCGTCGTCGACCTCCACGCGCTGACCGTCGAACACGAACCGGCGCGCGTACGGAGGCTGAGCCGGCAGGCGGCGACCCTGCTGCTCGCCGCCGGGCTGGATCCACAGCGGTGCACGCTCTTCGTGCAGAGCCACGTCGACGAGCACACGCGACTGGCGTACCTCCTGGAGTGCACCGCCACCGACGGGGAGCTGCGCCGGATGATCCAGTACAAGGAGAAGGCGGCGAAGGCGCGGGCCTCCGGGGAGGGCGTCCGGCTGTCACTGCTCACCTATCCCGTGCTGATGGCCGCCGACATCCTGGCGTACGAGACCCAGGAGGTGCCGGTCGGGGAGGACCAGCGGCAGCACGTGGAGCTGACCCGCGATCTGGCGGTGCGCTTCAACCAGCGGTACGGGCACACCTTCACCGTGCCGAAGGCGACGCTCCCGGCGGTGGCCGCGCGGGTCATGGACCTGCAGGAGCCGACCTCGAAGATGGGGAAGTCCCATGAGAACGGGGCGGGGATCGTCTATCTGCTCGACGAGCCCGGGGTCGTCCGCAAGAAGGTGATGCGGGCGGTCACCGACAGCGGGGACGGCGGCGTCGTCTACGACCGGGAGGCGCGGCCCGGCGTCGCGAACCTGCTGGACGTCCTGGCGGCCTGTACCGGCGGTGATCCGGCGGTGCTCGCCGAGGGGTACAGCGGGTACGGGGCGCTCAAGCGGGACGTCGCCGACGCCGTGGTCGAGCTGCTGCGGCCGGTGCAGGAGCGGCACGCGGAGCTGGCCGGCGATCCGGCGGAGGTGGAGAAGGTGCTGCGGCACGGCGCCGGGCGGGCCCGGGAGCTGGCGCGGCCCGTGGTGGACCGTGCGTACCGGGCCATCGGGTTGCTGGAGCCGTGACGGGTGGGGGTCCCGCGTGCCGCGGGGCCCCACCGGTCCGGGTGTCTCAGCTGTTGCCGGAGGCGAGCTCGCGGCTGCGGTCGCGGGCCGCTTCGAGGGCGGCGATGAGGGCGGCGCGGACGCCGTGCCGCTCCAGCTCGACGATGGCGTTGATCGTCGTACCGGCCGGGGAGGTGACGGCCTCGCGGAGCTTGACCGGGTGCTCGCCGCTGTCGCGGAGCATCACGGCGGCGCCGATGGCGGCCTGGACGATCAGGTCGTGGGCCTGGGCGCGGGGCAGGCCGAGGAGGATGCCGGCGTCGGTCATGGCCTCGACGAGGAAGTAGAAGTACGCGGGGCCGGAGCCGGAGAGGGCGGTGGCCGCGTCCTGCTGGGACTCGGGAACGCGCAGGGTCTTGCCGACGCCGCCGAAGATCTCCTCGGTGTGGGCGAGGTGCTCGGCCGTGGCGTGGCTGCCGGCGGAGATGACGGACATGGCCTCGTCGACGAGGGCGGGGGTGTTCGTCATGACGCGGACGACGGGCGTGCCGGGGCTGAGCCGCTCCTCGAAGAAGGAGGTGGGGATGCCGGCTGCGCCGCTGATGACGAGGCGGTCGGCGGGGACGTGCGGGGCGAGCTCGTCGAGGAGCTTGGCCATGTCCTGGGGCTTGACCGTGAGGATGAGGGTGTCGGCGCGCTTGGCGGCTTCGGCGTTGGAGACGGCCTCGACGCCGTAGCGGCTGCGGAGCTCCTCGGCACGGTCGGCGCGGCGGGCCGTGACGAGGAGCTTCGAGGCGGGCCGGCCGCCCCGGATCATTCCGCTGAGCAGGGCCTCGCCGATCTTGCCGGTACCGAGGACTGCGACTGTCTGGGTCATGCCCGATCCACCTCGCCTGGGGGATGTCGTTGCGCGTGAGCTGGCTCTACGTCTTCATCCTTGCACCCGGGCGGACGAGGGGGCGGCGCTGTCCGGAGTGCGGTCAGGGGGTGCGGCGGCGGAGGGTGGCCGCGCCGAGGGCGAGTACGAGCAGGGCGCAGGCGGCGACGATCACGGCGTCGCGGACGAAGTCGGCGGTCATGTCGGTGTGGGTGAGGACCTGGGTCATGCCGTCGACGGCGTACGACATGGGCAGGACGTCGGAGAGGCCTTCGAGGACCGGGTGCATGGTGTCGCGGGCCGCGAACAGGCCGCAGAGGAGCAGCTGCGGGAAGATCACCGCCGGCATGAACTGGACGGCCTGGAACTCGGACGCGGCGAAGGCGGAGACGAAGAGGCCGAGGGCGGTGCCGAGGAGGGCGTCGAGGAGGGCGACGAGCAGCAGCAGCCAGGGGGAGCCGACGACGTCGAGGCCGAGGAGCCAGAGGGCGAGGCCGGTGGCGAGGAGGGACTGGAGGACGGCGACGGCGCCGAAGGCGAGGGCGTAGCCGGCGATGAGGTCGCCTTTGCCGAGCGGCATGGCGAGGAGGCGTTCCAGGGTGCCGGAGGTGCGCTCGCGCAGGGTGGCGATCGAGGTCACCAGGAACATGGTGATGAGGGGGAAGATCCCGAGGAGGGACGCGCCGATGCTGTCGAAGGTGCGGGGGCTGCCGTCGAAGACGAAGCGCAGCAGCGTGAGCATCAGTACGGGGACCAGCAGCATCAGCGCGATGGAGCGCGGGTCGTGGCGGAGCTGGCGCAGGACGCGGGCGGCGGTGGCGGTGGTGCGGGCGGTGTTCACGGCGTCGTCTCCTGGGCGGCGAGGGCGTTGGCTTCGTCGACGAGGCGCAGGAAGCCTTCTTCGACGGTGGCGGAGTGCGTCCGGGTGCGCAGGGCGTCGGGGGTGTCCTGGGCGAGGATGCGGCCTCCGCGCATGAGGAGGAGGTCGTGGCAGCGCTCGGCCTCGTCCATCACGTGGGAGGAGACGAGGAGCGTCGCGCCGCGGGTGGCGGCGATGTCGTGGAAGAGGTTCCACAGGTCGCGGCGCAGGACGGGGTCGAGGCCGACGGTGGGTTCGTCGAGGACGAGGAGCTCGGGGGTGCCGAGCAGGGCGACGGCGAGGGAGACGCGGCTGCGCTGGCCGCCGGAGAGGTTGCCGGCGAGGGCGTCGGCGTGGGTGGTGAGGTCGACGTCGGCGACGGCCTGGCGGACGGCTTCGGCGCGGCGGTCGGCGGCGGCGCGGCCGGGGTCGAGGACGGCGGCGAAGTAGTCGAGGTTCTGCCGGACGGTGAGGTCGTCGTAGACGCTGGGCGCCTGGGTGACGTAGCCGATGCGGGAGCGGAGCTCGGGGTGGCCGGCGGGGCGGCCGAGGACGTCGAGGGTGCCGGTGACGTGGGCCTGGGTGCCGACGATGGAGCGCATGAGGGTGGATTTTCCGCAGCCGGAGGGGCCGAGGAGGCCGGTGATGCGGCCGCGGGGGACGTCGAAGGCGATGGAGTCGATGACGGTGCGGGGGGTGCGGCCGGTTCCGCGGCGGACGGTCAGGCCGTGGGCGTGCACGGCTGCCGGGGCTCCCTCGGGCGGGTTATTCATCATGTGATGAATAATGCTCCTGGCTGTGCCCGCCGTCAATCGGCCGGGCGGAGCGAGGGTGGGTCCGGGTTCCCTGTCGGGTGGGGGGTGGGGGCTACTTCTTGCGCTTGGGGCGGCGGGCGGCCGGGTTCCCCGTGCGGGAGCTGCGGCGGCGGGCGAAGTCGGCCAGGGCGCGCTCGTACTCGGCGCGGCGGAGCTTCTCGCCCGGGGCCTCGGCGAGGCAGCGCAGGAAGTACGCGATGAGGGAGCCGATGAAACCGATCGCCTTGAGGCCCTTGAGGGCGGCCTCGTCGGAGGACGGGGCGGGGCGGCGGCTGAAGGAGTCCCAGGTCTTGACGAAGGCGATGGAGCTGGCGATCGCGAAGAGGACGACGACCGAGATGCTGAGGAAGGGGCCGACGTTGCCGATCTCCAGGCCCTCGTAGGACAGGCGCAGCAGCACGGCGGCGGCGACGGCGGTGACCAGCGAGCCGATCGCGACGCCGGCGCGGCGCAGGGCGTAGCCGCCGTCGTGGTCCACCCAGGTGGTGCCGAAGAACGGGATCGGCTCGGGCTCGGGGCCGGTGGGGCCCGGCGCCTGCGCGGCCGGCTCGGTCGGGGTCTGGTCTCGCTGGTCGTCGCTCACGCGGCGATTATCTCCCGCCGGGCCGGCCGGGCCGGGTGTGTCTCACGTGTCAGACGGGGTCTGCGCCAGGCAGACGGCCCAGGTCGAAGGGCGAGCGGCTAGCCGCACTGGTTGGTGACGTAGCCGTCGCTGCCCGTCTTCACGTACGCGTCGGAGACGAACCGGCCGTTGCCGATGCAGTCCCAGATGTCCGTCGTGCCGTACGGGCCCGAGACGGTGGTGCCCTCGCACTGGCAGCGGAGCGAGACGGTCGCGCCGAGCGGCAGGACCTCGATGACCGAGTAGTTGGTGCCGGGGCCGCTGCGGACGTTCAGCCGGTAGCCGGGCGCGACCGGGAACATCGGGTAGCCGGACCCGGCGGTCAGGCTCTGGATCTGGCTCGAATCGTTCTCGACCGTCATGCGAAATCTCCCCCCATGGGCGTTGCCGTGCGCAACTCGCGCAGGGTAGCAGGACCTTGGAGATGCGCTGGGGTCATCGACTAGGCTCCGGCGGGGGTGGTGAGCGGTGCATTCGCTGCGCGCGGACTACGTGGGCTTTCCGGAGTACGCCGGGCAGTACCGGCTCGAATCGGTGCTCGGTTCCGGAGGGATGGGCGTCGTCCATCTGGCCACGTCCGACTCGGGGCTGAAACTCGCCGTCAAGATCGTGCACCCCGAGCACGCGGTGGATCCGGAGTTCCGGGCCCGCTTCCGGCAGGAGGTCGCCGCGGCGCGGCGGGTGAGCGGGGCGTTCACCGCGCCCGTCGTGGACGCCGATCCCGATGCCGAGCGGCCCTGGATGGCCACCCTGTTCATCGACGCGCCGACGCTCGCCGAGCGGGTACGGGAAGGGGTCCTGGACCCCGTCGCACTGACCCGGCTCGCCGCCGGTCTGGCCGAGGCGCTGCGGGACATCCACCGGGCGGGAGTGGTGCACCGGGACCTGAAGCCCAGCAACGTGCTGATGGCCCCGGACGGGGTGCGGGTCATCGACTTCGGGATCTCCCGGCCGGCGGACAGCGACCTGCGGACCGAGACGGGCAAGCTGATCGGCACGCCGCCGTACATGGCCCCCGAGCAGTTCCAGCGGCCGCGGGACGTGGGGACGGCCGCGGACGTCTTCGCCCTGGGGGCGGTGCTCGTGCACGCGGCGACGGGGCGCGGGCCGTTCGACTCGGACAGCCACTACCTGGTGGCGTACCAGGTGGTGCACAGCGAGCCCGATCTGACCGGGCTGCCGCCGCGGCTCGTACCGCTCGTCGCCCGGTGCCTGGCGAAGGAGCCGGCGGAGCGGCCCACCGCCGAGGAGCTGATCGCCGAGATGCGGGCGATCGCGTACCCGACGGCGGAGGACACCCAGGCCTTCATCCCCCGGCCGCGGCAGCCTGCCGAGTCGGAGCAGGTCACGCACCAGCGGGTGCGGGGCGCCACCGGGCCCCGGACGGCCGGCGGCCGGGGCCGTGCGACCGTCGGGATCGGGGTCGGGCTGCTGCTCGCCTGCGCGGCCGCGGGGGGCGGGTACTGGCAGTTCGCGCCGGACGCCGCAGCGCCCGGCCGGATCGCCGCCCAGGCGGAGCCGGCGCCGGAGAAGACCTTCGCCCCCTGGGCGGTCCCCTTGGGGAAGTCCGGTACGGGCAGCAGGATCGCGGCCTGCTCCTGGCAGTCGGCGGCGCTCTACTGCGCCGCGCCGGGCCTCGCCGCGGCCCGGCTGGACCCCGCGGACGGCAGCACCGTGTGGGCGGTGGAGGCGACGGCGCAGGCGCCCCGGACGACGGCCCTCGGTGCGCCGGTCCACGCGGGCGGTCGGGTGCTCGTCGTGGCGCCGGGCAGCGAGACGCTCCAGGCCTTGGACCCGGGCACGGGAACGGAGACCTGGAGGCGGAAGCTGCCGGGGGGCTCCCGGGTGGTGACCGCGGGCGGGCAGGTCCTGCTGGTGGGGACGGCCGGCAGCGTCACCGCGCTGGACGCGGCCGGCGGCTCGCCCCGCTGGACCCAGCAGATCGGAGGGGTCGGTTCCGAGTGGTGGGGCGGCACGGACGAGTCCGGAGCGCCCGGCCTGTACGTGGCCACGCCCGGGACCGACGGCGGGTCGACGCAGCTCGCCGCGGTGGATCCGGCGAACGGGACGGTGCGCTGGCAGTTCCGGACGGCGGGGCGGCTGCGCCCGGTCGGCGTGGCGCAGGGCGGCCTGTACCTGCTGGAGCTGGACGCCTCCTCCCGGACCACCGCGGTCGTGCGCGCGGACCTGGCGTCGCACGCGGCGCAGCACGTGCGGCTGACGGCCCCGGTGTACGACGCGGAGGCGACGGTGGGCCGGGACGGCGCCGTGTACCTGTTCGGGACCTCGGGCACCCTGCTCGCGGTCGGCACGGCGAAGGAGCAGTGGCGGCTGGAGACGGGCGTGGCCGTGGCCTCCCGGCCGGTGGTCGCCGACGGCCGGGTCTATCTGACGGCGCCGGACGGACGGCTGCTCGCGGTCGACGCGGGGAGCGGCCGGCCGGCGGGGCAGACCAAGGCGCGCATGGCCGGCGGCGGCAACACGTACGCGTCCACCCTGCCGGCGCCCGTCGTCGGGGACGGCCGGGTGTTCGCCGGCGCGCCCGACGGGTCGGTGTTCGCGGTGGCGGCGGGTGATCCGGGCGGGTGGTGAGACGGCGGCGCCCCCGCACCGGAGGGTGCGGGGGCGCCGTCGGGGTCGGTGTCAGCCCAGGCGGCTGACGTCGCGCACCGCGCCCTTGTCGGCGCTGGTGGCCATGGCGGCGTAGGCGCGCAGGGCCGCGGAGACCTTGCGCTCGCGGTTCTTCGGCGCGTAGATGCCGCCGAGGGCCTGGTGGCGGGCCGCCAGCTCCGCTTCGGGGACGAGGAGCTCGATGGAGCGGTTCGGGATGTCGATGCGGATGCGGTCACCGTCCTCGACGACCGCGATGTCGCCGCCCGAGGCCGCCTCCGGGGAGGCGTGGCCGATGGACAGGCCCGAGGTGCCGCCGGAGAAGCGGCCGTCGGTCACGAGGGCGCAGACCTTGCCGAGGCCGCGGCCCTTGAGGAACGACGTCGGGTAGAGCATCTCCTGCATGCCGGGGCCGCCGCGCGGGCCCTCGTAGCGGATGACGACGACGTCACCGGCCTTGATCTCCTTGCGCAGGATCTTGTCGACGGCCTCGTCCTGGGACTCGCAGACGACCGCCGGTCCCTCGAAGGTCCAGATCGACTCGTCGACGCCGGCCGTCTTGACGACGCAGCCGTCCACGGCGATGTTGCCGCGCAGGACGGCGAGGCCGCCGTCCTTGGAGTAGGCGTGCTGCACGGAGCGGATGCAGCCGCCCTCGGCGTCGAGGTCGAGGGTGTCCCAGCGCTCGGACTGGGAGAAGGCGGTGGCGGAGCGCTTGCAGCCGGGGGCCGCGTGCCACAGTTCCATGGCCGTGCCGGAGGCCGTGCCGGAGCGGGCGTCCCACTTCGCGAGCCAGTCCTCCAGGCCCTCCGAGTGGACCGTGGTGACGTCCTTGTTGAGGAGGCCGCCGCGGTGCAGTTCGCCGAGGATGGCGGGGATGCCGCCGGCGCGGTGGATGTCCTCCATGTAGTACGTGCCGCCGGGCGCCACGTTCGGGGCGACCTTGGCCAGGCACGGGACGCGGCGGGAGACGGCGTCGATGTCGGTGAGGTCGTAGTCCAGGCCCGCCTCCTGGGCGGCGGCGAGGAGGTGGAGGATCGTGTTCGTGGAGCCGCCCATCGCGATGTCGAGGGCCATGGCGTTCTCGAAGGCCTCGCGGGTGGCGATGTTGCGCGGCAGGACGGACTCGTCGCCGTCCTCGTAGTACCGCTTGGTGATCTCGACGACCGTGCGGCCGGCGTCCTCGTACAGGGCGCGGCGGGCGGTGTGCGTGGCGAGGACCGAGCCGTTGCCGGGGAGGGCGAGGCCGATGGCCTCGGCGAGGCAGTTCATCGAGTTGGCGGTGAACATGCCGCTACAGGAGCCGCAGGTGGGACAGGCGTTCTCCTCGATGCGCAGCACGTCCTCGTCGGAGACGTTCTCGTTGGAGGCGTCGACCATGGCGTCGATCAGGTCGAGCTTGCGGACGGTGCCGTCGACGAGGATGGCCTGGCCGGCCTCCATCGGGCCGCCGGAGACGAAGACGACGGGGATGTTGAGGCGCATGGCGGCCATCAGCATGCCCGGGGTGATCTTGTCGCAGTTGGAGATGCAGATCAGGGCGTCGGCGCAGTGCGCCTCGACCATGTACTCGACCGAGTCCGCGATCAGGTCGCGGGAGGGCAGGGAGTACAGCATGCCGCCGTGGCCCATGGCGATGCCGTCGTCGACCGCGATGGTGTTGAACTCGCGCGGGATGGCGCCGGCGGCGCGGATGGCGTCGGAGACGATCCGGCCGACCGGGGCGAGGTGGGTGTGGCCCGGCACGAACTCGGTGAAGGAGTTGGCGACCGCGATGATCGGCTTGCCGATGTCCTCGCTCGCTACGCCCGACGCGCGCATCAGCGCACGAGCGCCTGCCATGTTGCGGCCGTGGGTGACGGTGCGGGACCTCAGCTCGGGCATGCGGTTCACTCCCCATGAGTGCGGCTGTACGGTCAGCCGCGACTGCGGATATGGCTCAGATACGAGGCTACGCCCACCGCCCGCGATCCGGACGCCGCGTCCGCATGACGGGACGGCGGGCTCACTCCTCGGTCAGGTACCGCTGCAGCGTGGGGGCCACGAGCGCCACGATGTCCTCCGCGTCCGCGGAGGCGAGGGGCTCGACCTGCACGACGTAGCGCAGGATCGCGATGCCGACCATGTGGGAGGCGGCGAGCTCGGCGCGGAAGGTCGGATCGGGGACGTCGAGGTCGGCGGCGACCCGCTCCAGGACCCGCCGGAGCACCAGCCCGCGCAGCACCTTCGCCGCGGCCTCGTGGGTGAGGGCGGACCGCATCACGGCGAGCAGCGGGGCCCGGGTCACCGGGTTCTCCCAGACGCCCAGGAAGTACCTGGCCAGCCGCTCGCCGATGCCGTCCGGTCCGCTGCCGATGATCGCGGGGACCACGAGGGCCGGCTCCAGGCTCGTCTCGATGGCGGCGGCGAAGAGGTCGTCCTTGCTGCCGAAGTAGTGGTGGACCAGCGCCGGGTCCACCCCCGCCACCTTCGCGATGCCGCGTACGGACGTCTTGTCGTACCCGCGCTCCGCGAACACCTCGCGGGCGGCCAGCCGGATCCGCTCCTGGGTGCCGGGCCCGTCGTCGGCCTCGTCCTGCCGGGGCCGGCCGGGCCCGCGGCGGCGCGGCTTCTCCGCTCCCGTCGTCATGCCCGCCGCGCCCCGTCCCGGGCGGCGGTGGCCAGGTGCAGCCGCGTGAAGGCCAGCGCCTCGGCGAGGTCGGCCTCGCGCTCGGCGGAGGACATCGCCCGCCGCGTGTTCACCTCGATCACCACGTGCCCGTCGAAGGAGGTCCGGGCGAGCCGCTCCAGCAGATCGGCGCAGGGCTGCGTACCCCGCCCCGGGACCAGGTGCTCGTCCTTCGCCGAACCGTTTCCGTCGGCGAGGTGGACGTGCGCGAGCCGCCCGCCCATCCGGTCGATCATCGCGGTGGCGTCCGTACGGGCGGTGGCGGTGTGCGAGAGGTCGACGGTGAAGTGCCGGTAGTCGTCCTTCGTCACGTCCCACTCGGGTGCGTACGCGAGCATCTCGCGGTCGCGGTAGCGCCAGGGGTACATGTTCTCCACGGCGAACCGGACGTCCGTCTCGTCGGCCATCCGCCAGATGCCGGAGACGAAGTCCCGCGCGTACTGGCGCTGCCACCGGAACGGCGGGTGCACGACGACGGTGGACGCGCCGAGCCGCTCGGCCGCCGCCTGGGCCCGCTGCAGCTTGGTCCACGGGTCGGTGGACCACACGCGCTGGGTGATCAGCAGACACGGCGCGTGCACGGCGAGGATCGGCACCTGGTGGTGGTCCGACAGCCGGCGCAGGGCGTCGACGTCCTGACTGACCGGATCCGTCCAGACCATGACCTCCACGCCGTCGTACCCGAGGCGCGAGGCGATCTCGAAGGCGGTCGCCGTCGACTCCGGATAGACGGAGGCGGTGGAGAGGGCGACTTTCGCGGTCGGGACGCGGACTGGTTCTGCCACGGGGACAGGGTACGGGGCCGACGCCCGCCCGGTACGTGACGGCCGCCACCCGGGGCCCCGCCGGGCCCGGCCCGCGGCCGGTCCCCGCCCCCGGCGCGCGTAGGCCGCCCGGCCCACAGCGGGATCGCGACGCTCCGTCAACCGTCTTAGGTTCTGCACAAGATGCGGGTGTTCGCCCGCTTTTCACCGAGAGGGCTGCCCGCATGACTCGCCGTTGGCTCACCTCCGCCCTGTGCGCGCTCGCGCTGCTCGCACCCGGCTCGCTCGGCACGGCCTCCGCCGCCGAGGGCGGCCGCACCCCGCTGCGGGTCGCGACCCGCAACCTCTACCTGGGCGCCGACCTCGCACCCGTCCTCGCCGCCACCACCCCGCAGGGGCTCGTCGCCGCGGTGACGGCGGTGTGGGCGAACGTCCGGGCGACGGACTTCACGGAGCGCGCCGAGGCGCTGGCCGACGAGATCGCCGAGAGCGACCCCCACCTCGTGGGCCTCCAGGAAGCGGTGCTGTGGCGCAGCCAGACCCCGGCCGGACCGGGCAGCGCCACCCACGTCGAGTACGACTTCCTGCAGATCCTCCTCGACGCGCTCACCGCCCGCGGCAAGCACTACGCGGCCGTCGCCACCGTGACCGTCGGCAGCGACTTCGAGGCCCCGCGCGCCACGCCCGACGGCCTCCAGGACATCCGCCTCACCGACCGCGACGTGCTCCTGGCCCGCACCGACCTGCCCGCACGCGCCTTCTCCGTGTCGCACGCGCGGGCCGCCCGGTTCCGCGACCACGTGAGCGTCTGCCGGCCCGCGCTGGGCTGCCCGCCCGGTCCGGCCCTCCGGATCGAGCGCGGCTGGGTCTCGGCCGACGTCACGCTCCGCGGTCGCCCCGCCCGGGTGGTGACCACCCAGCTCGAACCCGCCGACCCCGCCGTGCAGGAGGCCCAGGCCGCCGAACTGCTCGCGGGCCCGCTGGCCACCCAGCTCCCCACGGTGCTCCTCGGCGACCTCGACTCGGCGGCCGGCGGAGTCGGCGCGACCCCGACGACGGGCACCCGGAGCCACGAACGCCTCCTCGCCGCCGGCTTCACGGACGCCTGGACCGCGGACCGGCGCCGCCCCCGCGGCCCCGGCTTCACCTGCTGCCAGGCCCCCGACCTGCGCAACACCGCCTCCGCCCTCAGCCGGCGCGTCGACTACGTGCTGTTCCGCGGCAGGATCAGCGCGCTGACGGCCGACCTGATGGGCGCGAGCCCCGCCGACCGCACCCCCTCGGGGCTGGGGCCGTCCGACCACGCCGGCGTCACGAGCGCGCTCCGGCTGGGCTGACCTCCCCGGGCCCGGGCCGGTCCTACGATCCCGTCGGCATGTGGTCCAGCCTGCGCAGGATCACGCCCTCGCGCAGGGCCCACGGGCAGATCTCCAGATCGTCCACGCCGAAGAGGTCCATCGTGGCCTCGGCCACCAGCGCGCCCGCCAGGAGCTGGTTCGAACGGCCCTCCGAAACACCGGGGAGGGCGGCGCGCTGGGCCGTGGTCATCGCCGCAAGGCGGGGCACCCACTCCTCCAGGGACTTGCGGCTCAGGTCCCGCTGCACGTACAGGCCCTCCGCCGAGCGGGCCGCGCCCGCGATGCGCGCCAGCTGCTTGAAGGTCTTCGAGGTCGCCACCACGTGGTCCGGGGCGCCGAAGCGACGGAACTCGCCGACGGTGCGGGCGATCTCCGCCCGCACGTGGCGCCGCAGCGCCCGGACGTCCAGCGCGTCCGGCGGGTCGCCCGGGAGCCAGCCCGAGGTGAGGCGGCCGGCGCCCAGCGGCAGCGAGACGGCCGCGTCCGGGTCCTCGTCGATGCCGTACGCGATCTCCAGCGACCCGCCGCCGATGTCCAGGACGAGCAGCTTCCCGGCGGACCAGCCGAACCACCGGCGGGCCGCGAGGAACGTCAGCCGGGCCTCGTCCTCACCGCTCAGCACCGGCAGGTCCACGCCCGTGTCGGCCTTGATCCGCGCGAGGACCTCGTCCGCGTTCGTGGCCTCCCGTACGGCACTGGTCGCGAAGGGGAGGACGTCCTCGCACCCCTTGTCCTCGGCGGCCTGGACCGCGTCGGAGATCACCGAGACGAGGCGTTCCACGCCGTCGGGGGTGACGGCGCCGTGCTTGTCGAGGAGCTGCGCCAGCCGCATTTCCACCTTGTGCGAGTGCGCCGGCTGCGGGCGCGCGCCGGGGTGCGCGTCCACCACCAGCAGATGGACCGTATTCGAACCCACATCAAGGACACCGAGTCTCATAGGGGGAAACGCTACTGCGAGGAACGCTCGGGGGTTGTGGAAGGGGCGCTTAGGCTTGGGTTTGTGCCAAATACGAAGAAGGCCAACAAGACCCGCTCCCCGAAGGACACGGGCAAGGACACCGCCAAGGCGGGGAGCGGCAAGGGCAAGCGCCCCGTCGTCTCCGACGAGAAGGGCCTCGACTTCCCCCGGGCCTGGGTGGAGTTCCCCGACCCCGCCGACGACGAGCAGGTCTTCCGCTGCGACCTGACGTGGCTGACCTCCCGCTGGACCTGCATCTTCGGCAGCGGCTGCCAGGGCATCCAGGCGGGCCGGGCGGACGACGGCTGCTGCACGCTCGGCGCGCACTTCTCCGACGAGGACGACGAGAAGCGGGTCGCGCAGCACGTGGCCCGGCTGACGCCCGAGCTGTGGCAGTTCCACGACGTCGGCAGTGAGAGCGGCTGGACGCAGGCCGACGACGACGGGGAGAAGCAGACCCGCCGCTGGGAGGGCGCGTGCATCTTCCTGAACCGGCCGGGGTTCCCCGCGGGCGCCGGCTGCTCGCTGCACATCCTGGCGTTGAAGAGCGGCCAGGAACCGTTGGAGACCAAGCCCGACGTCTGCTGGCAGCTGCCGATCCGCCGGACGTACGACTGGATCGAACGGCCCGACGACACCCGCGTGCTCCAGGTGTCGATCGGTGAGTACGACCGCCGGGGCTGGGGTCCCGGCGGCCACGACCTGCACTGGTGGTGTACGTCGGCCACCTCCGCGCACGGCGCCGGGGACCCGGTGTACGTGTCGTACCACGCCGAGCTGACGGAGCTGATGGGCAAGGAGGGGTACGAGGCGCTCGTGAAGCTGTGCGAGGCGCGGCTGGCCTCCCTGCTGCCGATGGCCCCGCACCCGGCGGACCCGGTCTGACCCGGCGGGCCGCTCGGGCCGCTCGGCCGCTCGGTCCCGCTGCGGCGGGGCGGCCGGGTCGGCCTAGCCCGGCGCGCCCGACGGGCCCGGGTCCGGGCCCGGGGAAACCGTTCCGCCTGAGCCGTCCGACGGCGTCGGGGTCGGCGTGGGCGTCGGGGACGGCGGCGGGATCGTCGGCTCCGTGGGCGTCGGGGTCGGCGTGGGCGGCTGCGTCGGGTCCGGGGTCGGCGACGGGGGCGGGGGCTGCGTCGGGTCCGGTGTGGGCGCCGCGGTCGCCGCGGGGCGGCCGCGGCCCTGGATGGAGACCACCGCCCCGCTCGGATCGACCCCGACCCGGGCGCTCCAGGCGCCCACGGGCTGGGCCTCGGGGTCCACGGCGATCCGTAGGGTGACCGATTCTCCGGGGGCCAGCGTGCCCGCGGTGCGGCTCGCGCGCAGCCACGGTGCGTCGGACCAGAGCCGCCAGTCCACGGGGGCGCCGCCGGAGGCGGTGAGGGTGAGCAACGTGAGGGAGCCGCGCGAGGACGCGGCGACGGAGAGGCGGCCGGCGTGGGCTCCGGCCGGCGGCCCGGTGCTGATCACCTCGACGGAGACGTCGGAGTCGTCGCTGCTCTGGGCGAAGCCGGGGCCGCCGGTGGTGCTGGCGGCGTTGCCGGTGTTCTCGTACGCCGTCAGCGGGCGGCCGTCGGTCCGTGCCGTCGGGAGTTCGGACTCGCTGGCGGAGATGCGGGTGGAGTCGCCGCCGACGGGCTCGCCCGTGCTGGGGGCGCCGCGGTACGCCGCCCACAGCGCCAGCACCGGGGCGGCGACGACGGTGGCGACGACGGTCGTGGTCACCGCCCGGGCGCGCAGCCGGTCGCGGCGGGCCGCGCGGTCCCTGGGGTCCATCGGGAAGCCGGCGCGGTCGAAGCGCGGGCCGGGCCCGCGGCCGCGGGCCCGGCCGGAGCGGAGCATCGCCGCGTGGACGGCGGTGCGGGGGGCGGGTACGAGCGGGAGGGCGGGGGTGTTGATGCCGCCGGAGCCGGGCCAGGGGGCGGCGACGCCCACGCGTTCGGCGACGCGGCGGCACCGGGGGCAGTCGTCGACGTGGCGGACGAGTTCGGCGCGCAGGGTGCTGGACAGCAGCACGTTGCCGTCGCCCTCGCCGTCGCCGTCGTCGCCCGTGAGCAGGGAGACGGCGGAGCAGTTGCCGGTCTCCACGACGGCGAGGGCGGCGCGGGTGCGCTCCACCTCGCAGGCGGCGCCGGACAGGAGCTCGCGGGCGGTGGCCGGGGGCGTGCCGAGGACGGCGGCGAGCTCGGGGACGCCGAGCCGGTGGCGGACGGCGAGTTCGAGGGCCTCGCGCTGCGCAGGCGTGGTGCCGGCGGCCTCGGGCCAGGCGAGCCGGGCCAGTTCGGTACGGCGGTGGGCGTCCACGTCAACGGGCCGGTGGGCGTGCGGGGCGCGTCCGGAGTCCGCGGCGGTCCCCGGTTCCGTGTCACCACCCGGCGCACGGTCGCGCTCGATGTGCTCCGGCGCACGCCGGGCGGAATGCGCTCCCTGGCGGGTGCGCCGTTGCTCTGCCAGCCGGCGCAGACAGCCCCAGCGGGCGAGCGCGTAGAGCCAGGCCCGCCGGTCCCCCTCGTCGGGGCAGCGGCCGGGGTGCCGCTCGGCCACGGCGAGGACGTCGCCCAGCACGTCGGTGGCGGTGTCGTGGTCGCACAGGACCGACAGGCAGTACGTGAACAGACCGTCCAGGTAAGGCTCGTGCCGGAAGGGGGGCGGCTGCTCCCCCTCGCTGTGCGTGCGCCCGTGCGCCCGGTGTGCGCCGGTGCGCGCTGAGGGGTGTGCCTGGTTGCTGCTGTTCACCTGGCGACCGTAGGCGGCACGCCGGTGGCGCCCTGGAAGCCTTCCCCACTTTTAGCCCTTATGGGTGAACAGATCGGTGGTCCGCTGACGCGGCCCCTGACGTGGGAGGGGTCCGGCGGCCGGGGAGCCCTTCCCACCGCGTTGTCGGTGCGGGCGGCTACCGTGAGCGGCATGGCTGCCCGCACCGCTCGTTCATCCGCCAAGGACCGGCCGTCCTACCGCTGTACCGACTGCGGCTGGACGACCGCGAAATGGCTCGGGCGGTGTCCCGAGTGCCAGGCCTGGGGCACCGTCGAGGAGATGGGCGCGCCCGCCGTGCGGACCACCGCCGCCGGCCGCGTCTCCACCGCCGCCCTGCCGATCGGCCAGGTCGACGGCCGGACGGCCACCGCCCGCAGCACCGGCGTGGACGAGCTGGACCGCGTCCTCGGCGGCGGGCTCGTGCCCGGCGCCGTCGTCCTGCTCGCGGGCGAGCCCGGCGTCGGGAAGTCGACGCTGCTCCTGGACGTCGCCGCGAAGGCGGCGAGCGACGAGCACCGCACGCTGTACGTGACGGGCGAGGAGTCGGCGAGCCAGGTGCGGCTGCGCGCCGACCGCATCAACGCCCTCAGCGACCACCTCTACCTGGCCGCCGAGACGGACCTGTCCGCCGTGCTCGGGCACCTCGACGCGGTGAAGCCCTCCCTGCTGATCCTGGACTCCGTACAGACCGTCGCCTCCCCCGAGATCGACGGCGCGCCCGGCGGCATGGCCCAGGTGCGCGAGGTGGCCGGGGCGCTGATCCGGGCCTCCAAGGAACGCGGGATGTCCACCCTCCTCGTCGGCCACGTCACCAAGGACGGGGCCATCGCCGGCCCCCGGCTGCTGGAGCACCTCGTCGACGTCGTGCTGAGCTTCGAGGGCGACCGGCACGCGCGGCTGCGGCTGGTGCGCGGCATCAAGAACCGGTACGGCGCCACCGACGAGGTCGGCTGCTTCGAACTGCACGACGAGGGGATCACCGGGCTCGCCGACCCGAGCGGGCTGTTCCTGACCCGCCGCGCCGAGGCCGTTCCCGGGACGTGTCTGACGGTGACCCTGGAGGGCAAGCGCCCGCTGGTCGCCGAGGTGCAGGCGCTGACCGTGGACTCGCAGATCCCCTCCCCCCGGCGCACGACCTCGGGCCTGGAGACCTCGCGCGTCTCGATGATGCTGGCGGTGCTGGAGCAGCGCGGCCGGATCACGGCGCTCGGCAAGCGCGACATCTACAGCGCGACCGTGGGCGGCGTGAAGCTGACCGAACCGGCCGCCGACCTGGCCATCGCACTCGCGCTGGCCTCCGCCGCCAGCGACGTACCACTGCCGAAGAACCTGGTGGCGATCGGCGAGGTCGGTCTGGCCGGCGAGGTGCGGCGGGTGACCGGGGTGCAGCGGCGCCTCGCCGAGGCGCACCGGCTCGGCTTCACGCACGCGCTGGTCCCGGCGGATCCGGGGAAGGTCCCGGCCGGGATGAAGGTGATCGAGGTGGCCGACATGGGCGACGCGCTCCGGGTGCTGCCGCGCGGGCGCTCCCGTACGCCGGCCAAGGAGCGGGCCGCCGACTGACGGGGCAGCGGCCCTGGTCAGGGGGTCCGTACGGGGCCCCCGACAGCCGTACCTGGCCAAGCCACGGCGGGGCCGCAGCGCGCGCCGGTAGACTTTGGGCTGGTCCGCCCGGCCGTACGCACGTCCTCGTGCCCGCGGCGCGGGGCGGCGCAACCCGCGACCGGAGGAGTGCAGTGGCAGCCAAGGACGGGGCAGCAGCATCCGGCAAGTCGGGCGCGAGCTCCAAGCAGGAGGCCATGATGCGCGCCTCGCTGAGCGCGGTCGCACCTGGTCAGCCGCTGCGTGACGGCTTGGAACGGATCGTCCGCGGCAACACCGGCGGGCTCATCGTCCTCGGCATGGACAAGTCCGTCGAGGCCATGTGCACCGGTGGTTTCGTCCTCGACGTGGAGTTCACCGCGACCCGGCTGCGGGAGCTGTGCAAGCTCGACGGCGCGCTCATCCTCGACAAGGACATCACCAAGATCCTGCGGGCCGGTGTGCAGCTGGTGCCGGACGCGTCGATCCCGACCGAGGAGACCGGCACGCGCCACCGCACGGCCGACCGCGTCTCCAAGCAGTGCGGCTTCCCTGTGGTCTCCGTCTCCCAGTCGATGCGGCTGATCGCGCTGTACGTGGACGGCGAGCGGCGGGTCCTGGAGGAGTCCGGGGCGATCCTGTCGCGGGCGAACCAGGCGCTGGCCACGCTGGAGCGGTACAAGCTGCGCCTGGACGAGGTCGCGGGCACGCTGTCGGCGCTGGAGATCGAGGACCTGGTCACCGTCCGCGACGTGACGGCCGTCGCGCAGCGGCTGGAAATGGTCCGCCGGATCGCGACCGAGATCGCCGAGTACGTGGTCGAACTGGGCACGGACGGGCGACTGCTGTCACTGCAGCTGGACGAGCTGACGGTGGGCATCGAGCAGGAGCGGGAGCTGGTCATCCGGGACTACGTGCCGGAGCCGACGGCGAAGCGTTCCCGCACGGTGGACGAGGCGCTGGCGGAACTGGACGCGCTGACCCACCCGGAGCTGCTGGAACTGGCGATCGTGGCGAGGGCGCTGGGGTACACCGGCTCGCCCGAGACCCTGGACTCGGCGGTGTCGCCCCGCGGGTACCGGCTGCTGGCGAAGGTGCCGAGGCTGCCGGGCGCGATCATCGAGCGGCTCGTGGAGCACTTCGGCGGCCTGCAGAAGCTGCTCGCCGCGAGCGTCGACGACCTGCAGACGGTGGACGGCGTCGGCGAGGCGCGTGCGCGCAGCGTCCGCGAGGGCCTCTCCCGCCTGGCGGAATCCTCGATCCTCGAACGCTACGTCTGAGCGTCCGCGGCGGCGCCGCGGACGCTAGTCCTGCTTCAGCACGAACGAGGTCCGGGCCACCGGCATGCCGGGGGACTTGACCTCGACCACGTACGTGTCGGGAGCCGCGGACCCGGCCGGAGGCGCCTGGCACTGGTCGGCCGCGCTGAACCTGCGGTCCCATTCCAGCGACTGCTTCGTCTCCCCCT
This sequence comes from Streptomyces sp. NPDC005533, assembly GCF_042871845.1. Lineage (NCBI taxonomy): Bacteria > Bacillati > Actinomycetota > Actinomycetes > Kitasatosporales > Streptomycetaceae > Streptomyces > Streptomyces sp. NPDC005533. Next base: position 289,322 of record NZ_JBIAJH010000003.1, on the reverse strand, counting down.
GCGCCGGCAGGCGGAAGAAGGCGTTGCCCGCGCCCGCCGGGCAGTCCGCCGAGGACCACACCGCCTTGCTGCTGCTCGCCTGAAGGATGGTCAGGACCGCCTGCCGCGGGCCGAGGTCGACCTTGCAGGTGGTGCCGGAGGTGTTGCGGGCGACCAGTTCGAGCTTGGGCTTCTCGTTCGCCTCGTACTCGTTCTTCACGCTCTTGACCTCCCACTGCAGCGCGCCCGGCGCGCACGTGGGAAGCGGGGAGTCCGCCGGGACCTGCGCCGGGCCGGCCGCCGCGCCGCCACCGCCCGAGCCGGACCCGCCGCTCGCGGCCGTGCCGCTGCCCGGCTCTCCGTTCTTGCCCGCGCCGCCCGTTCCCCCGCCTTCGGAGCCGGTGGTTCCACCGCCCGACTCGTTGCGCCCGCCGGGGGCCGCGCTGATCGCGGGGCCCGTACCGGCCGGGCCGGGGGTGATCGAGGCGACCGGGTCCGGGCCGTCCTGGCCCTTTCCGTTCGTACTCGTCTTCCCCCCGCCGGAACTGACGGTCCATACGGCGAGGAGCGCGAGGAGCGCGACGACGGACGCCAGCACAGCCCTCCGTCGCCAGTAGATGGAGGAGGGGAGCGGCCCGACCGGATTGCGCAGAGATCCCACGGACGGAACTTTACGAGAGTTCGCGGCCCGATCAGTGCCCCACATGCCGCGCAGCAGGCTCGATTTGCCGATGATCATCCTGCGGGAGTACGCGGAACCGCCGAGAACCAGCCAGAGGCCTGATGTGAGGATTAGGCCGCTTTGACTACCTTCGGTAGCCATGGACAGCCCAGGCCTCTACCTCGACATCACCGCGTTCGCCCGTTCCGCGCCCGGCTGGGTGCAGTCCGTGTGCGAGGCCTGGACGCTCTACGGGCTCCTGCTCTTCGGTGGGATCTTCGCCGCCGTCTGGTGGCGCTCGCGCACCCGCGGCCCCCGGCAGGTCGCACTCGCCGTGCTCGCCCCGCCGGCCACCGCCGTCGCCTACGCCGCCTCGGAGCTGCTGAAGTCGGCCGTGGGCGAGGAGCGGCCCTGCCGCGCGGTCGCCGGGGCCGCCGCCCCGCTGGTCGCGTGCCCGGCGCCGGGCGACTGGTCGTTCCCCAGCAATCACGCGGCCCTCGCGGGAGCCGCCGCCGTCGCCCTGGCCCTGGCCGCACGCCGGCTCGCGCTGACGACCGTGCCGCTCGCGCTGCTGATGGCCTTCTCCCGGGTCTTCGTCGGCGTGCACTACCCGCACGACGTGGCGGTCGGCCTGCTGCTGGGCGGTGCGGTCGCCGCCCTCGTCGTCCTCGCGCTCACCGCTCCGGTCAGTGCGGGCGTCTCCGCCGTCCGGGCGAGCGGGAGCCGCGCGGCCGTCCGGTTCACCGGGCCTGGCCCGGCGGGGCGGGCCCGAAACGTGTCAGGATGCCGTACGTCATGACTGCATCCCCCGTTTCCGCCACGGCCACGTCCACCGACTCCTCCCACGCGCTGCACTCCCCCGTCATCGCGTGGTTCGACGAGCACGCCCGCGATCTGCCCTGGCGCCGCCCCGAGGCCGGCCCCTGGGGGGTCATGGTCAGCGAGTTCATGCTCCAGCAGACCCCGGTCAGCCGGGTGCTCCCGGTCTACGAGCAGTGGCTCGCCCGGTGGCCCCGCCCCGCCGACCTGGCCGCCGAGGCCCCCGGCGAGGCCGTCCGGGCCTGGGGCCGCCTCGGCTACCCGCGCCGCGCCCTGCGGCTGCACGGTGCGGCCGTCGCCATAACGGAGCGGCACGGGGGCGACGTACCGCGGGAGCACGCGCAGCTGCTCTCGCTGCCCGGGATCGGCGAGTACACGGCCGCCGCCGTGGCCTCCTTCGCGTACGGGCAGCGGCACGCCGTCCTCGACACGAACGTCCGGCGGGTCCTCGCGCGCACCGCCACCGGGGTCGAGTACCCGCCGAACGCCACCACCGCGGCCGAGCGGCGCCTGGCCCGCGCCCTGCTGCCCGAGGACGAGGCGACGGCGGCGCGCTGGGCGGCGGCCTCGATGGAGCTCGGCGCGCTGGTGTGCACCGCGAAGAACCCCGACTGCGCGCGCTGTCCGGTGGCCGGGCTGTGCGCGTGGCGCCTCGCCGGGAAGCCGGCGCACGAGGGGCCGCCGCGGCGCGGACAGACGTACGCCGGGACCGACCGGCAGGTGCGCGGCAAGCTCCTCGCGGTGCTCCGGGAGGCGGTGGGCGCCGTCCCGCAGGCCGTGCTCGACACGGTGTGGGACGAGCCGGTGCAGCGGGCCCGGGCACTGGACGGGCTGGTCTCCGACGGACTGGTGGAACCCCTCGACGGGGGCATGTACCGGCTCCCGCAGACCTGAGCGCGACCCTCGCCGGGCGGTCCGGACTCGGGTCGGACGCGGGCCGAACGCAGGCCCGGGTGACCTGCGGATGGCCGCCCGGCGAGCGCTCGGCGACGGCTCCGCGACCACCTGTGGTCGACCTTGAAACAGAGTCGACAATTCCGCTTCTCGCCGGGAAACCGCAGCTCACGGCACTGTTACACAACCTATGGGTGTCCGTGCGCCCACCGAAGGCTGGCCCGCACAGGCCCGTGACAAGCCCTCCGTACCTTCTGATCCGTAAGGCAGCGGATGAGCGGTGGACGGCAGCGGAGGCGGTCTCAGATGGCGCACGGTGAGGTACTCGAGTTCGAAGAGTACGTACGCACCCGGCAGGACGCGCTGCTGCGCAGTGCCCGGCGCCTGGTCCCGGACCCCACCGACGCCCAGGACCTCCTGCAGACCGCGCTCGTGCGCACGTACGGCCGCTGGGACGGCATCGCCGACAAGTCCCTGGCCGACGCCTACCTCCGGCGCGTCATGATCAACACCCGTACCGAGTGGTGGCGCGCCCGCAAACTCGAAGAGGTCCCCACCGAGCAGCTCCCCGACGCCTCGGTCGAGGACGGCTCCGACCAGCGTGCCGACCGCGCCCTGCTGATGGACATCCTCAAGGTGCTCGCGCCCAAGCAGCGCAGCGTGGTCGTGCTGCGACACTGGGAGCAGATGAGCACCGAGGAGACCGCCGCGGCGCTCGGAATGTCTGCGGGTACCGTGAAGAGCACTCTGCACCGCGCGCTCGCCCGCCTCCGGCAGGAGCTGGAGAGCCGGGACCTCGACATGCGGGCGCTGGAGCGCGGTGACCACACCATGCGGTACGAGGGGCGTGAGCGGTGCGCGGCCTGAACGGCCAAGTCCTGACCGGCGGGAGATCGCTGGTACTCGTGTCGGCGGGGGCTGTCGTCCTCGTCGGCACCGCCGTGTTCGCGGTCGGCTGCGCGACCGGCGGCACCGGCCTGCGCGACGGCGGCCCCGCCCGCTCCGACCCGGTCGCGAAGGCCAGCCCGGTCGGCCCGTCCACCCTCGTCGACCCCTCCTCGGGCGCGGCCTCCGCGTCCGCCCGGCCCTTCAAGAAGGTCGACCCCGTCGCGCTGCTCAAGGCGGACCCGAAGGTCAGCGCCGAGATCAAGAGGGACCTCAAGCCCTGCACGGGCAAGGAGTACCCGGTGGACGTGAGCTACGGGAAGGTCACCGGCAGCCCCGTCGTCGACATCGTCGTCAACGTCCTGTCCTGCGCGGACGCCCTGGGCCGCGGCACGTACGTGTACCGGGCGGACGGCGGCTCGTACGAGAATGTGTTCTCGGACGAACAGCCACCCGTCTACGCGGAGATCGACCGGGGCGACCTGGTGGTCACGAAGCAGGTCTACGGAAAGAGCGACCCGCTCTCGTATCCGTCGGGCGAGGACGTGATCACGTACCGCTGGAACGGGGAGACGTTCACCGAGCACGACCGAGTGCACTCGGAGTACAGCAACGTGATCGACGGCGGTGTCCAGCCCGCCCCGGCCACGAGTCAGAAGAACTGAGCACAGAAGAACCGAGGCGAGGCTTCCGCATGGCCGAGACCCATGTCCTGTTCGTGGAGGACGACGACGTCATCCGTGAGGCCACGACCCTGGCGCTGGAACGCGACGGGTTCATGGTCACCGCCATGCCCGACGGCCTGTCCGGCCTGGAGTCCTTCCGCGCCGACCGCCCGGACATCGCGCTGCTCGACGTGATGGTCCCCGGCATGGACGGCGTGAGCCTGTGCCGCCGCATCCGCGACGAGTCCACCGTCCCCGTGATCATGCTGTCGGCGCGCGCCGACTCCATCGACGTGGTGCTGGGCCTGGAGGCGGGCGCCGACGACTACGTCACCAAGCCCTTCGACGGCTCCGTGCTCGTGGCCCGGATCCGGGCCGTGCTGCGCCGCTTCGACCACTCCGGCGGACCGCAGAACGGCGGACCGGGCTCCTCCCACGAGGCCTCGGACCCGGAGCGCGGCGTGCTCTCCTTCGGCGACCTGGAGGTGGACACCGAGGGCATGGAGGTCCGCCGGGCGGGCGCCGCCGTGGCGCTGACGCCCACCGAGATGCGGCTGCTGCTGGAGTTCTCCTCGGCGCCCGGCACCGTACTGTCGCGCGACCGCCTGCTGGAACGGGTGTGGGACTACGACTGGGGCGGCGACACCCGCGTCGTCGACGTCCACGTACAGCGGCTGCGCACCAAGATCGGCCAGGACCGGATCGAGACGGTCCGGGGCTTCGGATACAAGCTCAAGGCATGAGACGGTTCACCCTCCGTACGGGGATCCGCTGGAAGATCACGCTCGCCATCGCCGCCGTGGGCGCCCTCGTCACGATCGCCCTGAGCCTGGTCGTGCACAGCGCTGCCCGCGTGTCGATGCTGGAGAGCGCGCGCGAGGTGCAGCTGGACCGCGTGCAGTTCATCTCCCGCAACGCCGACGCCGGCCGCAAGCCCCCGATGGGCGCCAAGCTCAACGACCCCGACCTCCCCGCCGAGCTGCGGCACAAGGCGCAGTCGGGCCGGCGCGGGACCTACATCCAGGAGCGTCCGCACGGACTGCCCGAGGTGTGGGCCGCCGTGCCGCTCGACAACGGGCAGGTGCTGTCGCTGCACACGCAGTTCCGGGAGAGCGCCAACCTGATCCCCGACCTGGACCGGGCCCTGGTCGTCGGCGGTCTCGCCGCCGTGATCGGCGGATCGGCGCTCGGCGTGCTCATCGGCGGGCAGATCTCGCGCAGGCTGCGCAAGGCCGCGGCCGCCGCGCAGCGGGTGGCGCACGGTGATCCCGACGTACGGGTGCGGGACGCGGTCGGCGGCGTCGTCCGCGACGAGACGGACGACCTGGCGCGGGCCGTGGACGCCATGGCCGACGCCCTACAGCAGCGGCTGGAGGCCGAGCGGCGGGTGACGGCGGACATCGCGCACGAGCTGCGGACGCCGGTGACCGGCCTGCTCACGGCTGCGGAACTGCTGCCTCCGGGGCGGCCCACCGAGCTGGTCCGGGACCGGGCGCAGGCGCTGCGCGCGCTGGTCGAGGACGTGCTGGAGGTGGCCCGGCTGGACAGCGCCTCGGAGCGGGCGGAGCTGCAGGACGTGGCGCTGGGCGAGTTCGTGAGCCGGCGGGTGACCGCGCTGATGCCGGAGGCGACCGTACGGGTCGTCGCGGACGAGATCGTCAGCACCGACCCGCGCCGGCTGGAGCGGATCCTGGGGAACCTGCTGGCCAACGCGGCGCGCTACGGGCAGCCGCCGATCCAGGTCGACGTCGAGGGGCGGGTCGTCCGGGTGCGGGACCACGGGCCGGGGTTCCCCGACGCCCTGCTGCGCGAGGGGCCGAGCCGGTTCCGGACCGGGTCGACGGACCGCGCGGGCGTGGGGCACGGCCTGGGCCTGACCATCGCGGAGGGCCAGGCGCGGGTGCTGGGCGCCCGGCTGACCTTCCGCAACGTCGCGGCGCCGGGCGGCTTCGACCGCGAGGGCACGGCGGCGGGCGCGGTGGCGGTGCTGTGGCTGCCGGAGCACGCCCCGACGGCGACGGGCAGCTTCCCGGTGATCAAGCTGTCGCAGGGCTGACGGCCGCGGCACCGGTGCCGGCGCGGCGGACCGGCGACGGCCAGGCAGCGGGCCACGGGCGCCCGGCGGCGGCCGGATCGGTACCGGGCGGTACGGCGCGGGGAGTCGTGTTTTAGCATCCCTGGCATGACCGACGCCGTGAATCCCCCGAGCAACCCGCAGCCCGAGCCCGCCCCCGGGAGCGGCGGATACGGGTTCCCGCCGGGTCCGCCCGCGCAGGGCGGCGGCTACGGCTTCCCGCCCGGCCCGCCCCGGCAGGGCGGCGACCAGGGCGGCTACGGGTACCCGGCCGGCGGCGAGGGGTACGGCTACGGCTACCCGCAGCAGGGGCAGCAGCCGAACCCGTACCAGCAGCAGGACGCCGGAGCCGGCTGGGCGCCCACCCCGCCCGCCCAGCCGCTGATGTCCTCGTCGCAGCCCGACTGGGAGGCCATGGCCGACCGGTCCGCCGCCGAGCGGCGCAGGAAGCGGCTGTGGATGCTGGGCGGCGGGGTGACCGTACTGGCGCTGCTGGCCGGTGGCGGAACGTTCTTCCTGCTCGGTGACAACGGCGACGGGCCGGGCGGGGCCGATGCCCAGCCCTCCACCTCCGCCTCGCCGGAGCCCGCCGACTCGAAGTCCCCCGCGGGCTACACCGCGACCGTCGAGGGCGACGCGACCCTGCTGCGCGACAGCTACGGCAAGACCGGCATCCGGCTCGGCCCCGACTTCCAGGTCGGCCCGCTGGGCAAGCGGTTCCAGATCGTCGGGAAGGGCAACGCGAACTCGTACGCCCAGTCCGCCGAGCCCGTCGTGGACGTGACCAAGAGCTTCACCGTCACGGCCCGCGTCTACAGCTCCGGCGCCAAGGGTTCGCGGATCGCGATCAGCCAGGGCGACGGGGAGTCGTTCTCCTTCGAGCTGGGCGTGAACGAGGTCGCCGGCAAGCAGGCCTGGATCTTCCGCGTGCAGACCGGCGACAAGGGCGCCGCGGCGACGACGAGGACGGTCACCGCCGAGGGGCCCACCGTGCTCAAGACGCCCACGATGCTGATGGCCACCTACGACGCCGAGAAGAAGACCATCGCGCTCTACGTCGAGGGCAAGAAGGCAGGCGAGACCACCCAGGTCCCGCCGATCTGGCAGGCCCCCGGCCCGCTCCAGCTGGGCCGCTCCAAGCACCACAACATCTGGACCGGCGCCTGGCAGGGCGCCCTGCACAACATCAAGTTCTACGAGACGGCCTTCACCCCGGAGCAGGCCGCCGCGTACAAGGAGGGCAAGCTCGGTCCGGAAACGAAGCCGGCCCACGCCTGGCTGCTCACCTGAGCAGCCGGCCGGGCCGGGTCGTGGGGGCGGTCACGGGGACCGCGGGGTCGGACGTCGGTCAGACGCTGACGCCGACGGTGCGCAGGAAGGCCACCGGGTTGACGGCCGAGCCGTAGTTCGGCGTGGTGCGGATCTCGAAGTGCAGGTGCGGGCCGCTGGAGTTGCCGGTGTTGCCCGACAGCGCGATGCGCTGGGAGGCGGCGACCTTCTGGCCGATCTTGACCTGGATCTTGGAGAGGTGCGCGTACTGCGAGTACGTGTTGTTCGCGTGCTTGATCACGATGGCGTTGCCGTACGCGGGACCGTCGCCGCCGCCGTTCGGGCCGGCCTTGACGACGACGCCGGCGGCCGCGGCCTTGACCGAGGTGCCGACCGGGACGGCGAAGTCCTGGCCGGAGTGCTTGTGCGACCACATGCTGCCGCCCTTGCCGAAGGTCGCGGACAGCGTGTACTTCTCCAGCGGCTTGTCCCACAGACCGGCCTTCGAGGCGCTCTTCGCGACGGGCTTCGCCTCGGCCTTGGCGGCGGCGGCCGCGGCGCCGGCCTGGGCGGAGGCCTGCTGGGCGACCAGCTCGGCGGTACCGGCGAGGGACGTCTGCGCGGTGTCGGCGAACGCGGCGGTCGTCCCGGCCCCCAGGGCCAGCACCGCACCGAGAGCGGTGGTGCTGACGGCGATACGGGTACGACGGGTGCTGACGCGCTTCGCGGACATGTGCAGACCTCCGGGGCCGGGGACAAGGGCGGTTCACGCCCGTCACGGGCATGAAGTGACCCGGCACGTGGGAACGTGTGCCGGGTTGGCTCACCTTTGGTAACCCGCGAGGCGGGACTTCCCCAAATGTCCCGATTACTACCGGGGCTCGTAGCCGAGGGGGTGTGACGCGTCCGGTTGACGGCTCCCGTGCTGGGACGAAGGTCCCCTCCAAGGGCCCTTTGGATCTACGAATCCGCCTAGTACGTCCGTTTTGTTCTGTGCGGCTTGTCACCGGCCGGGGGACCTTCGACCCACCCGCCCGGGACCATCGGCCCGGTGGACGCCCACCGGCCCGCCAGGGCGCCCACACGCCCCCCTCGGGCCGTGGGGGCCCGCCCGCGGCAAAAGGGGCGGCCCCGGGACTTCTCAGTCCCGGGGCCGCCCCTCGTGCTCGGTCGCGCCTACGCGCCCTTCGACAGGTCCGGGCCGGAGCCCGTGGCCTCGATCGGGGGGAGGTCCGGCAGAGCCGTCTTCTCCTCGCCGCGGAAGGTGAACTTGGCTTCCTCGCCCTCACCCTCCTTGCCGACGACCACGATGTGACCGGGACGCAGCTCGCCGAAGAGGATCTTCTCCGACAGGACGTCCTCGATCTCGCGCTGGATGGTCCGGCGCAGCGGCCGGGCACCCAGGATCGGGTCGTAGCCGCGCTTGGCGAGCAGGAGCTTCGCGTCGCCGCTCAGCTCGATGCCCATGTCGCGGTCCTTCAGGCGCTCGTCGACCTTCGCGATCATCAGGTCGACGATCTGGATGATGTCTTCCTCGGTGAGCTGGTGGAAGACCACGGTGTCGTCGACACGGTTGAGGAACTCGGGCCGGAAGTGCTGCTTGAGCTCTTCGTTGACCTTCGCCTTCATCCGCTCGTAGCCGGTCTTCGTGTCACCCTGCGCCGCGAAGCCCAGGTTGAAGCCCTTCGAGATGTCCCGGGTACCCAGGTTGGTCGTCATGATGATGACCGTGTTCTTGAAGTCCACGACCCGGCCCTGGGAGTCGGTCAGACGACCGTCCTCCAGGATCTGGAGAAGGGAATTGAAGATATCCGGGTGGGCCTTCTCGACCTCGTCGAAGAGGACGACGGAGAACGGCTTCCGGCGCACCTTCTCGGTGAGCTGGCCGCCCTCTTCGTAGCCCACGTAGCCGGGGGGCGAACCGAAGAGACGGGAAACCGTGTGCTTCTCGCTGAACTCCGACATGTCGAGGGAGATCAGCGCGTCCTCGTCACCGAAGAGGAATTCGGCGAGCGTCTTCGAGAGCTCGGTCTTACCGACACCGGACGGGCCGGCGAAGATGAACGAGCCACCCGGGCGCTTCGGGTCCTTCAGACCCGCACGGGTACGGCGGATCGCCTGGGAGAGCGCCTTGATGGCGTCCTTCTGGCCGATGACCCGACGGTGGAGCTCGTCTTCCATGCGGAGCAGTCGCGAGGACTCCTCCTCGGTGAGCTTGAAGACGGGAATGCCGGTCGCGGTCGCGAGGACTTCGGCGATGAGCTCGCCGTCGACCTCGGCGACGACGTCCATGTCGCCGGCCTTCCATTCCTTCTCGCGCTTGGTCTTCGCCGCCAGCAGCTGCTTCTCCTTGTCCCGCAGGGACGCTGCCTTCTCGAAGTCCTGGGAGTCGATGGCCGACTCCTTGTCGCGGCGCACGGCCGCGATCTTCTCGTCGAACTCGCGGAGGTCCGGCGGCGCGGTCATCCGGCGGATGCGCATCCGGGAGCCGGCCTCGTCGATCAGGTCGATCGCCTTGTCCGGCAGGAAGCGGTCCGAGATGTACCGGTCCGCCAGCGTCGCCGCCTGGACGAGGGCCTCGTCCGTGATGGAGACGCGGTGGTGGGCCTCGTAGCGGTCGCGCAGGCCCTTGAGGATCTCGATCGTGTGGGGGAGGGAAGGCTCCGCCACCTGGATCGGCTGAAAGCGGCGCTCGAGGGCCGCGTCCTTCTCGAGGTGCTTGCGGTACTCGTCCAGCGTCGTGGCACCGATGGTCTGGAGCTCACCACGGGCCAGCATGGGCTTGAGGATGCTGGCGGCGTCGATCGCGCCCTCGGCGGCGCCCGCACCCACGAGGGTGTGGAGCTCGTCGATGAACAGGATGATGTCGCCGCGGGTGCGGATCTCCTTGAGCACCTTCTTCAGGCGCTCCTCGAAGTCACCGCGGTAGCGGGAACCGGCGACCAGGGCGCCGAGGTCAAGCGTGTAGAGGTGCTTGTCCTTGAGGGTCTCGGGAACCTCGCCCTTGACGATCGCCTGCGCCAGGCCCTCGACGACGGCGGTCTTGCCGACGCCGGGCTCGCCGATGAGGACCGGGTTGTTCTTCGTACGGCGGGACAGCACCTGCATGACCCGCTCGATCTCCTTCTCGCGCCCGATGACCGGGTCGAGCTTGGATTCGCGGGCCGCCTGGGTGAGGTTGCGGCCGAACTGGTCCAGGACGAGCGAGGTCGAGGGCGTGCCCTCGGCCGGGCCGCCGGCCGTGGCCGACTCCTTGCCCCCGCCGGTGTAGCCGGAGAGCAGCTGGATGACCTGCTGCCGGACTCGGTTGAGATCGGCGCCCAGCTTCACGAGGACCTGGGCGGCGACGCCCTCGCCCTCGCGGATCAGGCCGAGCAGGATGTGCTCGGTGCCGATGTAGTTGTGGCCGAGCTGGAGGGCCTCTCGGAGCGAAAGCTCCAGGACCTTCTTCGCCCGCGGGGTGAAGGGGATGTGGCCGGACGGGGCCTGCTGCCCCTGACCGATGATCTCCTCAACCTGCTGGCGAACAGCCTCGAGCGAAATCCCGAGGCTCTCCAGGGCCTTAGCGGCGACACCCTCACCCTCGTGGATCAAGCCCAGGAGGATGTGCTCGGTGCCGATGTAGTTGTGGTTGAGCATCCGGGCTTCTTCCTGAGCCAGGACGACAACCCGCCGCGCGCGGTCGGTGAACCTCTCGAACATCGTTTATCGCTCCTCAGAGCGGTCGGGCAGTTCGGGGTCGGTCCCCGCCCTGTCCTTCCGCATGCTAGTCCCGCGGGGCGGGACAGCTCATTCCAACTGCCGACATCCGTCCTCGGCTCACCCCTGCATCAGCGGGGAAAACCGGCTAGCAGAGCCGACAACTGCTCCAACTCGATGGTGCGAGACGATGTTCCCGCAGGCCAGGCAGATACCCGTCATGCGTGTACGCCGACGGCGAACGGAAGCCCGTCAAATCAGCGTGTCGCCCCGATCCACTAGGAATGTCTTACCCGTAAGCACTGACACTCCATGCCCCCGGCACCGGTCCCCTCAGCTAAGGGCGAACACAGTTCCGTCCCGAATGTGGGACTCCGCTGCCGCGGATGTTTACGTTCCGCATATGAGTGAGTGCGGTGTGTCACATCGACCGTAACCCGGGGGCGTTTCGCGAGTTGCTCCGGGCATGGCCCTCACCGCTGTGCCGACCGTCCCGCCGCCCCGCGCCGCGCCCGGGGAGGGTGCGTACGCCTCCTGGTACGAGCGGGTGCTCGGCTGGGCCGTCACGGGCGGTCCGCCCGGCCTGCTCACGACCGGGGTGCGGTTCGACGTGCTGGAGCTGCCGTCCGACGCGGGAGCGGCCCTGCTGCGCAGGCCGGTCGCCACGGGCCCGGTGGCGCTCATGGGGCGCCGGATGCGGTTCCTGGTGGCCGCGGGGAGCGCAGACGAGCTGGAGGGGTTGCTCGACTGGCTGGAGTGGGGCGGGGTCGCCCTGGACCTGACCGCCCTGGGTGCGGGTGGCCGGATCACCGCCCCGGCTCCCCCGGGGCTGCCCCTGGGAGAAAGCCCTCGGGGGGCCGCCGTGTGGCTGCGACCCCCCGAGCAGGGGTGTGAGGCACTGCTGCCGGCCCTGCCCGGTCCCGGGCGGGCCGCCGGACCCGGCTCCGGAAAGGGGTCCGCCGGGCCCGATCTCGTACGCCTGGTGGCTGCGGCGGCGACGGAATGCCACCGGGCCCGCCTGCGGCGGCGTACGGCGGGGATCCGTCAGCCCTTGGCCTTTTCGTAGGCCTCGCGGATCTCGGCCGGGACGCGACCGCGGTCGTTCACGTTGTAACCGTTCTCCTTGGCCCAGGCGCGGATCTCCGCGGTGTCCGGGTTGCCGGTCGTCGCCGAGGCGCGACCCTTCGCACGTGCCGCGGTGGCACGGCCACCGGTGCGGCGGCCGCCCTTGGTGTACGGGTCGAGCAGACCGCGGAGCTTTTCAGCGTTGGCGGTGGTGAGGTCGATCTCGTAGGTCTTGCCATCCAGAGCGAACGTCACCGTCTCGTCCGCCTCGCCACCGTCGAGGTCGTCGACAAGAAGGACCTGAACCTTCTGTGCCACCGGGATTTCCTTTCATCGAAAAGCAGTACGTGGAAAGGAAACCGCTTTTGCCTGGAAAACACAAACCCCCGGGGAGAGGTTCAGGACCGCAACAGGGCGGGAAACGTACGCGATTCGGACATAGGCCACAGGTTGCTGATCGACGGAAAAGCGTAGGCCATCGATCAGAGGTGCAGAAGCATCCGACTGTTGCCCAAGGTGTTCGGCTTCACTCGTTCGAGACCGAGGAACTCGGCGACACCCTCGTCATAGGAACGCAGGAGCTCCATGTAGACATCGGTGTCGACCGGGGTCTCGCCGATCTCGACGAAGCCGTGCTTCGCGAAGAACTCGACTTCGAAGGTCAGGCAGAAAACCCGGCTCACCCCGAGGGTGCGGGCGGTCCGCAACAACTGCTGCAGCACCTTGTGGCCCACGCCGGCGCCCTTCAAGCCGCGGTCCACGGCGAGAGTGCGCACTTCGGCAAGGTCTTCCCACATCACGTGGAGAGCGCCACAGCCCACCACCTGACTGTCGGAGTCGCGTTCCGCGACCCAGAACTCCTGGATGTCCTCGTAAAGGACGACCGGGGCTTTGTCCAGCAGGATCCGCTGCTGCACGTACTGGTCGAGGAGGCGGCGCAGCGCGGGAACATCACCGGTGCGGGCACGGCGGATCGTCACTGTTTCTGCATGTGCAGAGGAAAACTCTCCCATGGCTGCGGACGCTATCGCCCCGGCTCCTGCGGGCGCTCGGCGGAGTCCCCTTCGGCTTCCTGCGCGGCGGGGGGTTCGGCGACAGGTTCGGCGGGGGGTTCGGCCGCGGCCTCGGGGCCGGACTCGCCGTCGTGCTGGACGACCCGGACGGCGTCCCTGAGTGCTTCCCGCTGTTCCGCGGACATCATGCCGAAGAAGGCGACGAGGGCGGCCGCGGGGTTGTCGCTCGTCGACCAGGCTTCGTTCATCAGTGCGGCCGAGTAGGCGGCGCGGGTGGAGACCGCCGTATATCGATAGGCGCGGCCTTCGGCTTCCCGACGGACCCAGCCCTTCTGATGGAGATTGTCCATAACGGTCATGACCGTGGTGTACGCGATGGACCGTTCCTGCTGGAGGTCTTCCAGTACTTCACGAACGGTGACCGGGCGGTTCCACTGCCACACCCGCGTCATCACGGCGTCTTCGAGTTCTCCCAAGGGGCGAGGCACAACAGCACGATAGTGCTGCTTGTGGGGAATTGCCCGACTATTCGCTCGGCAACGCGCGACAAAATCGGGAGTGCGGCCGACGCGGCCCCACTCCCGTCGCCCAAGCGGCCAGGCCGTCTCTTTCGGATCTTGCCGGGGCCCGCGGCGGCTGGCACCGCACCTGGCCGCGTTGTCGGAGCGCCCCAGTACGTCCAGTACACGGGCGCCCCTCCGCCTTGCCATGCACGGCACCAGCCACCGCGGGCAAGGCCGACAAGATCCGAAAGAGACGGCCTAGTTCTGCTGGCGCGCGGCCTCGGCCCGGGCGATCACGGCGTCGACCGCGGCGTCTTCCTTGGCCTTGTTGGCGCCGCCCTGGCTCTTCACGATCGTCACCACGAGAGCGATGAAGAACGCGGCCATCACGACGGGGGGCACGAGCGCGGAGACGTAGTCCATGCCCCCCAGACTAGCTACCCGACGGCCCACTCGGCCGCCGGGGGCGGGGTGGGCTTGCGGCGCGGCGGGAACACCTCGCCGGGGGTGGGGACCGGCCGTTCGGGACGCGGCGGCTCCTTGGGCTGCGGAGCCGGCTTCGGCTGCTCCTCCCGCCCGCCGGCCAGCGCCAGCAGCCGGGTCCGGGGAGCGGGGGTCGTCGAGAGCCGGCGGCGTACGGAGCGCTCCGCGACGACCTGGGCCCGCTCCAGCAGCGCCGCGGCGACCGGGTTGGCGCGCAGCGCGCGCAGGGCGGCGAGGTCGTCGGGAGCCGGTTCGTAGCCGGCGGCCAGGGCGTCCTGGAGCAGCTCCAGGTAGCCCGTGAGACTGCCGGGCAGGGCGCCCCGGTAGCGGGCGAGGTCGTCGAGCAGGAACGCTCTGAGCCGGCCCGCCTCCTGGACCGCGTCGTCCACCGACTGCGCGAGGTGCAGGCAGTCCTGGACCTCCGCGGCCGCCAGGGGGGCCGGGGAGGGCTGAAGGGCGTGGGCGAGGAGACGCCTGAGCACGTGCAGCTCAGCAGCGCTGAACGCCATGCCGCCGCGGGATCCGTAGGGCGTGGGCATGGGCCGAAGATACGCGCTAATCGGACAAAATCCCCTGAGGGTGAGCCCTTACGGCGCGGCGGTTTCCTTGACGGCCCGGATGAAATCGGCCCAGGCGGCCTGCGTCGTGGCGAGCACGAGGTGCGCGGGGTCGACGCGGTCGGCGACCTTCACGAGGGCTCCGGGGGCCGTGGCGACATAGACGCAGGCGTCGCCCTCACTACAGAACGAGGACTTCCGCCACGTGGGCTGAGCGGTCATGGTGTCTCCTCCGGGCAACGGTGGCCGGTAATTGCCGTCGAGGGGACGGTAACTCCGACACCGGCCCGGACCGAGGAGTTTCCCGGAATTCGGTGATTCGTGGCGCAGCCGTGCACAGGGCCGCCGCCCCCCGCCGGAAAACCTAGAGCCGGGCCACGAAGTCGGCGGCGGCCCGCTTCACGTCGGCCTCCGTCCAGGCCAGCCCCGGCTCGGTGATGTCCAGTTCCGTCACCGCCAGACCCGGCGGCCCCTCGGCGGACCACCGGCGGAAGAGGACCGTGCCCGTCTCCTCCGCCAGCCGCAGGCCCGCCTCCGTCAGACGGTCCGCCTCGTACGGCAGCCACACCTGGAACTGGTGCGTGTGCGGCTCCTGCGGGTGGATCCGCGCCCACGGGACCGACGACTCCTCGAACGCCGAGCGCAGCGCTCCCGCCACCATCCGCGCCTGGGCCACGTACGACGGCAGCCGGGGCAGTTCCCGTTCCAGACCGGCCAGCGCGGACAGGGCCTGCGGGAACTGCCGGAAGATCTGGCCGCCGTACCGGTGGCGCCAGACGCGGGTCTCCTCCACGAACTCCCGCGGCCCGGCCAGGCAGGCCCCGCTCAGGCCGCCCAGCGACTTGTAGAAGGAGACGTACACCGAGTCCGCGAGCCCGGCGATCTCCGGCAGCGGGCGCCCGAAGTGGACGGTGGACTCCCACAGGCGGGCCCCGTCGAAGTGGACCACCGCCTCCCGCTCCCGGGCCGCCTCGACGAGCGCCTCCAGCTCGTCCCACGTGGGCAGGAGGAAACCGGCGTCCCGCAGCGGCAGCTCCAGCATCAGCGTGCCGAAGGGCTCCCGGACCGCCGCGACCTCCGCGGGCGTCGGCTGGCGGGCCTCCGTCGTCGGGTGCACCACCCTCAGCCCGGAGACGTTCGACAGCGCGTCGCCCTCCCACCGCTCCGGATGGCTCATCGGGTGCAGTGCCACCACCGGGTTCCCGGTGCGGCCCGCCCAGCAGCGCAGCGCGATCTGCTGGGCCATCGTCCCGCTGGGGAAGAACGCCGCGTCCTGGGTGCCGAGCAGCTCCGCGACCCGGCGCTCCAGCGCCTCGACGATCCCGTCGCCGTACACGTCGGCCGGTCCGTCCATGGCGTACGGGGCTTCGGCGAGCCCGGCGAGCAGCTCCCCCACCGTGGGTTCGAGCAGGCTGCGCGACAGCTTGCGCTCCGCTCCCCGCCAGGCCGCCACCTGCCGCTTCGTACGTTCCGTGTCGTCACTGTCGTCGCTCATGGAGCCCGATCCTCACCCACGTCGTCGCCGTCCGGCCAATTGCCCCAGGAGCTAGCATGGCGGCGTATCGTCCGGTACCCCCCGCGGACTGGAACGGAAGGCCCTCCCCGCGTGAATCCATCACAGCAGCCACGCCCTGCCCGGCTCGCCGTCGGCGTCGTCGGAGCCGGCCGTGTCGGTCCGGCGCTGGCCCGCGCGCTCCAGCAGGCCGGGCACCGGCCCGTCGCCGTCTCCGGAGTGTCCGACGCGTCCGTGCGCCGGGCCGCGCGGATGCTGCCCGACGTACCGCTCGTGCCGCCCGCGCAGGTGCTGGAACGGGCCGAGCTGGTGCTCCTCACCGTCCCCGACGACGCGCTGCCCTCCCTGGTGGAGGGCCTGGCCGAGACCGGCGCGATCCGGCCCGGCCAGCTCCTCGTGCACACCTCGGGCCGGTACGGGACCGCCGTGCTGGACCCGGCGCGCCGCGCGGGCGCCCTGCCGCTGGCCCTGCACCCCGCGATGACCTTCACCGGCACCGAGGTCGACGTGCAGCGCCTGGCCGGCTGCTCCTTCGGCGTCACCGCCCCCGAGGAGCTGCGGCTGGCCGCCGAGGCCCTGGTCATCGAGATGGGCGGGGAGCCCGAATGGATCGCGGAGGAGAACCGCCCGCTCTACCACGCGGCCCTCGCCCTCGGCGCGAACCACCTGGTCACGCTGGTCGCCCAGTCGATGGAGCTGCTGGGCGAGGCCGGGGTCGAGCACCCCGACCGGATGCTCGGCCCGCTGCTCGGCGCGGCCCTCGACAACGCCCTGCGCTCCGGCGACGGCGCCCTGACCGGCCCGGTGGCCCGCGGTGACGCCGGTACGGTCGCCGCGCACGTCTCGGAGCTGCGCCGGCACGCGCCGGCCGCGGTCGCCGGGTACCTGGCGATGGCCCGCACCACCGCCGACCGGGCCCTCGCCCACGGGCTGCTCAAGCCCGAGCTCGCCGAGGACCTGCTCGGCGTGCTCGCCGACACGGACACCGACGGGGGCCACCAGTGACCCAGCTGCTGCACACCGC
Source organism: Streptomyces sp. NPDC005533 (assembly GCF_042871845.1). NCBI lineage: Bacteria > Bacillati > Actinomycetota > Actinomycetes > Kitasatosporales > Streptomycetaceae > Streptomyces > Streptomyces sp. NPDC005533. The sequence goes on along the minus strand of NZ_JBIAJH010000003.1, from coordinate 272,219 downwards.
CGAGGAGCTGCACGGTCTCGCGCGAACCGGCCGCCGGGCCGTGGTGATGACGATGGGCGCCCTGCACGAGGGCCACGCCACCTTGATCCGCACCGCCCGCGAACAGGTCGGGCCGGCGGGCCAGGTCGTCGTCACCGTCTTCGTCAACCCGCTGCAGTTCGGGGTGAACGAGGACCTCGACCGCTATCCGCGCACCCTCGACGCCGATCTGCTGATCGCCGAAGGGGCGGGCGCCGACGCCGTGTTCGCGCCGGCCGTGGACGAGGTGTACCCGGGCGGCGACCCGCAGGTGCGGATCACCGCCGGGCCGATGGGCGAGCGCCTCGAAGGGGCCACCCGCCCCGGCCACTTCGACGGCATGCTGACCGTCGTCGCCAAACTGCTCCACCTCACCCGCCCCGACCTGGCCCTCTTCGGCCAGAAGGACGCCCAGCAACTGGCGCTGATCCGGCGGATGGTGACTGACCTGAACTTCCCCGTCGAGGTGGTCGGCGTACCGACCGTCCGCGAGGAGGACGGGCTCGCCCTGTCGTCCCGCAACCGCTTCCTCTCCCCCGCCGAGCGGCACACCGCCCTGGCCCTGTCCCGCGCCCTGTTCGCCGGGCAGGACCGGCTCGCCGCGCAGGCGGCGCTGCGCGCCCGCGCCGAGGCCTCCCCGACCAGCGACGAGCGGGCCACCGCCCTGGCCCGGCTGGGCGAGATCCGCGCCTCGGCCGACGCCCACGCCGTCTCGGCCGCGGGCGGGGGGCTGCCGGACGCCGTACGGGCCGCCGCGCTGCACGTCCTGGAGGAGGCGGGCCGCCACGAGCCGCCGCTCGACCTGGACTACCTGGCGCTGGTGGACCCGCAGGACTTCACCGAGGCCGGTCCCGACTTCACCGGGCAGGCCGTGCTGGCCGTCGCCGCGAAGGTGGGCGCGACCCGGCTGATCGACAACATCCCATTGGAATTCGGAGCACACTCGTGAGCACCCCAGGCAGAGGCCCCGCCGGCAGCGACGGCGGAGACACGGCCGCGGGCACCGGCATACGCCTGCACGCGCCCGCCCCCGGCTGGTCCCTCGACGCCGATGTCGTGGTCGTCGGTTCCGGTGTGGCGGGCCTGACCGCCGCCCTGCGCTGCGCCGCCGCGGGCCGCCGCACCGTCGTCGTCACCAAGGCCCGGCTCGACGACGGCTCCACCCGCTGGGCCCAGGGCGGCATCGCCGCGGCCCTCGGCGACGGCGACACCCCCGAGCAGCACCTCGACGACACCCTGGTCGCGGGCGCGGGCCTGTGCGACGAGGAGGCCGTACGGCTGCTCGTCACCGAAGGCCCGGACGCGGTACGGCGGTTGATGGCCACCGGAGCGGTCTTCGACACGTCCGCGGAGACCGGCGAGATAGAACTGACCCGCGAGGGCGGCCACCACCGGCGGCGCATCGCGCACGCGGGCGGCGACGCCACCGGCGCCGAGATCTCCCGGGCCCTCGTCGAGGCGGTCCAGGACGCGGGCATCGAGACCGTCGAGAACGCCCTCGTACTGGACCTGCTGCACGACGCGCAGGGCCGCACGGCCGGCGTCACCCTGCACGTGATGGGCGAGGGCCAGCACGACGGCGTCGGCGCCGTCCACGCGCCCGCCGTGATCCTCGCGACCGGCGGCATGGGCCAGGTCTTCTCGGCCACCACCAACCCGTCGGTGTCCACCGGTGACGGCGTGGCGCTCGCGCTGCGCGCCGGCGCCGAGGTCTCCGACCTGGAGTTCGTGCAGTTCCACCCCACGGTGCTCTTCCTCGGCCCGGACGCCGAGGGGCAGCAGCCGCTGGTGTCGGAGGCGGTCCGCGGGGAGGGCGCGCACCTCGTCGACGCGGACGGCGTCCGCTTCATGGTCGGCCAGCACGAGCTCGCCGAACTCGCCCCGCGCGACATCGTCGCCAAGGGCATCATGCGCCGCATGCAGGAGCAGGGCGCCCAGCACATGTACCTGGACGCCCGGCACTTCGGCGCCGAGATGTGGGAGCAGCGCTTCCCGACGATCCTCGCCGCCTGCCGCTCGCACGGCATCGACCCGGTGACCGAGCCGATCCCTGTCGCGCCCGCCGCGCACTACGCGTCCGGCGGCGTACGGACCGACCTGCACGGGCGGACCACCGTCCGCGGCCTGTACGCCTGCGGTGAGGTCGCCTGCACCGGTGTGCACGGCGCGAACCGGCTCGCCTCCAACTCGCTGCTGGAGGGCCTGGTCTTCGCCGAGCGGATCGCCGACGACATCGCCGCGCAGCGCTTCGGCGGCAACGGCCCGGTCGTCCCGGTCCCGGCGACCGGCCCGCTGCAGCCCGCCGCGGCCCGGCACGAGGTCCAGCGGATCATGACGGAGGGCGCGGGCGTGCTCCGCTCCGCCGCCTCGCTGGCCACGGCGGCCGAGGCCCTCGAAGCGCTGTACGCGACCGCCCTGAACGACCTGGAGACGCACGGCAAGACCGCCGAGCCGGGTGTGGACACCTGGGAGGCCACGAACCTGCTGTGCGTGGCACGGGTCCTGGTCGCCGCCGCGCAGCGGCGCGAGGAGACCCGCGGCTGCCACTGGCGCGAGGACCACCCGGACCGGGACGATGCCCACTGGCGGCGTCACCTCGTCGTCCGGCTCTCGGCGACCGAGAAGCGGGCCCTGGTCGTCGTACCCACCGACTCCGCGGACTTCCCGTCCGTGCACCCCCTGAGCACCCCGAGCCTGGAGCAGTGACCGTGAGCACCCCCGAACTTCCCCTGATCGACCAGAACGACGGCGGCTGCGGCGACGACTGCGCCTGCGGTGACGGCGAGGAGAGCGGCCTGGACCCGGCGCTCGCCCAGCTGCTGGCCGACGCGGGCCTGGACCCCATCGAGGTCGAGGACATCGCGCACATGGCGCTCTCCGAGGACCTGGACGGCGGCGTGGACGTCACCACCGTCGCCACGGTGCCCGAGGAGGCCGAGGCGATCGCCGACTTCGTCGCCCGCGAGAACGGCGTCGTGGCCGGCCTGCGGATCGCCGAGGCCGTGTTCTCCGTGGTGTGCACCGAGGCGTTCGAGGTGGAGCGGCACGCGGAGGACGGCGACAGCGTCGAGGCCGGGCAGCTGCTGCTGTCGGTGCGCTCGCGCACCCGCGACCTGCTCACGGCGGAGCGCAGCGCGCTGAACATCCTGTGCCGGCTGTCCGGCATCGCGACGGCCACCCGCCGCTGGGCGGACGTACTGGAGGGCACCGGGGCGAAGGTCCGCGACACCCGCAAGACGACGCCGGGGCTGCGCGCGCTGGAGAAGTACGCGGTGCGCTGCGGCGGCGGCGTCAACCACCGGATGTCGCTGTCGGACGCCGCGCTGGTCAAGGACAACCACGTGGTGGCGGCGGGCGGGGTCGCGCAGGCCTTCAAGGCCGTGCGGGAGGCCTTCCCGGAGCTCCCGATCGAGGTCGAGGTCGACACCCTGGAGCAGATCGGCGAGGTCCTGGAGGCCGGCGCCGACCTGATCCTGCTGGACAACTTCACGGTCGAGCAGACCGCCGAGGCCGTGGCCCTGGTGGCCGGGCGCGCGGTGCTGGAGTCCTCGGGCCGCCTCTCCCTGGACACCGCCCGCGCGTACGCGGAGACCGGCGTGGACTACCTGGCCGTCGGCGGGCTGACCCACTCCTCGCCGATCCTGGACATCGGCCTCGATCTGCGCGAGGCGGTGTAACCCGTGCTCCTCACCATCGACGTAGGCAACACCCATACGGTCCTGGGCCTGTTCGACGGTGACGAGATCGTCGAGCACTGGCGCATCTCGACCGACCCGCGGCGCACGGCCGACGAGATGGCCGTGCTCATGCAGGGCCTGATGGGCATGCACCCGATGCTCGGCAGCGAGCTGGGCGACGGCATCCACGGCATCGCGATCTGCTCGACGGTGCCGTCGGTCCTGCACGAGCTGCGCGAGGTCACCCGGCGCTACTACGGCGACGTGCCGGCGGTCCTGGTGGAGCCGGGCATCAAGACGGGCGTCCCGATCCTGATGGACAACCCGAAGGAGGTCGGCGCGGACCGCATCATCAACGCGGTCGCGGCGGTCGAGCTCTACGGGGGCCCGGCGATCGTGGTCGACTTCGGTACGGCGACCACCTTCGACGCGGTGTCCGCGAAGGGCGAGTACGTGGGCGGGGTCATCTCCCCCGGCATCGAGATCTCCATGGAGGCCCTCGGCGTCCGCGGCGCCCAGCTCCGCAAGATCGAGCTGGCCCGGCCGCGCAACGTGATCGGCAAGTCCACGGTCGAGGCGATGCAGTCGGGTGTGGTGTACGGCTTCGCGGGCCAGGTCGACGGGGTCGTGGCCCGCATGGCGAAGGAACTGGCCGGACCGAACGGCGACCCGGACGACGTCCGCGTCATCGCGACGGGCGGGCTGGCCCCGATGGTGCTGGGCGAGTCCTCGGTGATCGACGACCACGAACCGTGGCTGACCCTGATCGGGCTGCGACTGGTCTACGAACGCAACGCCCCGAACTTCGACTGAGCCGTTACCCGCCGGGGCTCCGCCCCGCACCCGCGCCTCAGACGCCGGAGGGGCTGAAGTGTGCGGCGAGGCTGAATTGGGGGGCGGCCGGGCCGGTCGGGGCGGGGTCGGGTGTGTGTCGGGGTGATCCCCGCAGGGCGCCGAACGCAACGGGGCCCGGCTCTGCGACCCCTCGTCACGTTCGGCGTCCGAGGAGACGCCCCGGCGCGCGCCCGGCCCCGCCCCCACCGGCCCCAGCCGACCCCGTCCGAGCGGCACGGCCACGCGACGCCCCGGCCCCGGCGCAGCCGGCCCGGCACGACCCACCAGTCGGGTCCGTCAGCCGGTGGCGGCTCAGCAAGCCCGCGGCCGGCTCAGCATCCGGCGCAGGGCGGCGCGCCAGGGGTGGCCGGCCGGGCGGCCTTCCACCACGGCCTTGACCTGCTCGTAGGACCGGATCTCGCGCAGGACGGCGACGTCGTCGCGGCCGGGGGGCGGGGGCATCGGCTCCGCGTGCTGGGAGGCCCGCCAGGTGTCTATGAGGTACTGCTCGATCGCGCTCATGGCTCTACCCTCACCCCGTCGGCGGCACCGCGCACGACAGTTGACGTTCCCCGTCAATCGACGGCTCCCCACGGCCGCCCCAGGGCCGAACGATCACTCGTCCGGCCGCCGCGCCGGACGGCCCGCGGCCACTCGTACGGCGGCTGCGCACGGTCCCCCCGGCACCACCCTCGGTGAGCGGGACGACAGAATGGCCTGATGAGCGTCACCATCGACATCGCCGGACTCCCCGCAGAGCGGATCACCTTCGCGCCCTCCCCCCTCGCGGAGCTCTGCATGGCGCTGCACGCGCTCTCCCAGCCCGCCCACCACCCCGCCCTCACCTCCTGGACCACGGCCACCGCCGCCTCGCTCGATCCGTGCCTCGCGGACCGGCTGCTGGAGGGCGAGTTCATGTGGCGGAGCTCCTTCTCCGACATCTTCATGGCCTTCGCCGGGATCCCCGGCGGGACCGGGGTACCCGCCGGGACGCTGGCGCAGGAGCTCGACGTGCTCGACCGGCTGGACGACGAGCAGTTCGTGCTGGCCGCCCTGGAGCACTGCTGGCTGGCGCTCTACAACGAGGGCGGCGGCCCGTCGCCGCTGACGAACCCGGCGGCCCGGGCCAAGGCGCTGGAGGTGGCCGCCGCCCGCGGCCCCCACCAGCTGGAGTTCTCCGTACGCCTGCTGGACGACACCGCCGGCGTACGGGTGTGGATGCGCCGGCTCCTGGAGGACTGCGACGAGGCGTTCTTCGCGGAGACCTGGAAGCGCGTGGAACCGGGGCAGAGCGCCGACGCCCGGCACAAGACCGAACTGCTGCGCCGCAGGGGGCTGCCGGCCGCGCTGAGGGAGGTCTCGGCGGCGCTCAGCGTCGACGAGGGCCTCACCACCATCACCGTCGACAAGATGGTCCACGGGACGACCACCGCGACCGACGCTCGAATAGGCAGCGGCCTCGTCTTCGTGCCGACCAACTTCGGCTGGCCGCATCTGCTCGTGGGGCACGCCCCGGGCTGGCGGCCGGTGGTCCACTATCCGCTCGGCACCCCCGAACCGGTCTCCGCGCCGGGCTCGGTGGAGCTGCTCCAGCGGCGGATGGAGGCACTGGCCCACCCCATGCGGATGATGCTGTGCCGGAGCCTGGCGCGGGCCCCGTACACGACGAGCGAACTGGCGACCGTGTACGGGATCACCGCGCCGGAGGTGTCACGGCACCTGGCCGTCCTGAAGAAGGCCGGCCTGATGCACACGCGAAGGCAAGGCCGCTACGCCCAGCACCAGTTGGACCTGGGTGCGGTCGCCCGCATCGGGGCCGACTTCATCGAGGGCGTCCTGCGCTAGGCGGTACCGGCGGGCGTTTGGCCGGATTCGACCGGCGCAGAGTCACCGATATACGGAATTCATCAACCGGAAACAGCGAAAACTCTGGCCTTGATGGCCACTTGCTGTCTAACGTGCGCTCACTGTTGCCCCACCTGACGCGCACCGATTCCGCGTTTCAGCCGCACCACGTTCCACCGCGCCGTGCCCTGCTGTGCCTTGCTGTGCCCAGATCCGCCCGCCCTGCTCGTCTTTGTCGTGGAAGGACCTTCATGCCCTCACGCCGTATAGCCGCAGCAACCGCCGCCCTGGCCGCAGCGGCCCTCGTCTCACCGCTGCTGCTCGCCGGACCGGCCGGAGCCACCGGGAGCCCGCAGAGCGACGCCGCCCGCGGTGACGCGCTCGCCAGGAAGCTGGTCAAGGACGCGACCGGCAAGGGCGCCTACAACCACCTCAAGGTGCTGCAGTCCCTGGCCGACTACAACAACGGCACCCGCGTGGCGGGTTCCAAGGGCCACGAGCAGTCGGCCAAGTACATCGAGGCCGTGCTGAAGGCGGCCGGATACACGGTCACCCGCAACGAGTTCGACTTCGTCTACGTCGAGACCATCGAGCAGAAGCTGACGGTGGGCGGCGCGAACCAGCGCGACGTACCGATCCACCTGATGACCTACACGGCGAACTCCCCGGAGGGCGGTGTGACGGCCCAGGTCGCCGTCGCCCCGGTCGACGCGGACGGGACGAACGGCTGCGAACCCGGCGACTTCGCCCCGGGCACCTTCACCGGCAAGATCGCCCTGATCAAGCGCGGCGGCTGCACCTTCGCGGTGAAGCAGCAGAACGCGGCGGCCGCCGGCGCGGTCGGCGCGATCATCTACAACAACACCGCGGGCGCCCTGAACGGCACCATCGGCGACCCGGCCGCCGGCAAGGTGCCGACGGGCGGCATCACCCAGGAGGAAGGCCAGAAGCTCGCGGCCGAGGCCGCCGCCGGTCCGGTCGAGGTCACCCTCGACATCCGTGAGCTGCGCGAGAACCGCAAGACGTTCAACGTCATCGCCGAGACCAAGGGCGGCGACGAGAACAACACCGTCTTCCTCGGCGCGCACCTCGACTCGGTCGCGGCCGGCCCGGGCATCAACGACAACGGCTCCGGCTCGGCGGGCATCCTCCAGGTCGCCCAGCGGCTCGCGAGCGAGCAGAAGAAGATCAAGAACAAGGTCAAGTTCGCCTGGTGGTCGGCGGAGGAGTTCGGCCTGCTCGGCTCGGAGGCGTACGTCGCCGGGCTGACGGACGAGCAGAAGAAGCAGATCAAGCTCTACCTGAACTTCGACATGATCGCCTCGCCGAACTCCGCGTACTTCGTCTACGACGGCGACGACTCGGACGCCACCGGCGCGGGCCCCGGCCCGGCCGGCTCCGCCCAGCTGGAGAAGGGGATCACCGACTTCCTCGACTCCAAGAAGATCCCGCACGAGGGCACGGACTTCTCCGGCCGCTCGGACTACGGCCCGTTCATCGAGGTCGGCATCCCCTCCGGCGGCACCTTCACCGGCGCCGAGGGCATCAAGACCCCGGCGCAGGCCGCGAAGTTCGGCGGCCAGGCGGGCGTCGCCTACGACGTGAACTACCACGGCAAGGGTGACGACATCACCAACATCGACCAGAAGGCGCTCGACATCAACGTCGACGTCATCGCGGACGCGGTCGGCCACTACGCGTACGATCTGGCCCCGCTGGCGAAGCCGGTCACCTCGACGCCCACCAGCGGCTCGGGCAGCGGCGGCGGTCTCCACGACGGCCACGACGAGGTCACGCAGTAACGGCTCCCCCTCCCGAACCGTCGGGCGCGGCTGACCACCAGCCGCGCCCCACGGCGTACGGGGCCGCTCTCGCCCCGCCCCACCACCCGGCCGCGCCCGACGGACGACACCGCACGACCGCGTCAGCCGGTGGCGGCCCCGGGCCAGGCCGCCCGGATCCCGACCGGCTGGCAGAGCCACAGGAAGTCGCCGAGCCCGCCGCGTGCGGTGAGCTCGGCGGCTTCCCCGGCGGACGCCAGCGCCCGCACGTACGCCACCGGGTCGGCCGAGGCCAACGCCAGCGCGGGGCGGGAGCCCGAGATCCCGAGCCCCGACAGCGCCTCGCGCTGCGTCAGCAGGGCCGCGCCCGGCCCCGCGCAGGAGTCCAGCGCCACGTGCGCGGTGACGTCGCAGCTCCCGTCCGGGACGGGCGGGACCTCCCGGCCCGCACGGAAGCCCGTCAGCGTGCCGTACGGCGGCCGGGCGTCCCGCGTGTGGCCGTAGTCCACCGCCACCGCCAGCCCCCGCTCCAGGCTCGCCACGGCCCCCGCCCAGGCCTCGTCGCGCGCCCGACCGATCTCGGCCCGGCCGGTCTCGTCCGGGCCCACGCCGCCGGGCCACCACCGCTCCAACCAGTCCCGGTCCGCGCCGTCCAGCGGGCCGCCGGGGCTCTCCGTGCCGTCCGGGGCGACCAGGACGTAGCGCCCGTCCTCCGCGATCTCCAGCGGGACGTTGTCGAGCCACTCGTTGGCGAACAGCAGCCCCGTCGTCCCTTCGGGCGGCTCCCCGACCCAGCGGATCCGCGGGTCGAGCCCCGCGGGCCGCTGCGCCCGCTCCACGGCGTACGGACGCACCCGCGCGGCCGTCTCCGGCTCCAGCGCGGCCAGCACCCCGGTCAGCAGCTCGCCGCGCCCGGCCCCGACATCGATCAGGTCCAGCCCCTGCGGGTGCCCGAGCTCCGCGTCCACCCACCGCAGCAGCCGGGCCACGGCTCCCGCGTACAGCGCGGAGGCGTGCACCGAGGTACGGAAGTGCCCGGCCGGCCCCGGCCCGCCCGGGCGCACGTAGAAGCCGCCGGGCCCGTACAGGGCGACGTCCATCGCGTCGCGCCACCGGACCGGAGTCGACTGTCCACCCTGGGTGCTCACCCCACAAAGGCTAAGCTCGACTCCACCTTCGGGAGTACGCCCCCGAGGCCAGGTTCGAACCTCTGGTTGACTCCAGCACCTATCACCGTTCCCTACGCTGGGTTACGTGCAGCGCCTCTACGACTTCCTCCGCAGACACCCGACGGGCGTCGACAGCTTCTGGGCTGTCCTCCTCTTCGGGGTCTCGATGCTGAACGTCGTGGGCGAGCCCGACATCAGCCGGCCCCTGAAGTTCGCCGCCGTCCCCGTCGTGCTCGCCCTGAGCACGGCCGTGGCCCTGCGCCGCAAGTGGACGCAGGCGATGTTCTGGCTCACCCTCGGGGCGGGCGTCTTCCAGCTCTCCCTGGGGATCATCGCGGGCGTCTGGGACCTCGCCATGTTCGTGATCCTCTACACCGTCGCCGCGAGCGAGGTCCCGCGCTGGGTCTCGCGCACCGCGCTGGGCTGGGGGCTGGCGGCCGCGCCGCTCTACTTCGTCCGCTTCGGCGTGGACAAGGGCAGCAACGACGTCGACAACCTCCTCTTCGCCATCTTCATGATCATTCCGTTCGTGCTGGCGTGGGTGCTGGGCGACTCGCTGCGCACCCGCCGGGCCTACTACGCCCAGCTGATCGAGCGCAACCAGCGGCTGGAGAAGGAGCGCGAGGCCCAGGCCAAGGTGGCCGTGGCCGGCGAGCGCGCCCGGATCGCCCGCGAGCTGCACGACGTCGTCGCGCACAACGTCTCGGTGATGGTGGTCCAGGCGGACGGCGCGGCGTACGTCATGGACGTGGCCCCCGAGCAGGCCAAGGAGGCCCTCCAGACCATCTCCGGCACCGGCCGCCAGGCCCTCGCCGAGATGCGCCGGCTGCTGGGCGTCCTGCGCACCGGCGAGCCCCAGGAGTCCGAGGACTACGTGCCGCAGCCCGACGTCGAGCAGATCGAGGTCCTGATCGAGCAGGTGCGGGCGGCCGGGCTCGTGGTGGACTTCGAGGTCGAGGGCGCGCCGCGGCGGCTGCCCAGCGGGGTCGAGCTGACGGCGTACCGGATCGTGCAGGAGGCGCTGACCAACACCCGCAAGCACGGCGGCCCGGAGGCGACGGCCAGCGTCCGGCTGGTCTACTTCGACGACGGGCTCGGCCTGCTGGTCGAGGACGACGGCCGGGGCGCGGCCCACGAACTGTACGAGGACGGCGGCGCGGACGGCGCCGGGCACGGACTGATCGGCATGCGCGAGCGCATCGGTATGGTCGGCGGAACCCTGGACGCGGGCCCGCGTCCCGGCGGCGGCTTCCGGATCAGCGCACTGCTCCCCCTGAAGAACAGATGACGAGGACGAGGTAACTGATGTCCATCCGAGTGATGCTGGTCGACGACCAGGTGTTGCTGCGCACCGGCTTCCGGATGGTGCTCGCCGCCCAGCCGGACATGGAGGTCGTCGCCGAAGCGGGCGACGGCCTGGAGGCGCTGGAGGTGCTGCGGGCCACGAAGGTGGACGTGGTGCTGATGGACGTCCGCATGCCGAGGCTGGACGGTGTCGAGGCGACGCGGCGGATCTGCGAGCCGCAGGAGCACCCCAAGGTCATCATCCTGACCACCTTCGACCTGGACGAGTACGCCTTCTCGGGCCTGAAGGCCGGTGCGAGCGGCTTCATGCTGAAGGACGTCCCGCCGGCCGAACTGCTGGCGGCCATCCGCTCGGTGCACAGCGGGGACGCGGTGGTCGCCCCGTCCACGACGCGGCGGCTGCTGGACCGCTTCGCGCCGATGCTGCCCACGACCACGCAGGAGCCGCAGAACAAGGAGATCGAGCGGCTGACGGAACGCGAGCGCGAGGTCATGCTGCTGGTGGCCCAGGGGCTGTCGAACGGGGAGATCGCGGCCCGGCTGGTCCTGTCGGAGGCGACCGTGAAGACCCACGTGGGCCGCATCCTGACGAAGCTGGGGCTGCGCGACCGCGTCCAGGTGGTGGTCCTGGCGTACGAGACGGGCCTGGTCCGCGCGGGCGGCGGCGCCGGCTAGCCCCTCGCCGCAGGGCACGGGGGTCCTGCTCGGCTCACGGCTCCGGCTGCGTCATCCAGCGGTCCGGGCGGGCCGAGGCGCGGGAGGTGCGGGCGCGGACGGCCTGGGCGGCCAGCAGGGCGGCGGCCTCGTCGGCCGCCCGCAGCCGGGCCGTGACGGTACCGTTCGCGCCGGTGTCCACGTGCACGTCGGCGAGGCCGCCGGCGCGGGCCCACGGGCCCTGGCTGAGACGGACGCTCTGCGCCTTGGCGTGCGGGACGATCTCCGTACGGCGGCACAGGCGGCCGTGCCGGGCGGCGAACACCTCCGGGGAGACGGCCAGCGCGTAGCCCTTCCACCACACCGGGACCACCCAGCGCGAGCCGGCGCGCGGGGAGCCGGAGAAGGCCAGGGCCGCCAGGTCCACCCCGGGCAGCACCCGGGCGATCACGGCGTACGCGGCGGCCCGCGAGGCCACCGGGACCAGGACCTCGTTCTTCGAGCCGGCCACGGCCAGCTCCACGCGGACCCGGTCGCGCCGCCGCCACAGCAGCGGCTCCACGATCCGTACGGTCTGCACGCGCCCCGGCGGCACGGTCTCGTGGGCCCGGTCCAGCATGCCGTGGTCCAGGCGCAGCCCGTCCGGTGACTCCGCGACCCGCCAGTCGTACTCCGCGAGGAAGCGGCCGGCGGTGCCCGCCCAGACCGCGCCGAGCAGCGGGAGGAGGGCGACGACGGCCGCCCACGGGCTGGAGCTGAACCACCACACGGCCACCGGCGCGACGATCCCGGCCGCGAGCGCGCCCAGGACGCCGAGGCTGAGCAGCAGCGACACGACGAGCTCGCGCGGGCTCACGCGCAGCAGCTCCGTGTCGGGGGCCTCGCCCAGGCGCACCGCTTCCTCGGGGGCGAAGCCCGCCGCGCGGGCGAGGAGTTCGGCGCGCAGGGCGACGGCCTCCTTCTCGCCGAGGAAGGACAGCTGGTCCTTGTCGTCGGTGCCGATGACGTCGAGGCGCAGGCTGGCGACGCCGGTCAGGCGGGCCAGCAGCGGGCGGGTGACGTCCACGGCCTGAAGGCGGTCGAGGCGGATGTGCGCGGTGCGGCGGAAGAGCAGTCCGGTACGGATGCGCAGTTCGGTGTCGGTCACGGCGTAGTGGGTGAACCACCAGCTCAGGAAGCCGTACACGGCGAACACGAGGATGATGCCGACCAGCGCCAGCAGCCGGAGCAGGACGGACAGGTCCGCGACCCACTTCTGGGCCTGGTCGCCCTGCTGGGCGACCACGCCGACGGTCGCGGCGATCGGCACCCAGGCGCGGCGCAGCGGCGTGAAGGGGTGCAGCCGCCGTCCGTCCGCGCCGGGCTCGACGCCGGCGGGAGCGGCCGCGGGGGCGGCTGCGGGGGTCAGCGGGTCGCCGCCCGCCGGGCTTCCGGCGGTCACAGGCCCGCCGACCTTGCCTCGCCGAGGGCGGTGAGGCGGTCGCGCAGCCGCTCCGCCTCGGCCGGCGCCAGGCCCGGGATCTTGGCGTCGGTGGCGGCCGCGGCCGTGTGCAGCTGGAGGGAGGCCAGCCCGAAGCGCCGCTCCAGCGGGCCCGAGGTGACCTCGACCAGCTGCATCCGCCCGTAGGGGACGACGGTCTCCTCCCGCCACAGCACCCCGCGGCTGATCAGCAGGTCGTCCGCCCGCTCGGCGTACCGCCAGGACCGCCAGTTCCGGCCGAGGAGCACCCAGCCCCAGCCCAGGACGGCGAGCCACACCAGCCCGAGGGCCGCCCACCCGGGGCCGACCGTCAGCCCCAGGACGACGGCGGTCAGGGCGGCGAAGCCCGTCGCCCAGCTCACCAGCAGCAGCCGCCGCAGAGTGAGCAGCCCGCCCGGCAGTCCCACCCACACGGGCCCGCCCGTCTCACCCTCTGTCCCCGTATCCATCCACCAAGCGTAGGGCTGAGACAATGCCCGCATGACGGAGACCACGGTCGGCATCGGCGGAGCGGCGGAGAGCACCGACATGGTGCTCAACATCGGCCCCCAGCACCCTTCCACGCACGGCGTGCTGCGCCTGCGCCTCGTCCTGGACGGCGAGCGGATCGTCAGCGCCGAGCCGGTGGTCGGCTACATGCACCGCGGCGCCGAGAAACTCTTCGAGGCCCGCGACTACCGGCAGATCGTGATGCTCGCGAACCGCCACGACTGGCTGTCCGCGTTCTCCAACGAGCTCGGTGTGGTCATGGCCGTCGAGCGGATGCTCGGCATGGAGGTCCCCGAGCGGGCCGTGTGGATGCGGACCCTGCTCGCCGAGCTGAACCGGGTGCTGAACCACCTGATGTTCCTCGGCTCGTACCCCCTCGAACTGGGTGGGATCACCCCGATCTTCCACGCGTTCCGCGAGCGCGAGGAGCTCCAGGCCGTCATGGAGGAGATCTCCGGCGGCCGCATGCACTACATGTTCAACCGCGTCGGCGGCCTCAAGGAGGACCTCCCGGCCGGCTGGCTCGGCCGGGCCCGCGCCGCGATCGCCGACGTCCGCACCCGCATGGACGTCTACGACAAGCTGGTCCACGGCAACGAGATCTTCCGCGCCCGCACCCGCGGCGTCGGCGTCCTGTCCGCCGAGGCGGTGCACGCGTACGGGGTCTCCGGCCCGATCGCCCGCGCCTCCGGCGTCGACTTCGACCTGCGCCGCGACGAGCCGTACCTGGCCTACGGCGAGCTCCAGGACGTCCTCAAGGTCGTCACCCGCACCGAGGGCGACTGCCTGGCCCGCTTCGAGTGCCTGCTGGACCAGACCCACAACGCGCTCGAGCTGGCCGTGGCCTGCCTGGACCGGATGGCGGAGCTGGCGCCGGGGCCGGTCAACCAGCGGCTGCCCAAGGTCCTGAAGGCGCCCGAGGGCCACACGTACGCCTGGACCGAGAACCCCCTCGGCATCAACGGCTACTACCTCGTCTCGAAGGGCGAGAAGACCCCGTACCGGCTGAAGCTGCGCAGCGCCTCGTACAACAACATCCAGGCCCTGGCCGTCCTGCTGCCGGGGCAGCTCGTCGCGGACATGGTGGCGATCCTGGGCTCGCTGTTCTTCGTGGTCGGAGACATCGACAAATAAGGCCCGCCCGAGCGGCTCTGCGGCGGCAGACTGGACGGGTCCCGTCCGACGAGGAGGTCGCCCGTGCCCGTCCCGATCATCATCGACTGCGACCCCGGGCACGACGACGCGCTGGCGATCATGCTGGCGGCGGCGAACCCGGCGGTCGACCTGCTGGCGATCACCACCGTCGCCGGCAACCAGACGCTGGAGAAGACCTCCCTCAACGCCCGCCGGGTGTGCACCGTCGCCGGGATCACGGGCGTGCCCATCGCCGCCGGGTGCGACCGGCCGCTGCTCCAGCCGCTGGCCGTCGCGGACGACGTGCACGGCGCGTCCGGGCTGGACGGCCCGCGGTTCCCCGAACCCACGGTCGACCTGGTCCCCGAGCACGCGGTGGAACTCCTCCACCGGATCCTCCTGGACCACCCGGAGCCGGTCACGCTGGTCCCCACCGCCCCGCTGACCAACATCGCCCTGCTGCTGACCCGCTACCCCGACAGCGCCGCCCGCATCCGCGAGATCGTGCTGATGGGAGGCTCCACCGGGCGGGGCAACCGCACCCCGGCGTCGGAGTTCAACATCCACACCGACCCGGAGGCCGCGGACATCGTCTTCCGCAGCGGGGTCCCGGTGACCATGTGCGGGCTCAACGTCACCCACCAGGCCCTGGCCACGCCCGAGGTCCTGGCCCGCTTCGAAGCCCTCGGCACCGAACTCGGCGACATCTGCGCCGGATTGCTGGCCTACTTCGCGTCGACGTACAACCGGCTGTGGAACATGCCCCACCCCCCGCTGCACGACCCCGTCGCCGTGGCCCGCGTGATCGACCCGGCCGTCGTCGAGTGCGTGGAGGCGAACGTCACCGTGGAACTGCACGGCCGGTACACGCGCGGGGCCACCGTCGTGGACCTCCACCGGTACCTGGACCGCCCGGTCAACGCGAAGGTCGCCGTGTCCCTCGACACCCGGCGCTTCTGGGACCAGATGGTCGATGCCGTCGCGGCCCTCGGCAGGACCCGCCCGTGAGCTCCGCGGCCCACGCGGCCCGGCTCGCCGGCCGGCGGGGCCGATGTCGGCGGGGCAGGGCAGACTGGGGTCCATGTCCCACTCTCCCCGTCGGGCCTGCCCCTCCTGCGGCCGCGACTGCGCCGTCACCGCCGGCCGGATCGCCCGCCACGACCCCCCGGCCGGGCGCGGACGCGGCGACCTGGTGTCCTGCCCCGGATCCCGGGCCCGGGTGGTGCTCGGCGCCTCCGCGCCGACGCTGGACGGCTTCGTGCTGCCCGAACACCCGGGACAGCTCCCGCTGTTCTGAGACCCCGACCCGAGCCGACCAGCAGCGGGGCGACGGGAGCCGGACGACGGCGGGCGCTACGAGATCGCGGTGCGCAGCCGGACCACGTCGATCGGCTCGGTCTCGTCGTGGGCCGTGAGGTCGATGACCTGGCCCACCGCACGGGTCTCGGCGGTCGCCGGCTTGAACTCCGGTCCCGGCGCGGCCTCGCCGGACTCCGCCTTGTGGACGGCGAGGGCCTCGGCGCCGACCACGTCGGCCAGGTCCTCGTTCTGGACCGCCTCGATCACCGCGCGGGCCTGCGCCGCGTTCTTGGTGCCGAAGAAGTCGAAGCCGCCCTCGACGCGTGAGGTCGTACGCCGCTGGGCCGCGTACGGGGCCACCGCCGCGGCCGGCCGCCGGGCGGGGACCGACGAGGCGGGAACGGACGAGGCGGGAACCGGGGACGCGGGGGCCGGGGACGCCGCGGCGGGCGCCGGGGGCAGGGCCGCCTGCGTCTGCTTCCTGCGGGCCAGCGCCCCCAGGGCCGCGTGGGCCCGGGCGTAGCCGACCGAGGTGGGCGCGCCCGCCGAGGTGCGCTCCTCGGTGACGGCCGGAAGTTCCTTCTGCGCGGCGGCCGGAGCCGCTGCGGCCTCGATGGCCAGCAGCCGGCGGCCCTCCAGGGCGCTGGCGCGCTCGGTCTCGGCCGTCGCGTAGCGCCGCAGCAGCGCCGCGTGCTCGCCCCGCAGCCCGGCCAGTTCGACCCGCTTGGCGCGCAGCTTGGCGTCGAGCCGGTTGCGCAGCACGCGGGCCTCTTCGAGATCGGATTCGAGCTCGGCTATGCGCTCGTCCGTCCGCCACTCGTCCTTGACCCGCTCGCGGGCGAGCTCCGCGACGCGGCGGCCCGCCGAACGGTCCCAGGCGCGCATCACGACGGCGCCGCCGATCCCGGCGGCCGCGGTGAGGGCCACGAGCAGCCTCAGCGCGGTGCCGTCGTCGGGGCCCGCGAGCAGCCAGGCCGCTCCGGCGCTGATGACGGACACACCTGCGATGGTCGTCGGCGTGAGCAGCCGGTGCAGGGGTTCGGGATTGCGGTGGCGTCCACGGGGCATGGCCCGAAATTTACAGGGCGTGGGGGTCCAGCGGGATACCCGCCCGGCAATCTCTTTGCCGCTCTTCCCGGGCAGGTACGCCGCATTCCTCCGTCAACCGGCGTGACTTCTACTTCTTGAGAAGGCCCTTGGACTCCAGGTAGGCCTTCGCGACGTCCGCCGGCTTGGCGCGCTCCGCGTCCACCTTCCGGTTCAGGTCGACCAGATCGGCCGTCGTGAGGACCTTGGTGAGCCGGTCGAGGGCGGCCGCGACCTCGGGGGCGCCGGCGTCCTTGGCGTTGACCACCGGGAGCACGTTGTCGGCGTTCTGGAGCTTCTTGTCGTCCTCCAGCAGGACCAGGCCGAAGCCGTCGAGGGTGGCGTCCGTGGTCGTGGTCAGCACGAGCTGGTCGGCGCCGTCCTTGACGGCCTGCTTGGCCTGCGGGGTGCCGACGCCCTTCGGGTCAATACCGGAAACCTGAATTCCGTATGTCTTCGTCAACCCCGGTGCGCAGAAGGGCCGTACGGAGCATTCGTCGCCCGCCGCGATCTTCACCTTCAGCCCGGACCTGCCAAGATCCGAAAGCGTCTTCAGGTTGTTCTTCTGGGCGAATTCCTTGGTCACCGCGAATGCGTTCTGGTCGACGGCCCCGCCCGCGGGCAGCGCCTTCAGCCCGAGCGGGGCCGCGAGCTTCTCCAGGGCCGCCACCGTCGCCGCGAGGTCGCTCGACGCCACCGGCTTCTCCTCGGGCGCCTTCGGACCGTTCACCTTGGCGTTGAGGAACTCCGCGAGCGTGGCCGCGTACTCCGGGACGACGTCGATCTCGCCCTTCTCCAGCGAGGGCTCGTACAGCTCGCGGTTGTTGACCGTCTTGACGGAGGTGCCGTAGCCCGCGTCCTTGAGGACCTGCGCGTACAGCTCCGCCAGCACGTTCGACTCGGTGAACCCGGCGGCGCCGATCACCAGACTGCCCTTGCCGTCCGAGGCCGGGGCGGACGAACCGCCGTCCTTGCTCTTCTCCAGGCTGTCGCCGCCGCACGCGGCCAGCGACACCGTCAGCGCAAGGGCGCCCAGGGACGCGCCGAGGACGCGCGTGGTCTTGGTCATGGAGCAACTCCGTTTCGAGCGATGGACAGGAATCAGCGGTGGCCCGCAGCCCGCGGCAGCAGTCGGTCCGCCGCCACCAGCACGCCCTCGACCAGCAGGGCGAGAACGGCCACCAGCAGGGCGCCCGCGACGACCTGCGGGGTGTTGTACGTGTTGAAGCCGGCCGTGATGATCCGGCCGAGACCGCCTTGGCCGACCATGGCGGCGATCGTGGCCGTGGCGATGACCTGCACCGCTCCAGAGCGCAGCCCGGTCATCACCAGGCCGCGCGCGAGCGGCAGTTCGACGTGCAGGAAGAGCTGGCCGCCGGACATGCCCATGCCCCGGGCGGCCTCAACCACCGCGCGGTCCACCTCGCGCATGCCGACGTACGCGTTCGTCAGCAGCGGCGGCAGGGCGAACAGCACCAGCGCGGCGATGGTCGGCACGTAGCCGGCGTTGCGCAGCGGGGAGACCATGAACAGCGCCAGCACCGCGAATACCGGAACGGCCCGGCCGATGTTGGAGACGTTGATCGCGAGGGCGCCGCCCTTGCCGAGGTGGCCGAGGTACAGGCCGACGGGCAGCGCCAGCGCGCAGGCGATCGCCAGGGCGACCCCGCTCACGTACGCGTGCTCGCCGAGCCGGTGCCAGACCCCGCTCTCCCCCGACCAGTGGGCACCGTCCGCCAGCCAGTCCCAGGTCTGTCCCAGTACTCCCACGGCCTCAGGCCCCCTTCCCCGGAGCCGCCGGCCGGGCTCCGGCCCGGGTCCACGGCGTGAGCAGCCGCTGGACGCCCAGCAGCAGCAGGTCGGCCACCAGCGCGAGCAAGACGCACAGCACCGAGGCCGTGAGCACCTGGGCCTTGAACGAGCTGTTCACCGCCGGGGCGATGAGGTTGCCGAGGCCCCCCTTGCCGACGATGGAGCCGACCGTGGTCAGCGCGACCGTCGAGACCGTGGCGATCCGTACGCCGGCGAGCAGCGCGGGCAGCGCCAGCGGCAGTTCGACCTGCCACAGCAGCCGGCCCGGGCCGTACCCCATGCCGCGCGCGGCCTCCCGCACCTCCTCGGGCACGGCCTCCAGGCCGGCCAGCACGTTGCGCACCAGGATCGTCAGCGAATACAGCACGAGCCCGGTGACCACCAGCGCCGCCGAGAGCCCGAAGAGCGGCAGCAGCAGGGAGAACATGGCCAGCGACGGGATCGTGTAGAGCAGCGTGGTGAGGGCCAGCACGGGCGCCGCCCAGCGGCGGCTGCGCCGGGCCAGCAGGGCGAGCGGCACGGACACGGCTATGCCGATCAGGACGGACACGCCCGTGATCCAGAGGTGTTCGAGGGTGGCGTCCGCGAGCTCCTGGGAGCGGGAGGTGACGTAGTCCCAGCAGATCCAGTCGTTCGCCACCAGGCAGTTCCGCCCGGCCATGCACCCCACCCCCCGTCATCGAACACATGCTTCCCGATCACATCCACGAGCGACCATAACCCGCAGCGCCCTCCATGGCCGGAATCCTTCGCACCGGAGCAACACGCCCTTCACAAAACCGCACCGCCCGTGCGGAAGGATGGACCCGTGATCCGATTCGAGCATGTGACCAAGCGCTACCCCGACGGGACGACAGCCGTCGAGGACCTGTCCTTCGAGGTGGCGGAAGGTGAGCTGGTCACGCTCGTGGGACCGTCCGGCTGCGGCAAGACGACCACGATGAAGATGGTCAACCGGCTGATCGACCCGACCTCCGGCCGGATCCTGCTCGGCGGCGAGGACATCGCGGCCGCCGACCCGGTCGAGCTGCGCCGCCGCATCGGGTACGTCATCCAGCAGGTCGGGCTGTTCCCGCACAAGACGGTGCTGGAGAACACGGCGACCGTGCCGCAGCTGATCGGCACCCCGAAGGCCAAGGCCCGCGCCCGGGCGGCCGAGCTGCTCGAACTGGTGGGACTGGACCCGGCCGTCTACGGGGGCCGGTACCCGGAGCAGCTGTCCGGCGGCCAGCGCCAGCGCGTCGGCGTGGCCCGCGCGCTCGCCGCCGACCCGCCGGTGCTGCTGATGGACGAGCCCTTCGGCGCGGTGGACCCCGTGGTGCGCGAACGGCTGCAGAACGAGTTCCTGACCCTGCAGAAGACGGTCCGCAAGACGATCCTGCTCGTCACCCACGACCTGGAGGAGGCCATCCGGCTCGGCGACCGCATGGCGGTCTACGGCGCGGGCACCATCGAGCAGTTCGCCCGCCCCGCGGCGGTCCTCGGCGCGCCGGCCACCCCGTACGTGGCCTCCTTCGTCGGCGCCGACCGGAGCCTGAAGCGGCTCGCGGTCACCGCAGTCGAGACGGCCGACCTGACGACCGTCGAGGGCAGCGCCCCGGCGACGGCCGTGGAGCTCGGCGCGACCCTGCGCGAGGCCCTCGCGGCCCTGCTCCAGGAGGACTCGGGCCGGATCGGGGTGACGGACCCCGACTCCGGCGCCCTGGTCGGCGTACTGACCCCGGAGGGCGTGCACCGGGCCCTGCGCCGGGCCCAGTTGCAGGAGGCGTAGCGCACAGCACGCGCGAGGGCCCGGCTCTCCCGAGCCGGGCCCTCGCGCGTGCGTGCGTCCACGGCCTCAGGCCTGGATGCGCCCGCTCATCCACACCAGCATCGGCGGGATCTCCCGTCGCCACGTGTTGAAGTTGTGGCCACCGCTGTCGAGGATGATCGAGGAGACCCGGTCCGGGCCCTGCACCTTCTTGATGAACTTCCGGGTGTCACCGAGGTTCGGCTCGCCCTTCTCACTGCTCGTCACGAGGAAGGACGTACCGCTCGGCTTCTTGTGCTCGATGCTGTGCAGCACGTCCGCGCGCTTCTTCAGCTTCTCGTCGCCGTGGAACAGGTCACCCGTCGTCGGGTCGTCCGGGGCGTCGTAGTACGCCGACAGACCGGCCGCGGCACCGAACGTCTGCGGGTAGTGCGCGGCGATCTTCAGGGCGCAGTAACCGCCCGTCGAGTTGCCGATGAAGCCCATGTTCTGCGGCTTCTTGCCGACCCGGAAGGTGTTCGTGATGGCCTGCGGAAGGTCCTCGCCGAAGAAGGTCTCGGTCTGCGGGCCACCGGGTATGTCGACGCACTCCGTGTCACGCGGCGGCGCGATGGTCGGGCGCAGCATGACCAGGATCATCGGCTTCATCTTGCCCGACTTGGACAGGCTGAAGGCCTTCATGGGGTAGTCGAGCCCTTTGATCAGGTTCTCGGCGGTGCCCGGATAGCCCGTCAGGACGATGGAGGCGGGGAAGTTCTGGTCCTTGTGCTGCGGCTGGAAGTACTCCGGCGGGAGCCAGACGTAGCCGGGGCTCGTTATCTTCGACTTCTGCCCGGTTATGGCAACCTTCAGGATCTGACCACCGACCTGGGGCTTGGCGCCACCGGGGACGTCCAGCTTCTGCTTGTCGACGACCTTGATGTCGTCACTGCTCATCGAGTGGTCGACGACCTTGCCCATGGACGTCTCCTGGCCGAGCAGGTCGGCCCAGGAACCGTAGAAGAGGAACGACTTGTTAGCCGCGAGACCCACAGCCGAGAACAGCGCCAGCTGCGTCGCCAGCAGGAGCCCGATCCGGCCGACGACGGCACGCCAGGTGCGGCCCGACAGCTTCGGCCACAGCCAGACCGTGGCCGCGAAGAGCAGCACACCGGCCAGGATGGCCAACGCCAGAACCGTAGTACTCGTGAGACCCATGAGCAGTCAGTCGACTTTCTGGTGGCAGGACTTTTTTTTTACGACGAAAGAGTGAACCCGCTCCTCGTCGATGTCGTCCTAAGGGACGCACCACACACCGGAGGCTGTCGCGGCCTTCGGCCACATGATCTCTCGCGGAGCAACGGGAAGCGATGTCTAGCAGGATAGATGGCGATAAGTCGGGACAGGTTCCGAGCAGGGTCCGCCGAATCCTCCGAGGCCCACAGCCGGAGTCGGTGCCCGGCCTGGTAGGTACGGCCGTCATGATCGTCGGCCTTCTGGACATCGCGGCAGGAGTCTTCCCGCGCTTCCGGCACAGCAGGATCCACGCCGTGGCGGAGGTGCTGCCGGTCTTCGGCCCGTTCGCGGCCGCCCTCGCCATCAGCGCGGGCGTCCTGCTCCTCCTCCTCGCGCACGGCCTCAAGCGCCGCAAGCGCCGCGCCTGGCGAGCGGCGGTCGTCCTGCTGCCCGCCGGCGCCGCGGCGCAGTTCCTGTACCGGCACTCGATCCCCGGCGTGGTCATCGCCGCGGTGCTCTTCGCCCTGCTGCTGCGCCACCAGGGTGAATTCAAGGCACTGCCCGACCCCCGCAGCCGCTGGAAGGCCCTCGCGAACTTCGTGCTCATGAGCGCCGGCTCCATCGGCCTCGGCCTGCTCATCGTCAACGTCCACCCGAACAAGGTCGTCGGCAACCCGGGCCTGTACGAGCAGATCACGCACGTCGTCTACGGCCTCTTCGGCTTCGAGGGCCCCGTCGACTACGCCGGCCAGGTCTCCTGGACCGTCGGCTACTCCCTCGGCGCCCTCGGCATGCTGACCGCCCTCACCACCATGTACCTCGCCTTCCGCCCCGAGCACCCCGCCGCCCGGCTCACCGCCGACGACGAGGACAAGCTGCGCGAACTGCTCGCCAAGCACGGCGGCCGCGACTCCCTCGGCCACTTCGCGCTCCGCCGCGACAAGGCCGTCGTCTTCTCCCCCAGCGGCAAGGCCGCCGTCACCTACCGCGTCGTCTCCGGCGTCATGCTCGCCTCCGGCGACCCCATCGGCGACGTCGAGGCCTGGCCCGGCGCCATCGAGCGGTTCATGGAGGAGGCCAAGGCCCACTCCTGGACCCCGGCCGTCATGGGCTGCAGCGAGACCGGCGGCGAGGTCTGGACCCGCGAGACCGGCCTGGACGCCCTGGAACTGGGTGACGAGGCGATTGTCGATGTCAAAGACTTCTCCCTCTCGGGCCGCGCCATGCGCAATGTCCGCCAGATGGTGAAGCGCATCGAACGCAACGGCTACACCACCAAGGTCCGCCGGGTCAGCGAACTCACCGACACCGAGCTGGAGCAGGTGCGCGGCGCCGCCGAGGCCTGGCGCGGCACCGACACCGAGCGCGGCTTCTCCATGGCCCTGGGCCGGGTCGGCGACCCGGGCGACGGCGACTGCTTCATCGCCACCGCCCACCGCGTCGAAGAGGGCGACACCAGCCCCTTCGGCGACCTCAAGGCCGTCCTGCACTTCGTCCCGTGGGGCAACGACGGCATGTCGCTGGAACTGATGCGCCGCGACCGCGCCGCCGACCCCGGCATGAACGAGCTGCTGATCGTCGCCTCCCTGGAGGCCGCCCCCAGCCTGAAGATCGAAAAGGTCTCGCTGAACTTCGCGATGTTCCGCTCGGCCCTCGCCCGCGGCGAGAAGATCGGCGCCGGCCCCGTCCTGCGCATGTGGCGCAGCCTCCTGGTCTTCCTGTCCCGCTGGTTCCAGATCGAATCGCTGTACAAGTTCAACGCGAAGTTCCGCCCCCGCTGGGAGCCCCGCTTCGTGGTCTTCCGCACCACCCGTGACCTGCCCCGCATCGGCTTCGCCGCGATGCAGGCCGAAGGCTTCGTGACCCTCGCCCTCCCGCGCCTCTTCGCGAGCCGCCGCCGCCCCAAGCCCGTCCGCACCTGCACCCACAACCACATGACGACCGTCCCGAAGCAATCGGAACGCGAGGTCCAGGCCGCCTAAGCCGTCTCTTTCGGATCTTGGCGAGGCAAGATCCGGAAGAGACGGCCCAGGCCCCCACCCCACCGGACCCCGGCGGCCGCCAGACCGCCGGGGCCCTTCCGTATCCAGGTCAGCCCTACCCTTGGACCCATGAACACGAAGCGCGGAGCCACCGGCAGGGGCCGGGTCACAGGTCTGCCGGAGTGGGACCGCTGCGCGGTCATGGGCGTCGTCAACGTCACGCCCGACTCCTTCTCCGACGGCGGCCGCTGGTTCGACACCACGGCGGCCGTCAAGCGCGGCCTCGACCTCGTCAAGCACGGCGCCGACCTCGTCGACGTCGGCGGCGAGTCCACCCGGCCCGGCGCCTCCCGCGTCGACGAGGAGGAGGAACTGCGCCGGGTCGTCCCCGTCGTGCGCGGCCTCGCCTCCGAGGGCGTCACCGTCTCCGTCGACACCATGCGCGCGGCCGTCGCCGCCCAGGCCGTCGCCGCAGGCGCCGCACTCGTCAACGACGTCAGCGGCGGCCTCGCCGACCCCGGCATGATCCCGGCCGTCGCCGCCGCCGAGGTGCCCTTCGTCGTGATGCACTGGCGCGGCTTCAGCGCCGACATGAACAGCCTCGCCGTCTACGACGACGTGCTCGCCGAGGTCACCGCCGAACTCCGGGCCCGCATCGACGCCGTCGTGGCCGGCGGAATCGCCCCCGAGCGACTCGTCGTCGACCCCGGCCTCGGCTTCGCCAAGAACGCCGAGCACGACCTGGCCCTCGTCGCCCACCTGCCGGAACTGCGCGCACTCGGCTTCCCGCTGCTGGTCGCCGCGTCGAGGAAGCGTTTCCTCGGCCGGGTCCTGGCCGGCGCACACGACGCGGCCCCGCCGCCCGCCCGCGAGCGCGACGCGGCGACGGCCGCCGTCTCGGCCATCGCCGCCCACCAGGGCGCCTGGGCCGTACGGGTCCACGAGGTACGGGCGACCGCGGACGCGGTTCGCGTGGCCCGCGCCGTGGAAGGGGCACTCTGATCCTCAACGACCGACAAGGAGCACTGTGAGCAGAACCGACATCGAAGCGGTCGAAGAGGTCAACACGGCCTTCTACGAGGCAATGGAGCGGGGGGACTTCGACACGCTGTCGGCGCTCTGGCTGGAAGACGAGATCTCCTGCGTCCACCCCGGCTGGCCCGTGCTCTCCGGCCGCGGCGAGGTGCTCCGCTCATACGCCCTGATCATGTCCCACACGGACTACATCCAGTTCTTCCTCACCGACACCAAGGTGGCCGTCATAGGCGACACCGCCCTGGTCACCTGCACGGAGAACATCCTCAGCGGCGGACCCGCCGAGGACGGCGGCGAGCTCGGCCCGCTCGTCGGCCAGCTCGTCGTCGCCACGAATGTGTTCCGACGCACATCCGAGGGCTGGCGCCTCTGGTCCCACCACGGTTCTCCCGTCCTCACGGAGTCCGAGGACGACGACGAGGACGACGCCTCCTGACCCCTACGGCGGGACCCGGAGTATTTCGCAGGTAAATTCGAAGACGGACGACGCCGACCGCACTCGGCGTGGGCCCATGGCCCCGGGGAGCCCCGGGACCGGAAGCATACGAAAGCAGGAGTGATTCGCGTGGATCGTGTCGCGCTGCGCGGCCTCAAGGCTCGCGGGCACCACGGCGTCTTCCCCCGGGAGCGCGAGGAAGGCCAGACCTTCATCGTCGACCTGGTGCTGCACCTCGACACCCGCCCCGCGGCGGCCGGAGACGACCTGGCGAAGACCGTGCACTACGGGGTGGTCGCCGAGGAAGTCGTCGACGTGGTCCAAGGAGAGCCCGTGGACCTGATCGAGACCCTCGCCGAGCGGATCGCCCAGCAGTGCCTCAAGCACGAAGCGGTGGCGCAGGTGGAGGTCGTCGTCCACAAGCCGGACGCGCCCATCACCGTCCCGTTCGACGACGTGACCATCACGATCACCCGGAGCCGCGCATGAACAACGGACTGAACGCCCAGAGCGACCCCACCGTCCAGCCGGTACCCGCCTCCGTCGTGGAGACGGTCGACGCGGCGGACGTCACCCTGTCCAACCCCAAATGGGCCGTCATCGCGCTCGGCGCGAACCTGGGCAACCGGCTGGAGACCCTCCAGGGCGCCGTCGACGCCCTCGGCGACACCCCGGGCCTGCGGGTCAAGGCCGTCTCCCCCGTCTACGAGACCGAGCCGTGGGGCGTCGAGCCCGGCTCGCAGCCCTCGTACCTCAACGCGGTCGTCGCCGTGAAGACCACGCTGCCCCCGTCCTCGCTCCTGGAGCGCGGCCACGCCATCGAGGAGGCCTTCGACCGCGTCCGCGAGGAGCGCTGGGGCCCCCGCACGATCGACGTGGACATCGTCGCGTACGCCGACCGGGTCTCCGACGACCCCGTCCTCACCCTGCCGCACCCGCGCGCCCACCAGCGCGCCTTCGTGCTGGCCCCCTGGCACGACATCGACCCGGAGGCCCAGATCCCGGGCCGCGGCCCCGTCGCCGCGCTCCTGGCCGAAACCGGCCTGAGCGGCGTCACGCCGCGCCCGGACCTGGAACTCCACCTCCCGGAGTAGTCGTTACCCTGTGGACTGCCTGACGGATCAGCGCGGAAAGCGGGGAACGGGCAAGTGAAGCAACTGAGGCCGGCGGTCCTGGCGGGCATCTTCGTGGTCGCCGGGGTCCTGTCCTGGGCGGGTGCCCGGCTGTGGAACGCCTACGGCACCCTTCCGGGCGTTCCGCTCGCCGCGCCGATCGTCCTGGGCGTCATCGCGGCCGTGCTGCTGGCCACGGCCCTGTCCATGCGCTCCCGGCTCAAGGCACAGCGCGAGCGCCGGCCGGGGGCCAAGGGCGTGGAGCCGCTGATGGCGGCCCGTGCGGTGGTCTTCGGCCAGGCCAGCGCGCTCGTGGCGGCGCTGGTGGCCGGCATGTACGGCGGGGTGGGCGTCTTCCTGCTGACCGACTCCCTCGACATCCCCGCCCGCCGCGATCAGGCCTGGTACGCCGGCGCCTCGGTCCTCGCGGGGGTGGCCGTCATCGCCGCCGCCCTCTTCCTGGAGCACGTGCTCAAGCTCCCCGAGGACGACGACACCACCCCGGAAGCCCCGGCCCGCGCCTGAGACCCGTCACCCGGGCGCCACGCGGAACGTCTGCCGGCCCGTGACCACATCCACTACCGCGCGGCCTTTCACGGCCCTCACAGCCGTGACGGCGGTCTGCACCTTCCGCGACCCGTCGAGTACCCAGAGCCGGTCCCCCACCCTGACTGTTCTGGCCTGGGCCTGCCCGTCCACCCCGTTCCCCGACTGCGTGCTGGGCAGCCCACCCATACCGCCCCTCGATCAGCGTGAATCACCTGATCAGCGACGATATCGGGCGGGTCTGACCATCCGGCTAGCGCGCCATGATCAGGGACATGGCCTCGTTGCGGGTGGCGGGGTCGCGGAGCTGGCCGCGGACCGCCGAGGTGATGGTCTTCGCGCCGGGCTTGCGGACACCGCGCATGGTCATGCACATGTGCTCGCACTCGATGACCACGATGACGCCGCGCGGCTCCAGGATCTCCATCAGGGAGTCCGCGATCTGGGTGGTCAGCCGCTCCTGGACCTGCGGCCGGCGAGCGTAGACGTCCACCAGGCGGGCCAGCTTCGACAGGCCGGTGATCTTGCCGTCGGAGGACGGGATGTAGCCGACGTGGGCCACCCCGTGGAAGGCCACCAGGTGATGTTCACAGGTGCTCTGCACCTCGATGTCCTTGACCAGGACCATCTCGTCGTGACCGAGGTCGAACGTCGTGGTCAGGACGTCTTCGGGCTTCTGGTAGAGGCCGGCGAATATCTCCTTGTACGCCCGCGCCACGCGCGCCGGGGTCTCCAGCAGGCCCTCGCGGTCCGGGTCCTCGCCGACCGCGATCAGGAGCTCACGGACCGCCGCCTCGGCGCGCTTCTCGTCGAACACGCCGATGGTGCCCTCGTCGCCGGTCAGGGTCACTGGGTCCGTCATTGCTTCCTCGTTCCTGTGAAAAAAATGCCGCGCCCCCCAGGCTAGAACCTGGGGGGCGCGGCTTCCATTCCGGGTGGATCAGGCCTCAGGGCGGTCCTCGGGGGCCACCTCGATGCCCTTCTCCGTCGAGACCGGCGAAACGGCGTTCGTCGCCGAGGTGCCGTTCGCCGAGTTCGTCAGCTGGAGCTCCTTGGGAGAGAGCACCGGCGGACGGGTGGAGGGAGTGCGGCGGGAGGAGCCGGTCCACGCGGGGCGGGCCGGACGCTTCACGATCGTGGAGAAGATCTCCGCGATCTGCTCCTTGTTCAGCGTCTCCTTCTCCAGCAGCGCGAGGACCAGGTTGTCGAGGACGTCACGGTTCTCGACGAGGATCTCCCAGGCCTCGTTGTGCGCGGTCTCGATGAGCTTCTTGACCTCTTCGTCGACCAGCGCCGCGACCTCTTCCGAGTAGTCCCGCGGGTGCGACATCTCGCGGCCCAGGAACGGCTCGGTGTTGTCGCCACCGAACTTGATCGCACCGAGACGCTCGGTCATGCCGTACTGCGTGACCATGGCCCGCGCCGTGGCGGTGGCCTTCTCGATGTCGTTCGCCGCGCCCGTGGTCGGGTCGTGGAAGACCAGCTCCTCGGCCGCGCGCCCGCCCAGCATGTACGCCAGCTGGTCGAGCATCTCGTTGCGCGTGGTCGAGTACTTGTCCTCGTCGGGCAGGACCATGGTGTAGCCCAGGGCCCGGCCGCGGGACAGGATCGTGATCTTGTGGACCGGGTCGGAGTTCGGGGAGGCCGCCGCGACCAGGGCGTGTCCGCCCTCGTGGTACGCGGTGATCTTCTTTTCCCGGTCCGACATGATCCGGGTCCGCTTCTGCGGGCCCGCCACGACGCGGTCGATCGCCTCGTCCAGCGAGTGGTTGTCGATCAGCTTCTTGTCCGAGCGGGCCGTGAGCAGCGCGGCCTCGTTCAGGACGTTGGAGAGATCGGCACCGGTGAAGCCGGGCGTGCGGCGGGCGACGGCGCCCAGGTCGACGTCCGGGGCGACCGGCTTGCCCTTCTGGTGGACCTTGAGGATCTCCAGACGGCCCTGCATGTCCGGACGGTCGACCGCGATCTGCCGGTCGAAGCGGCCGGGGCGCAGCAGTGCCGGGTCGAGGATGTCCGGACGGTTCGTGGCGGCGATCAGGATGACCCCGCCCTTCACGTCGAAGCCGTCCATCTCGACCAGCAGCTGGTTGAGGGTCTGCTCGCGCTCGTCGTGACCGCCGCCGAGACCCGCACCGCGGTGCCGGCCGACGGCGTCGATCTCGTCGACGAAGACGATCGCCGGGGCGTTGGCCTTGGCCTGCTCGAACAGGTCGCGGACACGCGAGGCACCGACGCCGACGAACATCTCGACGAAGTCGGATCCGGAGATCGAGTAGAAGGGGACACCGGCCTCGCCCGCGACGGCGCGCGCGAGCAGGGTCTTTCCGGTGCCGGGCGGGCCGTACAGCAGCACGCCCTTGGGGATCTTGGCGCCGACGGCCTGGAACTTCGCCGGCTCCTGGAGGAACTCCTTGATCTCGTGGAGTTCCTCGACGGCCTCGTCCGAGCCCGCGACATCGGCGAACGTGGTCTTCGGGGTGTCCTTGGTGATGAGCTTGGCCTTGGACTTCCCGAAGTTCATGACCCGGGAGCCGCCGCCCTGCATCTGGTTCATCAGGAACAGGAAGACAACGACGATGAGGACGAAGGGCAGGAGCGAGAGGAGAACGCTCAGGAACGGGCTGGTCTTGTCCGGCGTGACGGAGTATCCGTCCGGGATCTGACCGGCGTCGTACTTGGTCTGGAGGTTCTGGGCGAGCTGGACGCCCTGATCCCCGATGTAGTTGGCCTGGAACTTGGTGCCGTCATGCTTGCCGAGCTTCTGGCCGTCGCGCAGCTCGATCTTGATCATCTGGCTGTCGCCGGTGGTCAGCTTCGCTGTCTCCACCTGGCCAGTGTTGATCGCCTTGATGACCTCGCTGGTGTCCACCGACTTGTAGCCGCCGCCGGAGCCGACGACATTCATCAACACGACCACGGCGAGGACGGCCAGCACGATCCACATGACCGGCCCACGGAAGTATCGCTTCACGTCCATCCATACGGGGCGCCAGGCACCCCGTCCCTCCTGCCCGTAGGTAAATGCTGCTGTGAGTAAAGACTGTTCTTCGGAATGTACCCCTGTATTGTCACCCGCGGCCCCGTGGGACGGCTGACAGACCCGCCTTCCCCTGCTCCAACGGCGGGAATCGCCCACAGGTTCCCCGGAGCCCGCGGTGCTTTCCCGCAGGGCCCCGGAGACCGCGTGCGGCCGGGGCGGCCGGGAGCGGGGTCAGCCGCCGTAGACGTGCGGGGCGAGCGTGCCGACGAACGGCAGGTTGCGGTACTTCTCCGCGTAGTCGAGGCCGTAGCCCACGACGAACTCGTTGGGGATGTCGAAGCCGACCCACTTCACGTCGATCGCGACCTTCGCGGCCTCGGGCTTGCGCAGCAGCGTGACGACCTCGAGGGAGGCCGGCTGGCGCGAGCCCAGGTTCGACAGCAGCCAGGACAGCGTCAGCCCGGAGTCGATGATGTCCTCGACGATCAGGACGTGCTTGTCCTTGATGTCGGTGTCCAGGTCCTTGAGGATCCGGACCACGCCCGAGGACTGGGTTCCGGCGCCGTAGGAGGACACCGCCATCCAGTCCATGGTGAGCGGGGTGGACAGGGCGCGCGCCAGGTCCGCCATCACCATGACGGCGCCCTTGAGCACGCCGACGATGAGCAGGTCCTTGCCCGCGTACTCCGCGTCGATCTTCGCGGCCAGTTCGGCCAGCTTCGCGTCGATCTCTTCCTTGGTGATGAGCACCGACTGGAGGTCGTTGCCCATGTCCTTCTCGTCCACCCGCATCACTTTCGTTGTCGGCCGGGGCTCCGGGGGTGTCCCCGGAGGACTCAGCCGTGTTTCAGCACCTATCAGCCCTGCCGGATGACAAGTCTGCCACCCTGCCGCTGGGCCTCGACCCGGCCGGGCAGGTTGATGGCGCCCTGGCCTCGCCATCCGGTGATGAGGCGGTCGACTTCCTCGATGTGGCGGGCGAAGAGGGAGCCTGCGGGGGAGCCGGCGGCGACCACGGCCCTGCGCAGCACCCGGCGGCGGACGGCGGGGGGCAGGGCGTACAGCTTGGCGCACTCCAGGCGGCCGTCCGCGTCCCGTACGCCGGTCTCGGCCTCGGCGGCCCAGGCGTCGAGGGCGTCGGCGTCGTCACGGGAGAGCTGGGCGGTGCGGGCGAGTGCCTCGACGACCCCCTTGCCCAGCGCCTTCTCCAGGGCGGGCAGTCCCTCGTGGCGCAGCCGGGAGCGGGTGTAGGCGGGGTCGATGTTGTGCGGGTCGTCCCAGACGGGGAGGGACTGGACCATGCAGGCCTTGCGGGCGGTCTGGCGGTCGACCTGGAGGAAGGGGCGGCGGTAGCGGTGGCTGCGGCCGGGGCCTCCGGACTTCTCGGCCATGCCGGACAGCGAGCGGATTCCGGAGCCGCGGGCGAGGCCCAGCAGGACGGTTTCGGCTTGATCGTCCCGGGTGTGGCCCAGGAGTACGGCGGCGGCTCCGAGGCGGTCTGCGGCCTCGTCCAGGGCCCCGTAGCGGGCATCGCGGGCGGCGGCCTCGGGTCCGCCGTCACGGCCGACGCGCACGGCGACGGACTCCACCGGGTCGAGGCGGAGTGCGGTCATGCGGGTGACGACCTCGGCGGCGCGCAGGTCGGATCCGGCCTGGAGCCCGTGGTCGATGGTGATGCCGCCGGCCCGGATGCCGAGTTTGGGGGCCTCGAAGGCGAGGGCGGAGGCGAGCGCCATGGAGTCGGCGCCGCCGGAGCAGGCGACGAGCACGAGTGGCCGGGTGCCCGCTGTGGTGCGAGGGTCGGCAGGGGTGTCGGTGAGGTCGGTGAGGACGTCGTGGAGTACGCGGCGGACCGCCAGGCGTATCGCCGCGACCGCAGGATGGGGACCCATGTCCGGTGCCCTTCGATGGAGTTCGGATGCCTCGGAGGCGTTTGGGGGTGTGGTGCGCTGGGGGTGGTGCCCGGCTCCCCCGCGGGGCGGGGGCTGTCACGCAGGGATGTCACTCAGAGTGCGTCGATGGTGACAGAACCGAGCCGTTCCCCGAGCATCGCACGCCCTTCCACGGCCCACGGTCCCTCGGACGGGTGATGCTGCTTCCCCCAGTGAGACATGTTCACGCCCCTTGAGTCACCCTCATTCGCTCTGTTCGCTCCCCTTGCGGTGGACCCGGGCCACCCACTCGGCGGGCTTGGCGATCTCGGCCTTGGTCGGCAATGTGTTCGGGGAGGTCCAGACCCGGTTGAAGCCGTCCATGCCGACCTGGCCGACGACGGCGCGCACGAAGCGTTCGCCGTCGCGGTACTGGCGCAGCTTGGCGTCGAGGCCGAGGAGCTTGCGCAGGGCGGAGTCGAGGCGGCCGGCTCCGCTGGCCCTGCGCTGCTGGAACTTCTCGCGGATCTCGGCGACCGAGGGCACCACGTGGGGACCGACGCCGTCCATGACGAAGTCGGCGTGCCCCTCCAGGAGGGACATGACGGCGGTGAGGCGGCTCAGGATCTCGCGCTGCTCGGGGGTCTGGACGAGCTCGACGAGGGAGCGGCCCTCGTCGCCGTGTTCGTCGGCCGGGCGGGCTCCCGCGAAGGACTGGGCGGCCTCCCGGATGCGCTCGAGCACGGCCGCCGGGTCCACCTCGGTGGCGCCCAGGAACGTCTGGATTTCGCCTTCGAGGTGGTCGCGCAGCCACGGGACGGCCGTGAACTGTGTACGGTGCGTCTCCTCGTGCAGGCAGACCCACAGCCGGAAGTCGTGCGGGTTCACCTCCAGCTCGCGCTCGACGTGCACGATGTTGGGGGCGACGAGCAGCAGCCGGCCGCCCGCGGCCGAGGCGGGCAGGTCCCGGGAGGCGGGGGCGAAGGTCTCGTACTGGCCGAGGACCCTGGAGGCCAGGAAGCTCAGCAGCATGCCCAGCTCGACGCCGGTGACCTTGCCGCCGACGGCGCCGAGGACGGCTGCGCCGGGGGTGCCCGCGCGGCGGTCCTGCATCTTGCCGAGGAGCGGCTGGAGCAGTTCGCGGAACCCGGCGACGTTGGCCTTGATCCAGCCGGCCCGGTCGACGACCAGGACGGGGGTGTCGGGGACGGCGGATCCTTCCGGGATCATGCCGGTGAACTCGCGCACGTGTCGTTCCGAGATCCTGGCGTGCCCGCGCAGCTCCGCGACGACCGCCCGTGCCTCGTCCCGGGTGACCTCCGGCCCGGGACGCACCAAGCGGGTCGCGGTCGCCACCGCGAGGTTCCAGTCGACCATCTCCGCACCACTGATGCTCGTCATGCGTCAACCGTACGTGGGCGGGGCGCGCTGCGGACCCCCTCAGGTGCGGCCGGGCTGGGCCTACGACGTGGTGGCGACGGCCGCGGCCAGCTTGTCGAGGGCCTTCTCCGCGGCCTCGGGGCCGGGGGCGTTCGCGGTCAGGAAGGCGAAGGCGAGGAGTCGGCCGGAGGAGTCGACGACGGTCCCGGAGAGGGAGTTCACGCCGGTCAGGGTGCCGGTTTTGGCCCGGAGGAGGCCGGCGGCCGGGGAGGTGCCGGCGTTGCGGCCGCGCAGGGTGCCGGTGAAGCCGGCGACGGGCAGTCCGGTCAGGACCGGTCGCAGCTCCGGGCGCTGGGGGTCGGCGGCCTTGGCGAGGAGGCCGGTCAGCAGGCCGGCGCTGACCTTGTCGGCGCGGTTCAGGCCGCTGCCGTCGGCGAAGCGGGAGTCCGTGGTGTCGGCCCCGAGGGCGGCGAGCCGGGCGGCGACGGCCTTTTCGGCGCCTTCGAAGCTGGCGGGCTGTCCGGAGGCGAGGGCGGTCTGGCGGGCGAGGGCCTCGGCGATGTCGTTGTCGCTGTTGGTGAGCATCCGCTCGACGAGCCCGGCGACGGGGGTGGAGAGGGTGGTGGCGAGCGGCTGGACGGAGGTGCCCGTGCCGGCGGCGGGGGACTTGGCCTTGGCGGGTTCGCCGGTGACCTTGATGCCGCGTTCGGTGAGCAGGGTGCGGAAGGCGCGGGCGGCGTCCCTGGAGGGGTCCTCGGTCCGGTCCACGGGCCCGGAGGTGGAGTCGTCGGGGCGGCCTTCGTCGGCCGTCAGGGCGGTCACGAGCGCGAGGTTGGGGTTGACGCCGATCGGGTGGCGGCCGGGGCCGGTGTAGAGGCTGTCGTCGTAGCCGAGGGTCACGGTGTCGGTTCCGGCGGCCTTGAGGGCCTGTGCGGTGTCGGCGGCGAGGGCGACGAGGCTGCCGCCGGATCCGGCGGGGCTCTTCTTCTTCGCGGTGAGGGAGGGGTCGCCGCCGCCGACCAGGACGATCTGTCCGGGGGTCGCTCCGGGTACGACGGTGGTCCTGATCCGGTGTTCGGGTCCGAGCGCGGACAGGGCGGCGGCAGCGGTGACGATCTTGACGGTGGAGGCGGGGGTCATGGCGTCCCGCGCCCCGGAGTCGTAGAGGACCTGCCCGGTGGCGGTGTCGACGACGGAGGCGGTGCGGACGGTGCCGAGGGCGGGGTCGGCGAGCAGCGGTTTGAGCGCGGCGGCGAGCTTGTCGGAGACGGCGGGGGCGGCGGCCTGCCCCTGGGGGACGCCGGGGCCGATCGCGCCGAGCACGCCGGGGGCGCTGGGGGCGGCCTGCGGCAGGAGTCCGGAGCCGGGTCCGCGGCCGTGATCTGCGCCACCCGTGAGGCCCCAGGAGGCGGCTCTGTCCCGCTCGGCCTTACGCTGGCCGGAGTCCCAGGGACCGGCGGCGGCCACCGCTGCCACCGACAGGGCGAGGCCGGCGACGGCCGCACCCGCGATGAGCTGCCACGACTTGACCAATGGCACCTCGGACCAGCCCCTTTCGCGATCACACATATGCGTGAGGGACACTTAACCATTGCGTCTTGCCGCGAGCATGGCACCCCACCCGGCAGGGCCGGGGCGGTCGCGCACGCAGGTGAATCAAACGCAGTCTCGAAGCAATGAAGCTGATCATGGAGGAGCAGGACGTGGAGTTCGACGTCACCATCGAGATCCCCAAGGGTTCGCGGAACAAGTACGAGGTGGACCACGAGACCGGCCGGATCCGTCTGGACCGTCGCCTCTTCACCTCGACCAGCTACCCGGCCGACTACGGCTTCGTCGAGAACACCCTCGGCGAGGACGGCGACCCGCTGGACGCGCTGGTCATCCTGGACGAGCCGACGTTCCCCGGCTGCCTGATCAAGTGCCGCGCCATCGGCATGTTCCGCATGACGGACGAGGCGGGCGGCGACGACAAGCTGCTCTGCGTGCCGGCCTCGGACCCGCGTGTCGAGCACCTGCGCGACATCCACCACGTCTCCGAGTTCGACCGCCTGGAGATCCAGCACTTCTTCGAGGTCTACAAGGACCTGGAGCCGGGCAAGTCGGTCGAGGGCGCGAACTGGGTCGGCCGCACCGAGGCCGAGGCCGAGATCGAGGCCTCGTACAAGCGCCTTGAGGCGCAGGGCGGCCACCACTAGGTTCCGCCGGTGGGCGGGTCGGGGGATCTTCCCCGGCCCCTGGGCTTCGACAGTGGGCGGCACCTCCGCGACGGGGGTGTCGCCCACTGTCGTTCCCCGGCACCGGCACGTGTCGTTCCCCGGCTCCGGCACGACCTGCCTTCGCAATGGAGCAAACGGTTCCGCATACTGGTACCGCAGGTGATCAAGGAGGGGAGGACGCGTGGCGGAGGCCGACGGGGCAGAGGACAGGAAGCCCCAGTCCGACGAGGCGCACAGCGCCTTCACGCCGCCGCCCGGGATGGAGCCGGACGCCCTCGACGACGACCAGCCCACCTCGGAGTTCGCCCTTCCGGCCGGCGCCGGGCCGGTGCGGCCCGAGCCCGAGGGTTCGGCGTTCGCCACGCCGGCCACCTACAGCGCCGCGCACTACCCGCCCGCCTACACCCCGGGCCAGGACTTCCACGCCGTCCAGCTGAAGGAATCCCCCTGGCAGGACCGCATGCGCACGATGCTGCGCATGCCGGTGGACGTGCGTCCCGTACCGGACCTCGTGCAGCGGCCGAGCGAGGCCGGGCCCGCCGTGGGCCGCGTCCTCGACCTCACCCTGCGCATCGGTGAGCTGCTGCTCGCGGGCGGCGAGGGCGCCGAGGACGTGGAGGCCGCCATGTTCGCGGTGACCCGCTCCTACGGGCTGGACCGCTGCGAGCCCACCGTGACCTTCACCCTGCTGTCGATCACCCACCAGCCCTCGCTGGTGGACCACCCGGTGTCGGCGAACCGGACCGTGCGCCGCCGCGGCACCGACTACAACCGGCTCGCGGCCGTCTACCGGCTGGTGGACGACATCAGCGCCCCCGAGATCGACATCTCGCTGGAGGAGGCCTACCGGCGCCTCGCGGAGATCCGCCGCAACCGGCACCCGTACCCCGGCTGGATGCTCACCTCGGCCGCCGGACTGCTCGCCGGCGCCGCCTCCACCCTGGTCGGCGGCGGGGTGCTGGTGTTCATCGCGGCGGCGCTCGGCGCGATCCTCGGCGACCGGCTGGCCTGGCTGTGCGCGGGCCGCGGGCTGCCGGAGTTCTACCAGTTCATGGTCGCGGCCATGCCGCCGGCGGCGATCGGGGTGGCGCTGAACATGACCGCGATCGACGTCAAGGCCTCCGCGGTGATCACCGGTGGGCTCTTCGCGCTGCTGCCCGGGCGGGCGCTGGTCGCGGCCGTGCAGGACGGCCTGACCGGCTTCTACATCACCGCCTCCGCCCGCCTGCTGGAGGTGATGTACCTCTTCATCGGCATCATCATGGGCGTGCTGGTGGTGTTGTACATCGGCCTGCAGTTCGACGCCTCCCCCCGCCCGGAGGAGGTCCTGGAGATCCAGCAGCGGCCGCTGATCCAGATCGCGGCGTCGATGGTGCTGGTCTTCACCTTCGCGATCCTGCTCCAGCAGGAACGTTCCACCGTGTTGATCGTGACCCTCAACGGCGGGGTCGCCTGGGTCACCTTCGGCGCCCTGCACTACGCGGGGGGCATCCCGCCCGTGCCGTCCACCGCCGTCGCCGCCGGTCTGGTGGGCCTCTTCGGGCAGCTCTTCTCCCGCTACCGCTTCGCTTCCGCCCTGCCGTACGTGACGGCCGCCATCGGCCCGCTGCTGCCCGGCTCGGCGACGTACTACGGGCTGCTGCTGATCGCCGAGAACCGGCTGAACGAGGGTCTGGGCTCGCTGGTGAACGCCGCGGCCATCGCGCTGGCCATCGCCATCGGGGTCAACCTGGGGTCGGAGACGTCCCGGCTGTTCATGCGCATCCCGGGGGCCGCGAGCGCCGCGAAGCGCCGTGCGGCGAAGCGCACCCGCGGCTTCTAGCCGGCCCGGCGCCGGGTACGCGTACGCCCCGCGGGCTCGTGCGTGCCTGCGGGGCGTACGTGACGGCTGCACCGGCCGGGGCTGCGCCCCGGGCCGAGACCGCTAGCGCTTGGCGTGGCGGCCGCGGGTGCCCGGGGCCTGGGGGCCCGAGCCGTCGACGGCGGCGGCCTCGGGCCGCGCGTCGGCGCCGTTCGCCTTGTTCTCCTTGCGGGCCTTGAGCACCTCGAAGATCACCGGGATGACCGAGATGAAGACGATGGCCACCAGGATCGGCTCGACGTTCGTCTTGATGAACTCGATCTGGCCGAGCCAGTACCCCGCCATCGTGACGCCCGCGCCCCAGCCGATGCCGCCGATGACGTTGTACGTCAGGAAGGTGCGGTACTTCATCGAGCCGGCGCCGGCGACCATCGGCGCGAAGGTGCGGATGATCGGCACGAAGCGGGCGAGCACGATGGCCTTCGGGCCGTGCCGGTCCATGAACTCGTGCGCCTTGTCGAGGTTCTCCCGCTTGAAGAGCTTGGACTTCGGCCGGTTGAAGATCTTCGGCCCGAAGAACTTGCCGATCATGTAGCCGACCTGGTCACCGAGGATCGCGGCGGACACGATCAGGGTGCAGACCAGCCACAGCGGCTGCTTGATGTACTGCCCGTCCGCGACCAGCAGGCCCGCCGTGAACAGCAGGGAGTCGCCGGGCAGGAACGCGAAGAGTCCCGACTCGGCGAAGACGATGACCAGGATGCCGATCAGGCCGAAGTGCGAGATCAGGTAGTCCGGGGACAGCCACTCAGGGCCGAGCGCAATCGTGTACACGGGTTCCGGACTCTCCTGGATCGGGGGGCGTGCCGGGGGCAGCAGGCGGTTGCGGGCAGGGTAAGGGCGGTTTCAATTATCAACGCACACGACCCCCTCCCGGTTCCAGGTACCGGAGGGGGTCGGATGCGTGACATTCCGCTTACCCCGCGCCGCTCACGCCCTGCGCACTGCTCACACCTTGCGCACCGCGTTCGCCATGATCGCGTCCCGCAGGTGCGCGGCGAGGCCCGGCTTCATGGAGTCGTAGTACTCCTTGAACCGCTCGTCCGCCACGTACATCTCCCCGAGGCCCGTGTGGATCTCGTACGAGCACTCGTAGTACCAGGTGCTGATGTGCCGGCGGTGCTCCTCGGCCAGGTCCATCGCCGCCTCGCCGTCGGCGGACTCGCCGGCGTCCATCAGGGCGGCGTACCGCGCGCCCCAGGCCGCGACCTCGTCCTGGATGCCCCGCCAGTCCTCCTTGGTGTAGGTGGCGACCCGCCGCTGCGACTCCGCGTAGGCCTCGGTGCCGCCCCAGCGCTCCTCCGCCTCCTGCGCGTACTGCTCGGGGTCCTTGTCCCCGAAGACCTCGAACCGCTCCTCGGGCGTGAGGTTGATGCCCATCTTCTTCGCCTCCATGGCGTGCTCAACGGCCTTGGCCATCTGCTGGAGCCGGGCGATCCGGTCGGTCAGCAGGGCGTGCTGCCGGCGCAGATGCTCCCGCGGATCCGATTCCGGGTCGTCCAGCAGGACCGCGACCTCGTCGAGGGGGAAACCGAGCTCCCGGTAGAACAGGATCCGCTGCAGCCGGTCCAGGTCGGCGTCGTCGTACCGCCGGTGACCCGCGTGGCTGCGGCCGCTCGGGCAGAGCAGACCGATCTCGTCGTAGTGGTGCAGGGTGCGCACCGTCACTCCGGCGAATCCGGCGACCTGGCCCACGGAGTAGCCCATCGTCCCGCCCCTCTCCTCTGGTTGGGTACGCCCTTCACTGTGGTCCCTCACGTGGCGTGAGGTGCAAGTCCACGCCCCCGGCCTACCGGCTCAGGCCGCGGAACCTCGCCACCGCCAGCGGGAGGAAGACCGCCAGCAGCAGCACCGGCCAGCCGACGGCGAGCAGGGCGGCATGGTCACCGGCCCAGGACGGGGAGGCCGCCGCCGGGTTGCCGAACAGGTCGCGGACGGCCGTGGCCGTCGCCGACATCGGGTTCCATTCCACCACCGTCCCCAGCCAGCCCGGCATGGCCTGCGGCGTGGCGAAGGCGTTGGAGAGGAAGCCCACCGGCCACACCAGGATCTGCACGGCCTGCACCATCTCGGGCCGGCCCGCGACCATGCCGAGGAAGATCCCGATCCACAGCATCGCGAAGCGCAGCAGCAGGAGCAGGGTGAAGGCCGCGAGCGCGGCCGCCGGGGAGCCGTGCCAGCGCCAGCCGAGCAGCAGGCCGACGCCCGCCAGGACGGCGAGCCCCACGGCCGACTGGAGCATGTCCGCGGCGCTGCGGCCGACCAGGACGGCCGCGGAGGACATCGGCATGGCGCGGAAGCGGTCGATCACCCCCTTGCCGAGGTCCTGGGTGAGCGCCGTCATCGTCGCCTCCAGCCCGAAGGCCATGGTCAGCGCGAACATGCCGGGCACGAGGAACTCGACGTACTCGCCGTCGATTCCGCGGCCGCCGCCGACGAGGAAGCCGAACATCAGCAGCAGCATCACGGGGAAGACGAGCCCGACGACCAACTGCACCGGCTGCCGGGCCCAGTGCGCGAGCTCGCGCCGGGTCATCGTCCAGGAGTCCACGGCCACCCAGCCCGCCGCGGACATCGTGGGCTGCGTCATGCGGCCACCTCCGTGGTGTTCGTACGGTCCGTCAGGTGCAGGAAGACCTCGTCGAGCGTGGGCCGCCGGACCGAGAGGTCCGCCGCCTCGATGCCCGCCCCCTCCAGAGCGCGCAGGGTCAGGGCCAGGCCCGCCATGCGGTCCTGAACCGGGAAGCCGAGGGTGAGGGCGTCCGGGTCCACGACCGGGTCCGGCAGCAGCGCCGCCGCCTGCGCGAGCCGCGCCGCGTCCCGCAGGACGACGACGATCCGGTCCGGTCCGACGCGGGACTTCAGCTCGTCGGCCGTGCCCTCGGCCGCCACCCGCCCGGCGTCGATCAGCGCGATGCGGTCGGCCAGCTGGTCGGCTTCCTCCAGGTACTGCGTAGTCAGCAGGACGGTCGTACCGTCGCCCACCAGGGAGCGGACCGCGCTCCACACCTCGGCGCGGCCGCGCGGGTCGAGCCCGGTGGTCGGCTCGTCGAGGAAGAGCACCTCGGGCTCGGTGATCAGGGACGCCGCGAGGTCGAGTCGGCGTCGCATGCCGCCGCTGTACTGCTTCACGGGCTTGCGGCCGGTGTCGGCGAGGCCGAAGCGGTCCAGCAGCGCGTCGGCCCGCAACCCGGCCCGGCGCGCTCCCAGGTGGTGGAGGCGGCCGAACATCTCCAGGTTCTGCCGCCCGGACAGTTCCTCGTCGAGCGCCGCGTGCTGGCCGAGCAGCCCGATCCGGGCGCGGACGGCCGCGGGGTCCTTCCGTGCGTCGTGGCCGGCCACCCGGACCACGCCCTCGTCGTGCCGGAGCAGGGTGGTCATGATGCGGACCGCCGTGGTCTTCCCGGCCCCGTTGGGGCCCAGGACGGCGTGCACCGTGCCGCGTGTCACCTCCAGGTCCAGCCCGGCCAGGGCCGATGTGTCGCCGTACCACTTGTGGACACCTTCGACGAAGATCGCCAACGTGCTTCCAACTCCTCACGTCCCGCTCATTAGTCAAATTTGAGTAGCAGGGGGCGCCAAAGTACTGCCCGAAGCCGGGCTAGTCAAACTTGATTAGGCGGGGTTCAGGCGTAGGGGTTCTCCTGGCCGTCCGCCAGGACCCCGACGAACGGGTCGCCGCCCTCCCCCGCGAAGGAGTACGCGCCCGCCTCGATCCGGGCGATCAGACCGCGGGTCCACTCCGCCTCGGCGTCCGCCGAATGGACCCAGCGGTGCATGATCTCGCCGATGTGCCCCAGCGCCTGGGGGCCTTCCTCGGGCGTGTAGTAGTCCGTCACCGACGTCCGCCACGCCGCCAGCTTCGCCAGCCGCTCCCCCAGCAGGGCCAGGACCTCCGCCCGGGGCAGGTCGACCATGAAGCCGATCGCCGCCGAAAGGAGGTCCGTCTTCTGGTCGAACGCCGCCAGGGCCTCGCGGAGCAGCTTGAAGTACTCCTCGCGGCCCGCGTCCGTCACCTCGTACTCCGTGCGCGGCGGCCCGCCCGCCGCGCTCGGCGCCACCTCGTGGGCGTGCAGGACGCCCTGCTTCGCCAT
Source organism: Streptomyces sp. NPDC005533 (assembly GCF_042871845.1). Lineage (NCBI taxonomy): Bacteria > Bacillati > Actinomycetota > Actinomycetes > Kitasatosporales > Streptomycetaceae > Streptomyces > Streptomyces sp. NPDC005533. The sequence continues at coordinate 231,155 of NZ_JBIAJH010000003.1, read as the reverse complement.
CTGCTTGAGCGCGTGGTAGATCGAGCCGGGCTTGGTGTTGGACCACTCGTGGGCGCCCCAGTACTCCAGGTCGTTGCGCACCTGGTACCCGTGCGCCCGCCCGTGCTGGCGGACCGCGCCGAGGACGAGAAGCCTGATCGCTGACATGCGGCCAGGCTAGTGGCCGGGCCCTCAGCCCATGGCGCGGGTGCCGTCCAGCGACTCGCGGACGATGTCCGCGTGGCCCGCGTGCCGGGCGAACTCCTCCACCAGGTGCAGGAGCATCCAGCGCATCGAGACCTTGCCGTTCTCGGGGAACCAGGGCGCCGGCGGGAGCGGGAAGGTCTCGTCGAGGCTGGGCACGGCGGCGATGAACGCCTCCGTCTCCTTCGCCACCCCGTCCCAGAAGGCCAGCACGCCCGGCATGGACTCGCCCTCGACCAGCCGGAAGGCGTCGCCCCAGCTCTCCTCGCTGTGCTGCCGCTCGTTCGGCGCCTGCTGGGCCATCCGCAGCCAGGACAGCTCGCACTCCGCCGCGTGCTTGAGCAGCCCCGACAGGGAGAGCTCGCTGACGCTGGGGCGGCTCGCCGCCTGCTCCTCGGTCAGTCCCTGCGCCGCCTCGCGCAGGGCGGCCCGCTGGGACTCGACGAAGGCGAGGAGCGTGCCGCGCTCGTCGCCGGGCACCTCGGTGGAAATCTGGGCCATGACAGGACCGCCTCTTCGTGTCGGGTGCCGGGGGTCCTCCCCCCGACACCTCCCACGCTACGGAGCCTTGCGGTCAGCTCCTGTCCTAGAGGACCGCTCAGTTCGGGGAAATCTCCCCGTCCGGGCGAACCGCGGGCAGCGCGTCGGCCGGCTTCGGCAGCAGGGCCTTGCTGAGGTCCTGCTTGCCCGTCGGGTCCAGCCCGTACATCGCCTCGTAGATGCTGCGGACCGCGGGCCCCGACGCACCCGATCCGGTACCGCCCTGGGAGATCGTCATGACGATCGCGTAGTCCTCGGTGTAGGAGGCGAACCACGAGGTGGTCTGCTTGCCCTGCACCTCGGCCGTGCCGGTCTTGGCGTGCATCGGGATCTGCTTCTGCGGCCAGCCCCCGAAGCGCCAGGCGGCGCTGCCGTTGGTGGCCACGCCGGCGAGGGCCTCGTCGATGTCGTCGCGGGTCTTGCGGTCCATCGGCAGCCTGCCCTGCTCCTTCGGCGCGATCTCCTGGACCGACTTCCCGTCGGCGCTGACGATCGCCTTGCCGACGCTGGGCTGGTGGAGGGTGCCGCCGTTGGCGATGGCCGCGTAGACGGAGGCCATCTGGACCGGGGTGACGAGGGTGTCGCCCTGGCCGATCGAGTAGTTGATGGCGTCGCCCTCGCGCAACTGGTTGCCCTGCCGGCAGTTCTCGTAGGCGATCTTCTCGGCGAAGCTGCCGTTCTTCTTGCCGTCCCGGCACCAGGCGTCCTTGTTCGCCTCGAAGAAGTCCTGCTTCCACTTGCGGTCGGGGACCCGGCCGGGCACCTCGTTCGGCAGGTCGATGCCGGTGCGCTTGCCCAGCCCGAACTCGTGCGCGGTCTTGAAGAACCAGTCGTTCGGGTCCTTCTTCGGCCTGATGCCGCCGTCCTTCTTCCACTCCTGGTCGGCGAGGGCGTAGTAGACCGTGTCGCAGGAGACCTCCAGGGCCCGGCCGATGGTGATGTCACCGTGGCCCTGCGACTCGAAGTTCGTGAAGGTCTGGCTGCCGACCGAGTAGGAGCTGGGGCACGGGTAGCGGTTGTTGAACGGGTATCCGGCGTTGACCGCGGCGGTCGAGGTGACCACCTTGAAGATCGAGCCCGGCGCCGCCTGCGCCTGGATCGCCCGGTTCAGCAGCGGATAGTTGGAGTCCTTGTCGGTCAGGCCGGCGTAGTCCTTGGCGGAGATCCCGCCCACCCAGGCGTTCGGGTCGTAGGTCGGGTTCGAGGCCATCGCGACGACGCGGCCCGTCTTGGTCTCCATCACCACGACGGCGCCCGAGTCGGCCTCGTAGTTGCGGCCGGTGTTCCGGTCGTTGACCTTGCGGGCCTCGACCATCGCGTGGTTCAGCTCGCGCTCGGCCACCGCCTGCACCCGCGAGTCGATCGAGGTCACGACGTTCGAGCCGGGCTGCGCCGGGTCGGTCTCGCCCTGCCCGATGACCCGGCCGAGGTTGTCCACCTCGTAGCGGGTGATGCCCGCCTTCCCGCGCAGCTCCTTGTCGTAGGTGCGCTCCAGGCCGGAGCGGCCCACCTGGTCGGAGCGCAGGTACGGCGAGTCCGTCTTCTTGGCCTTGGCGATCTCCTCGTCGGTGACCGGCGAAAGGTAGCCCAGCACCTGGGAGGTGTTGGCCTCGTCCGGGGCCGCGTAGCGGCGCAGGGCGGTCGCCTCGGCCGTGATGCCCGGGAAGTCCTCGGGGTGCTCGCGGATCTGCAGGGCCTGTTCGGTGGTCGCCTCGTCGCTGACCGGGATCGGCTGGTACGGCGATCCGTTCCAGCAGGGCTGCTTCGTCTTGGCGTCGCACAGCCGGACCTTGTCGACGACCTCCTGGGCGTCCATGCCGAGGACCCCGGCGAGCCGGGTCAGCACGGACCTGCCCTTGTCCTTCATGGTCAGCAGCTCGGTGCGGCTGGCGGACACCACGAGGTGGGTGGCGTTGTCGGCGAGCGGGACGCCGCGCGAGTCGAGGATCGAGCCGCGGACGGCGGGCTGGACGACCTGCTGGACGTGGTTGTTCTTCGCCTCGTCCGTGTACTCCTGGCCATTGCGTATCTGGAGGTACCAGAGCCGCCCGCCCAGGGTGAGCAGCAGCGAGAAGACCACGATCTGGATGACGACGAGACGGTTCTGGACCCGAGGGGTCCGCCCGGTCTCCGGTATGTTGCTCAACGCTGATCTCCCCCGGACGCATGCCGTACGCCCGGCTGAGTCTAGAACGGGAAGCGGCTCCGTCCGTGCTGCACGGAGATCCACTTTTGGGTGGTGAAGGCCTCGATCGTGGCCTCGCCGTTGAGTCTGCCCAGGCCGGAGGCTTTCTCACCACCGAACGCGGCCAGCGGTTCGTCCCCGATCGTGGAGTCGTTGACGTGCATCATGCCCGTCTCGATGCGCTGTGCGAAGCGGACGCCCCGCTCCACGTCCCGGGTGTGGACGGCGCCGCTCAGGCCGTACGGGGTGGCGTTGGTCAGCCGTACGGCCTCGTCCTCGCCGTCGAAGACCACCAGCAGGGCCACCGGGCCGAAGATCTCCTGGCCGAGCAGCGGGGAGTCCTCGGGGAGCCCTGCGAGCACGGTCGGTTCGACGAGGTTGCCGCGCGTAGACCCCCGTACGAGCGCCTGCGCGCCGGATTCCACGGCCTGGTCCACGAGTGCGGTCAGGGCGTCGGCCTGGAAGGAGTTGATCAGCGGGCCGATGTGGGTGTCGGCCTCGTGCGGGTCGCCCGTCTTCAGGCCGCGCACGCGGGCGATGAACTTCTCCGTGAACTCCTCGGCGACGCAGGCGTCGACGAGGATGCGGTTGGCGGCCATGCAGACCTGGCCCTGGTAGACGAAGCGGCTGAAGACGGCCGCGTCCACCGCGTAGTCGAGGTCGGCGTCGTCGAGGACGACGAGCGCGCTGTTGCCGCTGAGTTCGAGGACCGTGCGTTTGAAGTGGCGGGCGGCGACCGCCCCGACGTGCCGGCCGACCCGGTCCGAGCCCGCGAAGGAGATGACCTTCGGGACGGGGTGGGTCAGGAGCGCGTCGCCTATCTCGGCTATGTCGGTGACCAGGACGTTCAGCAGGCCGGCCGGCAGTCCCGCGTCCTCGAAGATCTTGGCGATGAGCCCGCCGCCCACGACCGGCGCGTTCTGGTTCGGCTTGATGACGACCGCGTTGCCCAGCGCCAGGGCCGGGGCGATCGACTTCAGGGTGACCAGGAAGGGGAAGTTGAAGGGGCTGATCACGGTGACGACGCCGACGGGGAGCCGCTGGACGCGGTTCTCCTTGCCCTCGACCGGCGAGGCGAGGATCCTGCCCTCGGGCCGGACGGCCAGCTGGATCGACTCGCGGATGAACTCCTTGGCGAGGTACACCTCGTACTCGGCCTTGGGACGGGTCCCGCCGAGCTCGTCGATCATCGCCTCGACGATCTCCTTCTCGCGCTCCTCGGTGATCCGGAGGGCGCGTTCCAGGACCGTGCGTCTGATGTACGGGCTGGTGGCCGCCCACTCCGCCTGGGCGCGCTCGGCGCCGCGGTAGGCCTGGTCCACCTGCTCGACGGTGGCCACGGTGATGGCCGCGAGCTTCTCCCCGTTGTACGGGTTGACGTCGATGATGTCCCACGAACCGGTGCCGGCCAGCCATTCGCCGTCGATGTACTGGTGAGCCAGGTCGCTGAATATGGACATGCCATCCCTTACTGCGAGCGCGCACCCGTGCGCTGCACCGGAGACCGATCGGTCATCATGCACTGATCAGACGTCATACTACGTGCGAATCAAGACAGTTGGAGCAGGCCACGGAGAAGATCCCTGGTCCGGTCGGGGTCGGGGCAGTCGGCCTGGAGTCGCTCCATCGCCCGCCCGTACTGACCCACTTCCTCGTCTTTGTCCAGGTAGAGGGCGCTGGTGAGCTGTTCCAGATAGACGATGTCCTGGAGGTCCGACTCCGGGAAGCGCAGCAGGGTGAAGGCTCCGCTCTCGCCCGCGTGGCCGCCGAAGGAGAAGGGCATCACCTGGAGCTGCACGTTGGGCCGCTGGGAGACCTCGATGAGGTGCTCCAGCTGACCGCGCATGACGTTGCGGTCGCCGTACGGGCGGCGCAGCGCGGCCTCGTCGAGGACGGCGTGGAAGACCGGGGCGTTCTCGGAGACGAGGACCTTCTGCCGCTCCAGGCGCAGGGCCACGCGGCGGTCGATCTCGGCCGCGGTGGCACCGGGCATGCCGCGGCTGACGACGGCGTGGGCGTAGGCCTCCGTCTGCAGCAGGCCGTGGACGAACTGGACCTCGTAGATCCGGATGAGCGAGGCGGCGCCCTCCAGGCCGATGTACGTCTGGAACCAGCCCGGCAGCACGTCGCCGTAACTGTGCCACCAGCCCGTCGCGTTGGCCTCGCGGACCAGTCCCAGCAGGGACTCGCGCTCCGCGGTGTCCGTGACGCCGTAGAGCGTCAGGAGGTCCTCTACGTCCCTTGCCTTGAAGCTCACCCTTCCCAACTCCAAGCGGCTGATCTTCGATTCGGATGCGCGGATCGAGTAGCCGGCCGCCTCACGGGTGATGCCGCGGGATTCTCGGAGTCGCCTGAGCTGGGAGCCCAGGAGGATGCGGCGCACCACAGAACCGCTTGCTTCTGCGGTCACTAGTACTGCCCTCCCCATCGCATTGGCGTGCGCGTGGTGTGCGCGTGCGTCGCGGGGCCCCCGTACCCCAGGGCCCGCAGTCTGCCACCAAAACGCATCGGCTCGTACTCGTTCTGTAACGGAATCCCGCCTCCGGGAAAAGAAGTCCGCAAGGATGCGTAGGAAGAAATGAGCAAGAACCGTCACGGGAGTGGACAGGTCCGGCGCGTGCACGTGCATCTGCCCTTGCATCCGGCTCACGCATTCGGAACGATGGTCCCCGCGCACCTGCGTGCTCTTCGCGCCGGCGCCGGACCCACCCCGCAGTTCTCTTTGGACGAAGCCGCCGCTTCGTCCGCGAATCCCGGGAGTGCCTCGCATGGGGACGAATGGATCGACCATGCTCGAGCCGTTACGGCAGGGGCTTCCCCCGGTCGACCCCACGGCTGTCTCCGGGTCCGCCTCCTGCGCTCTGCCCGCACGGTTCGACGCGGTGCGGGGCGCGCGCACTTTCACCCGGTCGACGCTCTCCCAGTGGGGCCTCGACGGCCGCTTCGACGACGTGGCCCTCGTCGTCTCCGAGCTCGTCACCAACGCGTTGCGCCATGCCCTGCCGCAGGACGCGCGGGGCGCGGACGCCGAGCCGGAGCCGCCGGTACGGCTGCACCTGATGCGGTGGAGCACCCGACTGGTGTGCGCGGTGCGCGACCCCAGCGAGGACCGGCCCGGCGGGGCCTTCTCACCGGAGCGCACGGAGGAGAACTTCGACCTGGAGTCCGGGCGCGGGCTGTTCCTGGTGGACTCGTACAGCGACAGCTGGGGCTGGCACCCGCTCGCGGGGCGGCTCACCGGCAAGGTGGTCTGGGCGCTGTTCCTGCTCCACGACTGACCCGGCCGGTACAGGCCACGGGCGCACGACACTGGCCGGGATCGATCACTGCGATCGGTCCCGGCCAGTGCACGTGCATGGCTTGATGAATGCGCCGTTCCGTCAGCCGATCAAGTGATCGAACTCGCCGTCCTTGACGCCCAGGAGCAGGGCCTCTATCTCGGCCGGCGTGTAGACGAGCGCCGGTCCGTCCGGAAAGCGCGAGTTGCGCATGGCGACGTCGCCTCCCGGCAGCTTCGCGAACTCCACGCAGGAACCCTGCGAGTTGCTGTGTCTGCTCTTCTGCCACGTCAGCTCAAACAAGGAAGCGAGTTCTGCAGCTGCCATCCCGTTGTACGCGTGGTCCACAGGAAGCCCCCGATAGTGCAGATGTCAACTCCTCCGGATCATAGCTGTGTTCAATGGCGGCTGCACGGGCAGATGCACGTGCACGCGGGGTGGTTCGTTGATCACAGACAGGTCCGCCCGCAGGGTCGAAGGGCAAAGGCTTTCAGGACTTCTTCAGATTTGTCCGGACCGCCGGCCTGCGTGTTCCATGGGCCGACCGTCCGAAAGGGGAGCGCCCGTGTTCCACAACGCCGTCCAGCCCTGGCACCTGCTGATCGTCCTCGTGGTCTGCCTGCTGGTGTTCGGTTCCAAGAGGCTGCCCGACATGGCCCGCTCACTGGGCAGATCGGTGCGCATCCTGAAGTCGGAGGCCCGGGCCCTGCGCGCGGAGGACGAGCCGAGGCCCTAAGTCGTCTCTTTCGGATCCTGCCGGTCAGGCAGGATCCGAAAGAGACGACCTAGCGGGGCAGCGGCTTCCGCCTGCCGCCCATGTGGGCGCGGTCGGCGGCGGCCGTGCCGTCCTCCCAGCCCGCGTGATCGGTGGCGCCGCGCAGCCGGGTCGTCGTGGTGCGGGGGAACATCTCGTCGGCCCGTGAGGTGACGGCGACATCGCGCGCCACGAGCGCGGGCAGGTTGTCCGGGGCCTCGCTCGCCGTGTGTTCGGCCGTCTCGGCGAGCCGGTGGCCGAGCCGGCTGGCGTAGGCGAGCAGGAAGGACTGCCTGAAGGTCTTAGTCCGCTTGCGCCCGCCCGAGCGCTGCGCGGCCTCGGCGCGGGTCATCGCCGCCGTGCCCTGGACGAGCAGCGAGGTGTACAGCAGCTCGACCGCCTCCAGGTCGCTCTCGAAGCCGACCACCGTGGAGAACTCGAACCCGCTGTTCCACACCGCCCGGCAGCGGTTCGCGGTGGCCACCGCGTCGAGCAGTACCGCCTTCGCCTCCTCGTACGGCGGCTCCACGCCGATCCGGCAGGCCCCGGGCGCCCGGGCCGGTCCCCTGCCGCTCGCCGCGAGCAGCGCCTCGTCCACGGTGTGCCGGGCCATCAGCTCCTGGGCCTTGGCGCTGAGCGCCTCCGCCTCCTCGGGGAAGGTGGTCGCCTCGGCCTTGGCGAGCAGTGCCCGGATCCGGCCCAGCATGCGCGGCTCGATGTGCGCGTGCTCCAGGGCGTCGGCGGCCGGGTCCCCGGGAACGGGACCCACCGGTTCGATGGAGGGCAGCCGGATCAGCAGCCGCAGCACCTCCAGGAAGGCGGTGGCCAGCGTGAACCGGTCCGCCCGTTCCCGCTGCGCGAGCCGTTCCGCGTACGTGTCGTCGCCGGTCCACCACACCTCGGCGTCGGTCCACCGCTCGGGAAGCCGGGCGTAGCGGCGCGCCTCGGCGGCGATCAGGTCCCCGGTGATCCGCAGGTGCCGCTCGTCGAGGTCCCGGCGGACGAGCCGCAGCACGTCCGCGGGCCGCCACCCCCGTTCCCACCCCTGCCGTACGTACGCCTCCCCGCGCGCCAGCAGCTCCCGCCCGACCCCGCCCCACCGCCCCTGATCGGCGACGAGCATCGAGGCCCCGGTGTCCAGCCCGGCGTCGTCCTGGGCATGGAGGGCGGCGGCAAAGGCCCGATCCACGATCTCGGCAAGCTCTCTCACACCTCCCAGCTTGGCATGTCCCCACCTCCGGCCCGGCGGGCCGGCCTGCCCGCCGGTGGTCGGGGCGCCGGGGGTCCCGCGGGAGGGTCCGGCGCCGGCGCCCGCGGCAACGGCGCCGCACCCGCCCGGCCCGGCGGGACCGCCCCTGTCAGACCCCGGTGGGACACTCGCACCCATGAGCGACCCCACCCCCCGCTGGGCCCTCGCCGAGGACGCCGACGGCTGGTGGCACGCGACGCCCGTACCGCCCACGGAGGGAGCCCGGCTCCGCGTCCGCGATCCGGCCGAGGCGGTCCGCGCCGCCCCGCCCGGCACCCGCTGGGTCTGGCGGTCCACCGCCGCGGTGTATCCCCGCCTGCTCGCGGCCGGTGCCCGCGTCGAGCGCTGCCACGACATCGAGGACGCCGAGCTGCTGCTCCTCGGCCACGAGGGCCGCTTCGGCGAGCCCCGCTCGGCGGCGGCCGCCTGGGCCCGCCTCACCCACGCCCCCGTACCGCCCGATCCGCGCCCGCGCGCCGCCGAGCCCCGCGCCCAGGACTCCCTCTTCGACCCGCAGCCGACCCCCGTCCCCCTGGACGCCCTCCTCGCCGTCCACGCCGACCAGGTGAAACGGCTCGCTGCCACCGCCCACCCCGACCGGATGCGGCTGCTGACCGCGGCCGAGTCCGCGGCCTTCCTCGTCGCCGCCGAGATGAACCGCGCGGGCCTGCCCTGGCGGGCCGACGTGCACCGCGCCCTGCTGACCGAACTGCTCGGCGAGCGGTACGCGGGCGGCGGGGAGCCCCGGCGTCTCGCCGAGCTGGCCGACCGCGTCTCGGCCGCCTTCGGCAGGCGGGTGCGCCCCGAGCTGCCGGCCGACGTCATCAAGGCCTTCGCCGAGGCCGGGATCAAGCTCAAGTCCACCCGCCGGTGGGAGATCCAGGAGCTGGACCATCCGGCCGTGGAGCCGTTGCTCGCGTACAAGAAGCTGTACCGGATCTACACCGCCCACGGCTGGAGCTGGCTCGCGGACTGGGTCCACGACGGCCGCTTCCGCCCGGAGTTCATCCCCGGCGGCACCCTGACCGGCCGCTGGGTCACCAACGGCGGCGGCGCCCTGCAGATCCCCAAGGTGATCCGCCGGGCCGTGGTGGCCGACCCCGGCTGGCGGCTCGTCGTGGCCGACGCCGACCAGATGGAACCGCGGGTGCTCGCCGCGATCTCCCGCGACCCCGCCTTCATGGAGGTGGCGGGGCGGCCGGAGGACCTCTACACCGCCGTCTCCCGGCAGGGCTTCTCCGGCGACCGGGACAAGGCCAAGATCGCCGTTCTCGGCGCCGTCTACGGCCAGACCTCCGGGGACGGCCTGAAGAACCTGGCCGCGCTCCGCCGCCGCTTCCCCCGGGCCGTGGCGTACGTGGACGACGCGGCGAAGGCGGGCGAGGAGGGCCGGCTCGTACGGACCTGGCTCGGCCGCACCTGTCCGCCGCCCGTCTCCGCGCGCGACGACGACGGGGACGGCGACGGCGGTCCGGGCGGCGGCGAGGCCGGGATCCCCCAGGACGGGGACGGCGAGGGGTGGACCCCGAGCTACGCCTCCACCAACACCCGGGCCCGCGGCCGGTTCACCCGGAACTTCGTGGTCCAGGGCAGCGCCGCCGACTGGGCCCTGCTGCTGCTCGCGGCCCTGCGGCAGGCGACCGCCGGGATGCGCGCCGAGCTGGTGTTCTTCCAGCACGACGAGGTGATCGTGCACTGCCCGGCCGAGGAGGCCGAGGCCGTCGCGGAGGCGATCCGCGCGGCCGGCGACCGGGCCGGCCGGATCGCCTTCGGCGACACCCCGGTCCGGTTCCCCTTCACCACGGCGGTCGTCGAGTGCTACGCCGACGCCAAGTAGCACCCGGCGGGAACGGTGGCACCTCCCAGCAGCGGCCAGGGGAGCAGGAGCCGGTCAGGCAGGATCCGCTCGGGCAAGATCCGAAAGGGACGGCCTAGTTCCGGGTGCGGTTCCACCCCGGCGCGAGCGCGAGCGCCTTCAGCCGGTCCAGCGTCAGCGCGGGCTCCTCCCGGGTGGCCGTGCCGTTCTGGTCGGCGGTGTTGAAGGCGGAGACCACCACCCGCAGCCCGTCCGTGCGGATCGTGTCCACCTTCCACTCGGTCACGCCCTTCCCCTTCTCGCCGGGGCCCTGCGTGACCCGCACCAGGGTGCCGTCCGGCTGCGGCGGCAGGTTGGGGCCCGGGAAGCCGGAGTGGCCGGAGTCCCGGTCCTCGCTCAGGTTGAGCTGGAGCAGGGACCTGCCCTTGCCGTCGTCGAAGACGACGTAGCCGTAACGGCCCTCCCCGCCCCGGGAGACGACCGGGATCCTGACCCCCAGCCCGGGCAGCAGCTCCTCCAGTGCCTCCACGGCCGGCCGGTCCCGCAGCGCGGTCGGCGAGCCGGTGCGGGTCTGCGCCCCCGTCCCGGCCTCGGGCGCCGGCTGCGCCTCCGGTTCGACCGCCGGCAGGTCCATCAGCGCCGGGTACCACAGGTCCGAGGTGACCAGGGTCTTCAACTGGTCGATCGGCAGGGGCGGGTTGCTCCGGGAGACGGCGGCGCCCTTCTCGGCGGGGGCGTTCCACTCGTTCGCCTCGACCATGAAGCCCTGCGGGGTCACGCGCACGGCCCGCCAGACCTTGGTGTCCTCCCGCCGGTCCGTGTACTCGTAGCCCTTGTGGAGCAGCACCGTCGAACCGTCCGCCAACTGCTCGGTCCCGCAGTAGTCGTACCGTTCCAGGTTCTTGTCCCCGCACTCGGTCCCCGCGCGGGCCTGGTTCCCGTACGGGTCCACCCGGTTGAGGCTGAGGCTGACGGCCGCCTTGCCCTTCCCGTCGTCGTACACGCCGGAGGCCGTCGGCACCTGGTCGTCGGTCCCCCGCCCGACCGGCCCGGTCAGCTGCCCGCCGGGCAGGAGCGCCCGCAGGTTCGCGATCATCTGCTCGGCCGTGACGCGGCCCGAGCCGGCCCGCGGCCCCTTGTCGTCGCCGGTCGGGGTCGGGGGCGCCGCGACGTACACCGAGGTAGTGCCCGCGTTGCCGTCGAGCAGACCGCCGGCGTAGGCGCCCGCCGCCGCGATCAGGGCCAGGGCCAGCACCGATCCGCCGGCGACGGCGGCCCGGCGGCGCACCGCCACCAGCCGTCGGCCGCGCTGCTCGCCGGCTTCCGCGAGGGCGTCCCGGTCGGCCGTGAAACCGTCACCCGCACGCCGGAGGGCTACGCCGAGTTCATCTTCGAAGGGCATGGGGAAGTGGACCTTCCGTTTCAAGGATGGGGTGAGGAAGAGGAGGGAACGGGACCGGGGGGCCGGTCCGGCAGTGCCGGCGCCCTCAGAGGTCCGCGAACTCGGTGAGGCTCCCGCCCAGTTGGTCCCGCAGCCGGGCCAACGCCCGTGAGGTCCGGGTACGGACCGCCGCCGAGCTGGCGTTCATCGCGTCCGCGGTCTCCTCGACGCTGCGGTCCTCCCAGTACCGCAGCACCAGCACCGCCCGGTCCTTGGGGGCCAGCCGCCCCAGCGCCTCCAGCAGCGTCAGCCGCAGCTCCGGATCGGCGCCGCCGGCCGCGGCGGCCGTCGCACCCGAGTCGGGGAACTCCCCGACCGGGCGCTCTCCCGCCGACCGGCGGCGCTGGTGCGTGAGGAAGGCCCGCACCAGCACCGTCTGCGCGTAGGCCGCCGGATTGTCGATGCGGGAGATCCGCCCCCAGCGCAGGTACATCCGGCCCAGGGTCTCCTGGACCAGGTCCTCCGCGAGATGGGTGTCCCCGCTCGCCAGTAGACATGCCGACCGGTACAGATGGCCCGAGCGGCCCGCCGCGAACTCACGGAACCCGTCTCTGCGACCGTGCCGCATTCGTTCCCCCTCGCGTCCGTCTCACCCCATTGACGCGGCGACCGTGCGGGAATGTTTCACCCCGCGGTCGGAGTCAATCAGCCCAGGTCGTGGAAGTACACGTGGAACTCCTCACGGACGAACCCCTCCGCCTCGTACAGCCCCTGCGCGACCGTGTTGTCGTACGCGGTCTCCAGCTGTACGCCCGACACCCCGGCCTCGCGGGCCCGGCGCAGCACGTCGCGCAGCAGCGCCCGGCCGGCACCGGTGCGGCGGCCGGCGGGGGCGACGTAGAGGTCGTTGAGCACCCACGCGGTGCTCAGGGAGAGGGACGAGAAGGCGCGGTAGACCTGCGCGAAGCCGACCGTGCCGAGCCCCGGGACCTCGGCGAGCAGGACGAGCGACTCGTCCTTCGCGATCCGCTCGGCGAGGAAGTCCCGCGGACCGTCCGGGTCTTCGACGTCCACCTCGTAGAAGTCGAGGTAGCCGCGGAACAGCGCGGCCGCCGTGTCGAGGTCCGCCTCGCCGGCGGCCCGGACGGCCACCGCTCCCGCCGCCCCGCCCGCCCCCTGCGGGGACCGGATGTCCTGCCGTGCTGCTGCCTGACCGCTCATGTACGTCTCACATCTCCCTGAAGGGTGTCTCGCGCCGCGACCATGGTGCACGGACGGCGCGGATCCGCACCAGCGGTCCGGGGGAGGACCGTTGGGCCGCGAGGAGGCCCGTTCAGTGCCCGGTGACGGGCTGGGCGGGCAGGGTGAAGACGTGCTCGGGGGTCACGATCTCGGTGATCGCCCGGCCGAACAGCGTGCTGGGCTCGCTGCCCTGGTACGCGGTGTCGGTGTTGAGCAGCACGACCAGCGTGGCCTGCGCCTGCGGCAGGTACACGGTCAGCGACTGGTAGCCGGGCAGTGAACCGTTGTGCCCGATCCAGCCCTGGACGTTGAAGATGCCCAGGCCGTAGCCGGTGCCCGGGAGCGCGTCGATCACCTTCAGCCGCTCGGCCTGGGTGGCGGGGGTCAGCAGGGTCCCGGTCGCCAGGGTCTTCGCCCAGCTGCGCATGTCGGTGAGGTCGGAGATCATCGCACCGGCCGCCCAGCCCCAGGACGGGTTCCAGTCGGTGGCGTCCTCGGTCTTGCCGGTGGCCGTCTGGTCCGTGTAGCCGTGGGCGTGCGGTTCGGGGAACTCCGCACCCGTCGGGAACAGCGTGTGCTTCAGCCCGGCGGGTGTGACGACCTCCTGGTCGATGTAGTCGGCGAGGCGCATCCCGCTGACCTTCTCCACCACCAGTCCGAGCAGGATCAGGTTGGTGTTGTCGTAGTAGAACTTCGCGCCCGGCTCGAAGAGCACCGGGTGCTTGAAGGAGTACGCGAGCAGCTCCTGCGGGGTGAAGGGCCGCCGCGGATCACTGGTCAGCGCCTTGAAGAACTCTTCGTCCGCGGAGTAGTTGAAGAGGCCGCTGCGCATGTCCGCCAGCTGGCGCAGGGTGATCCGGTCGCCGTTCGGGACCCCCGCGACGTACTTGCCGATCGGGTCGTCCAGTCCGACCTTGCCGTCGTCCACCAGCTCCAGCAGTGCGGTCACGGTGAAGGTCTTCGTCTCGCTGCCGATCCGCATGTTCAGGCCGGGGGTCATCGGCGCGCCCGTCGCCTTGTCGGCGACGCCGAAGGCCCGTACGTACTCGCCCTTGCCCGGCGCCGACAGGGCCACGATCACCCCGGGCACCTTCGCCTCGGTCATCACCTTGCGGACCGCGTCGTCCAACTGCCGGGCCACGGCGGGGGTCAGCTGCGGAAACGCGCCGGAGGCGGGCGTGGGCGACGGAACCGGGACCGTCACCGTCGGGGCGGGCGCCGTCGCGTCCCGCGCGTACGCGGCCGCCGGTCCGACCGCGGCCGCGGCGGGCGGTGCCAAGAGGCCGGCCGCCACCGCCACCACCGCTGCGAACACTGCCGACCTGCGCCGATGCGTAGTCATACCCGGCCTCCTCGCACACCAGGACAGGAGCCCACTCAGTCCAACGTAGCCCTGCGGCCCCGGCCGGGCGACCTGAAGGGGCACGGCGAAGAAGTCTAAAAATCTATTCTAGAAAGGGTCCTGTACCGGCCACACTCTCCCCATGAGCGATGAGCAGTGGCGCGGCGGCTTCGGACCCCCGCCCGAACCGTTCGAACCGCAGCCGCGGCCGCAGCCGCCCGCGGCGGCGCAGCCACAGCCGCCGGCACCGGCACTGCCGGTTCCGGCCTCCGGGGGCTCCGCGGCGGGTGGTGGCCTCGGCGGCCGGTTCAAGCGCCGGCCGGCCGTCCTGACGGCACTGGGCGTGGCCGTCCTGCTCACCGTCGGCGGCGGTGTGTACTTCGCGGTCGGCGACGGCCGCGACGGGTCCTCCCGGGCCGAGCCCTCGTCCTCGCCCTCGATCGACAAGGGCGACGGCAAGGGCCCCGGCGTCGGCCCCGACACCTATGACCCCAACGCCGGCATCAAACCCGGTGAGGCCAAGGTCTGGCTGCGCGACAACCAGATCGAGCTCGGCGGCTCGGGGACCGGCCAGTACGGCCCGTGGCGGGTGGGCGACGCGGTGGTCAAGGCGATCGCCACCGAGATCACCGCCTACGGTGCGGCCGACGGCCAGGACAAGTGGAAGATCCCGCTCCCGACCCCGCTCTGCGCGGTTCCGCCGGCCCCGACCGCGGACGGCAAACTGGTCGTCGGGCTGAAGGAGAGCGGCTCGGACAGCTCGCACTGCACACACCTCCAGCTGATCGACCTCGCCACGGGCAAAACCGGATGGAAGGTGGCGGTGCCGGCGGAGAACGCGTACGACTCCTCGAACGAGTTCGAGATCGCGATCAGCGGTGACACCGTGGCCCTCGCCCGGTCTGCGGTCATGAGCGGCTTCTCGGTCACCGACGGCAGGAAGCTCTTCGGCACGTCGAAGACGGACGGATGCACCCCGTCCGGTTTTGCCGGGGGGTCCCGGCTGATCGGCGTCCGCAACTGCTTCGACCTGAAGGACCCCACCGCGCGCGGCCAGTCGATGGTCGAGGAGCTGGATCCGGCCACGGGCGCTTCCAAGTGGGCCTACAAGTACGACAAGGGCTGGACCGTCGGCCGGGTGCTCTCCGTGAACCCGGTGGTGGTCGCCGCGCACCACGAGGACCGCAAGACCTGGAACATCACGGCGTTCGCGGCCGACGGCAAGGTCCGCTCGCAGGGCCCCGCCGCGTTCGGGGTCAGCGGCCGGTGCAACGGCTTCGGCAACGCGGGCAGGCACCAGGAGTGCTACGCCGCGGTGGCCGACGCCGACACCCTCTACATCGGCGCCGGCAAGCCCGCCGCCACCCTGGACACCGAGGAGACCAACCAGGTCGTCGCCGTCGACCTGAACACGGGCAAGGAGCGGTGGCGCACCGCGGAGCAGCCCAAGAACCGCACCATGTGGCCGCTGGCGATCGAGGAGGGCAGGGTCCTCGTGTACGTCTCCCCCGGCAGCGGCGCGGCGGCCTCGGTCGTCTCGCTGGCACCGGCGGACGGCGCCTCGCAGCCCGTCCTGCAGAGCCCGGCCGTGTCCGCCGGAGCGGCGAGCGTCTTCTACTCCCACGGCATCCGCACCACCTGGTCGGGCGGACGAGTGTTCCTGCTCAACGGCCGGGTCTACAGCCCGGAGCCCAAGAAGAAGAGCCGCGCGATCCTCTCGTTCGGCAAGTAGCGTCCCGCAGTCCCGCACCCCAGGAGGGGCACGTGCAGAACCCGTACCAACAGCCGAACGAGCCGGGCGCCCTGTACGAGCCGCCCCTCCCCCATCCCCCGCACCCCGCGCAAGCCCCCCAGTCGCCCCAGTCGCCCCAGCCGCCGCAGAAGCGCACCAACCGGCTCATGATGGCGCTCACGGCTCTGATGGCCGTGGGGGCCATCGCCGCGGTGACGGCCGTCATCATGGCCAGGGACGAGCAGGACGGCCCCCCGGACCCGTCGAAACCGCTGATCGCGGGCTGGAAGACGGTGGTCAACCCCAAGCACGGCACCTCGTTCGACGTCCCGCCGGACTGGGAGGTCCTCTCGCCGGACGTCTTCAGCGGCCACGGGGACGACAAAGACCCCGACAAGCTCCTCATCGGACACACGGCGCCCGCCTTCTACAAGTCCCAGTGGTGCAGCATCGACGGCGACGGCGACGGCGTGGTCTCCGACTTCCCGCTCGGCAGCGTCGGCACCAAGGGCGCCGAAGGCGCCAAGGACACCACCGAGGTCGCCGAGAAGAACGCCCCGACCTGGGTCTACGCCGCCTTCACCCAGCCCGACAAGAGCGTCGTGAAGTGGGACAAGCCCGTGGAGTACACGACGCGGTACGGCCTCAAGGGCACCTACGTCAAAGCCCACTCCGAGGGCGCCGAACAACCCCACCGCTGCGCCGGCGACGGCCAGTCGATCGTCTTCGCCTTCAAGAACTCCGCGGGCGCCTTCGCGGCCTGGGACTTCTACGGCCGCACCGGCGTCCCCGGCGCCGTCCCCGACTCCCTGATCATGCGCATCCTCAGCACCGTCCGCCTCACCCCCACGGCGACCCCCACGGCCACCCCCACCCCGTAGCTTGATCTCGGCCTGCCGGGTGCCCGACCTCGTCACCCGCGATCAGCTCTGCGTCTCCTCGCGGCGTCCGACAGCGGCCGCACCGGGTACGAGGAGCAGCTTGCCGGTCGTACGCCGAGCCTCCAGATCACTGTGGGCCCGGGCGGCCTCGGACAAGGCGTAGCGGCCCGTCACGGTGACCTCGAGAGCCTTGGAACGCACCCACTCGAACACATCGGCGGCCCGTCGGAGCAGCTCCGACCGATCGGCGATGTAGTGCCCGAGGCTGGGCCGGATCAGGGTCAGCGAACCGCCCTGGGCGAGCCGCATCGGATCGAACGGCGGCACGGCACCACTCGCCGCGCCGAAGAGCACGAGATGGCCGCGGGTGCGCAGGCTGGCGAGGCTCGCGTCGAAGGTGTGCGCGCCGACGCCGTCGAAGACGACCGGCAGTCCCTGACCGCCGTTGAGCCGCCTCACCTCGGCTGCGAGATCGTCGACTGCGGAGGAGAGGATCACCTCGGCGGCCCCGGCCCGCTTCGCCAGCTCGGCCTTCGCCGTGGTCGACGTGGTGCCGATCACCCTGCCGCCGAGATGGGTGATGAGCTGGGTCAGAAGCAGCCCCATGCCACCGGCAGCCGCATGCACGAGCACTGTGTCGCCCCCCTGAACCGGGTAGGCGTCCTTGATGAGATAGTGCGCGGTCATGCCTTGGAGGAGCACGGCGGCGGCTGTCTCGAAGCCGATGTCGTCGGGCAGCGGCACCAGCCGGGAGGCGTCCACGACGGCCCGCTCGGCATACGTGCCGGGGATCTCCACCCAACCGACCCGGTCCCCGACTGCGACGTCAGCGACGCCGGGTCCCACTTCGACGACCGTGCCGGCGCCCTCGGCGCCCGGGGTGAAGGGCAGCGGGAGGCTGTACCGGCCTTCGCGGTGGTAGACGTCGAGGAAGTTGACCCCGGATGCGGCGACCTCCACGAGCGCCTCGCCCGGACCCGGCCGCGGCTGCTCCACCTCGGCCTCCTGCAACACCTCGGGACCGCCCACTTCGTGCACCTGAATCGCTCGCATGGCCCTCCAATGACGGTTTATCCCCCAGCAACCCCGTTGACGGCGATCCGATTCCCGGCAGGCGGACCAGTCCGCAGACTCGACGTGCCCCGGCGTCGGCCGTGCCCGGCCAACTGCTCGGCCCACAAGGGCTACAAGCGCGGCTGCCCACAGCTGTGCGCTCTCACGGGAGGCGATGCGCCGGATGGGCGAGGCGCACGTCGGCGGCGCACGATCCGGAAAATAGCAAAAGCCCCAGGTCACGGCGAGTGAGTCCTGGGGCTTCTACAGAGCCGCCTTCGGGATTCGAACCCGAGACCTACGCATTACGAGTGCGTTGCTCTGGCCAACTGAGCTAAGGCGGCACCGCTGGTTTGACAAGTATTCCCTCGAAGAGGGGCGCTCATCAGCAGCGGCGCCAAGTCTACAGGGTGTGGACGGGTGCCCTGAACCGGGTTCTGCGGGGGTGAGGCGGAGGTCACAGACCGGGACGGATACGCCGTATTCGGGGCATCGCCTGCTGTGCGTCCGCCGGGCGTTGGGCGAGGCTCGCCGGGCGGTGCGCCAGCCCGCTGCCGGCGTCGGCGGCGCCCCGGTCATGCCGTTCACCGTCTTCCGGATCCCTACCAGGCCGGGCGCGGGTCCCGCAGTTCCTTCGGGGTCTGTTCGGGCAGCCAGGTGTGGCCGACGTCCGTGCGCCACAGGAAGCCGGGGCTCGGCGGGTACTCCTGGGTGGCCGGGGCCGGCTTGTGGAAGCGCTCCGTGCCCGGAAGCGGCACCTCCACCAGCCGCCCCTCACGGAACATCCACAGCCCGAAGCAGTCGTCCTCCTCGTCGTGGAGCATGACCTGCACGCACTCGGGCGAATTCCACGGCAGCCCCTCCAGGTCCTTCAGGATCCCCGCGCGCTGGCTCTCCCGGTAGAACTCCAGGAACCACCCGCCGACGAACCAGTCGGGTATCCGCTCGAACCGGCCGCGCCAGCTGCGTGACTCGTCGTACCGCGTCAGCGGCTCCATCACCTCGTTCTCGTACCGGGCCAGCACGAGGACCTGCGCCATTCTGCTCATGGCCGGATTTCACCGTCCACGGCCCGGCACGGGCAAGTCCATTACCGGGGCGGCGGCCTCAGCACTTCTTGCCGTCCGCCGGCGCCTTGCCCTCCAGCAGGTAGCGGTTGATCGCGGTGTCGATGCAGTCGCTGCCGCGCCCGTACGCCGTGTGGCCGTCGCCGTCATAGGTGAGGAGGGTGCCCGAATCGAGCTGGCCGGCGAGCGCCTGCGCCCACTTGTACGGGGTCGCCGGATCCCTGGTGGTGCCCACCACCACGATCGGCTGGGCGCCCTTCGCGGTCAGCTTCTCCGGCCTGCCCGTGGCCGCCACCGGCCAGTACGCGCAGTTCAGCGAGGCCCAGGCCAGACCCGCGCCGAAGACCGGAGAGGCCTTCTCGAAGGAGGGCAGCGCGGCATCGACCGCGGCCGGGTCCTTGAAGGCCGGGGGCTGGTCGAGGCAGTTCACGGCGGCGTTCGCGAACATCAGGTTGGCGTACTTGCCGTCCGCGTCGCGCTCGTAGTAGCTGTCGGCCAGGCTGAGCAGGCCCGACCCGTCGCCGTTCATCGCCGCCGTGAGCGCCTCGCGCAGCTGCGGCCAGGCGCTCTCGTCGTACAGCGCCGCGATCACCCCGGTCGTGGCGAGGGACTCGCCGAGCGGGCGGTCCGCGTCCCCGCTGGGCACCGGCTGGGCGTCGACCTTGCGGAAGAACTCCTTCAGGCGCGCCGCCACCGCGTCCGGGTCGCCCTTGCCGAGCGGGCAGTCGGGCTGCTTCGCGCAGTCCTTGGCGAAGGAGGTGAAGGCCGTCTCGAACCCTGCCGTCTGATCCCGGTTCAGGTCGATCGCGGACCGGGTGGGGTCCATCGCACCGTCCAGGACCAGTCGGCCGACGCGGTCCGGGAACAGGTCGGCGTACGTCGCCCCGAGGAAGGTGCCGTACGAGGCCCCGACGTAGTTGAGCTTCTTGTCGCCGAGCACGGCGCGCAGCAGGTCCATGTCGCGGGCGGCGTCGACGGTGGAGACGTGCGGCAGCACCCGCTGCGAGCGCTCGTGGCAGCCGGCCGCGAACTTCTTGAAGGCGGCCACCAGCGCGGCCCGCTCGGCCGGGTCGTCCGGCGTCTGGTCCACCTGCGTGTAGGCGTCCATGGCCGGGCCGGTCAGGCACTCGACGGGGCTGCTGCGGTCCACCCCGCGCGGGTCGAAGGAGACCATGTCGTACCGGGCGCGGACCGGCGCGGGGTAGCCGATGCCCGCGTACGCCTGCAGGTAGCCGATGCCCGAGCCACCCGGGCCGCCCGGGTTGACCACGAGCGAGCCGAGCCGTTTGCCGGGACCGGTGGCCACCCGGCGCGCCACCGCGATGTCGACGTCCTGGCCGGAGCGGGGGTTCGCGTAGTCCAGGGGGGCCTTCATCGTGGAGCACTGGAATCCGGGGACACCGCAGTCCCGCCAGGTCAGTTTCTGCTCGTAGTACGGGCGCAGCGCGGCGCCGTCGGGTGACGGCCGGGCCGACCACCGGCCGGCCGGCGTCCCGGAGGGCTCGGCGCGCGGGCCGTCCGAACCGCCCGCGACGGCGCGGGGAGCGTCCAGGCCGCCCGAGGTGCACCCGGAGAGCAGCAACCCGGCGGCTGCGATCACGGTCCCGGTCGTACGCAGCAGGCGACTGGTGTCCATCCCCGGAGCGTACGGCCGCCGGAGGGCGCCGGGGGGCTCTTCCGCGGCCGGACGGCTGCGGGCCTAACGTGGCCCCCGCCGGGCGGCGCACGGAGCGGGCCCCTCCCGGCCGTGGCGGCCGGTCCGCCCATACGGGTGAGTCCGTCAACCGGGTGTGGATCCGCGACGACGGCCGGGCAGCGGACAAACCCTCGCCCGGCGGTGGCCCGACGGCAGCCCGGTTGCGGCCCGGCGGCCGGTCAGCCCGCGCGCAGTGCCATCGTCATCGCCTCGACCGCGAGGAGGGGGGCGACGTTGCGGTCGAGGGCCTCGCGGCAGGCGATGATCGCCTCGATCCGGCGCAGGGTCCGCTCCGGGCCCGAGGCCCGTGCGATCCGGTCGAGGTCGTGCCGTATCTCCTCGTTGGCGATGGCCACGGACGAGCCGAGCTGCAGGGCCAGGACGTCCCGGTAGAAGCCGGTGAGGTCGCTCAGTGCCACGTCGAGGGTGTCGCGCTGGGTCCTGGTCCGGCGGCGCTTCTGCCGGTCCTCCAGCTCCTTCATCACGCCCGCCGTGCCGCGCGGCATCCGGCTGCCGGCGCCCGCTCCGGCGCCGAGCGCGGCCCGCAGCTCCTCGGTCTCCTTGGTGTCGACCTCCTCCGCGACCTGCTTGGCGTCCTCGGCGGCGGTGTCGCAGAGCTCCTGCGCGGCTTTCAGGCAGGCTCCGACGTCGTCCACCCGCAGCGGCAGCTTCAGGACCGTCGCCCTGCGCGCCCGGGCCTCCTCGTCGGTGGCCAGCCGACGGGCGCGGTCCACGTGCCCCTGCGTGGCCCTGGCGGCGGCCAGGGCGACCGTCGGCTCCACGCCGTCCCGCCGGACCAGCATGTCGGCGACGGCGGCGACCGACGGGGTGCTGAGGTTGAGGTGGCGGCAGCGGGAGCGGATCGTGGGCAGCACGTCCTCCACGGAGGGCGAGCACAGCAACCAGACCGTACGGGGCGCGGGCTCCTCCACGGCCTTGAGGACCGCGTTCGCGGACTTCTCGTTCAGCCGCTCGGCGTCCTCGACCAGGATGACCTGCCAGCGGCCGGTGGCGGGGGACGTGTAGGACTTGCGGACCGTGTCCCGCATGTCGGCGACGAGGACCTGGCTGCCGACCGCGACGACGGTGGAGACGTCCGCGTGCGTGCCGACCATCGTGGTGTGGCAGCCGTCGCAGAACCCGCAGCCGGGCTCACCCCCGAGGGCGCGGTCGGGGCTGGTGCACTGCAGGGCGGCCGCGAAGGCCCGGGCGGCGGTGACCCGCCCGGCTCCGGGCGGACCGGTGAACAGCCAGGCATGGGTCATCTTGGACGCCTCGGGCGGGGCGGTTCCGTTCGTGATGGCCGTGACCAGGGCGTCGGCGTCGCGGGCGGCGGCGGACAGCTGGGCCTGGACCCTCTCCTGTCCCACCAGGTCGTCCCATACGGGCATCC
Source organism: Streptomyces sp. NPDC005533 (assembly GCF_042871845.1). Taxonomy (NCBI): domain Bacteria; kingdom Bacillati; phylum Actinomycetota; class Actinomycetes; order Kitasatosporales; family Streptomycetaceae; genus Streptomyces; species Streptomyces sp. NPDC005533. Next base: position 209,363 of record NZ_JBIAJH010000003.1, on the reverse strand, counting down.
CGCCCACCACCTTTCACTCTCCGTACACCCATTGTGGCGGGCGCCACTGACAATCCGGTCCGCCCCGAGGTCAGCGGCGGCGCGGTTCCCGTTCGCCCTCGTCGTCCTCGTCGTCCCGGTGGCGGCCCAGCAGTTCGTCCGCCAGCGTCGGCAGATCGTCCAGCGGGGTCTCCTCGGCCCAGTCCGGGCGCGGCCGCTTCGGCCGGCCGTCCTCGCCGAGCACGGGGAGCTCCCGCGTCCGGTCGTTGGTCGAGTCACGGAAGATGCCCGAGGGCACCCGGTCGGCCGGGTCCTCCTCGGGGCGCCGGGCCGTCGGCCGCGAAGCGGACCGGGACCGGCTGGAGGCGGCGCCGGCGTCGCCGCCCTGCGGGGCTGCGGCCGGGCGGACCGGCGGCAGCACCGCCGTCTCGTCGACCGGGCGGACGGGGGGCAGTACGGCCGTCTCCTCGGCGGACGCCCGCTCGACCTTCGGCACCGGGACGGTCTGGGTGACGTCGTCCGGCTGGACGACCCGCTTGACCACCGGCGTCTCGACCGTCACCGCGTCGTCCGGGTGCGGCTCCTTCGTCATGGGCACCTTGGGAGCCGGGGCGGGCGCAGGAGCCGGCGTGGGAGCCGGAGCAGGCGCAGGCGCCGGGGCAGCCGCCGAAGCCGCAGCGGCCTCCGCAGCGGCAGCCGCGGCCGCGGCCTTCGCCGCCGCCTCGGCCGACGCGGCCTCCACCAGCCGGCGGGCCTCCTCGGCCTTCAGCAGGGCCTCCTCGGCGCGCCGCTGCTTCTCCAGCCGCCGCTCCTCGGCCTCGGCCCGCAGCCGGGCCTCTTCCTCGGCCTGCCGGCGCAGCCGCTCGGCCTCCGCAGCGCGGGCCTTCTCCTCGGCCTCCGCGCGCAGCCGCTCGGCCTCGGCCCTGGCCCGGGCCTCCTCCTCGGCGCGCTGCCGCTCCTCGGCGGCCTTGCGCGCGGCCTCGGCCTCCGCCTTGATCCGTGCTTCCTCGGCCTCGCGCGCCAGCCGGGCCTCCTCCTCGGCCCGGAGCCGCGCTTCCTCCGCCTTGCGGGCCGCCTCTTCCTCGGCCTTGCGCCGGGCCTCCTCCTCGGCGAGGCGCCGGGCCTCCGCCTGGGCGGCCACCTCGGCCTCGGAGAGCGGGAGCATCCGGTCCAGGCGGTGGCGCACGACGGTGGTCACCGAGTCCGGGTCCTGGCCCGCGTCGACCACCAGGTAGCGCCCGGGGTCGGACGCGGCGAGCGTCAGGAAGCCGGAGCGCACCCGCTGGTGGAACTCCGCCGGCTCCGACTCCAGCCGGTCCGGTGCCTCCGTGAAGCGCTCCCGCGCCGCCTCCGGCGACACGTCGAGCAGGACGGTCAGGTTCGGCACGAGCCCGTCGGTCGCCCAGCGCGAGATCCGCGCGATCTCGGTCGGGGACAGGTCACGGCCGGCGCCCTGGTAGGCCACCGAGGAGTCGATGTAACGGTCCGAGATGACGACCGCGCCGCGCTCCAGGGCCGGGCGCACCACGGTGTCCACGTGTTCCGCGCGGTCGGCGGCGTACAGCAGCGCCTCGGCGCGGTTCGAGAGTCCGGCGGAGGACACGTCGAGCAGGATCGAGCGGAGCCGCTTGCCCACGGGGGTCGCCCCGGGCTCGCGGGTCACGACGACCTCGTGGCCCTTGTCCCGGATCCAGGCGGCCAGCGCCTCGACCTGGGTGGACTTGCCGGCGCCGTCGCCGCCCTCCAGGGCGATGAAGAACCCGGTGTCGGACGCGGCCTGCACCGGCTCCCCGCCGCGCAGCGCCTCGCGCAGGTCGCGCCGCAGGGGTACGCCGCTGCGGTCGTCGGCCTTGGTGAGCACCACGACGGCCACCGGCAGCAGCAGGGCGCCGACCAGCATCAGGGTGAAGGCGGCGCCGCCGTGCGCGAAGACGACCTCGGCGCCGGTCAGCCGGTGCGGGCCGATCAGCGCGGCGAGCGCCGGAGCGCCGACGGCGCCGAGCGCCACCGCCACCCGTACGACCGCCTGGAGGTGCTCGGTGACCCGGGCCCGGCGGAACTCCTCGGTCTCCTGGTCCAGCAGCGTGTGGCCGGCGTTGGCGGCGATGCCCGCGGCGACGCCGGCGAGCAGCGAGAGGAAGAGCACGGTCGCGGTGTCCGGGACGAGGCCGGTCAGCAGCAGCGCGAGCCCGGTCACCGCTATGGCGAGGGCCAGCAGCCGGCGCCGGGACAGGCCGGGCAGGACCTTGCCGGCCTGGGTGGCGCGGATTCCGACGGCGGTGCCGCCGACCAGCGCGAGGACGAACAGCGCGAAGGCGGCCGGGCCACCGCCCAGGTCGAAGGCGTGCAGGACGGCCACGGCCACGGCGCAGGACACCGCTCCGGCGACCGCTGCGCAGCTGAGGACCAGCAGGGGGATGGCGCCCGTACGGCCCTTGTCGGGGCGGTCGCCCGCCTTGGGGGCGCGCAGGCCCTCCAGCGGGGAACGCGGGCGCGGGGTCGCCCCGGTGGGCAGCACCAGCGGGAGCAGCAGCGAGACCGACGCGGCGAACAGTCCGGCGGCCACGTACGAGCCGAGGGCGGCCTGGTTCGCGGCGAACCAGTCCACGCCGAGGCCGAGCGCCTTGCCCACGAGGGTCGCGGCGAGCAGCGCGGCCGCGGCGACGGGGAGCGCCGCGAAAGCCGTACGCAGGGTCAGCCGCCGCAGCGCGTCCAGGTGGTCCGGGAGCGGTCGTACGGTCGCGCCCTCCGGCGGCGGCGCGGGCAGCAGGGCGGGCGCCGCGCTCTCCTTGGCGAGCGTCCACAGCCGCTCGGCGGCGCCGGAGACGAAGACGGTGGCCAGCAGCGCGGTGAGCGCGTGGGCCGGGATCCAGTCGAGCCAGAGCGGCGCGACGACGAAGAGGCCGATGCGGACCCCGTCGGCGCCGATCATCGTCCAGCGGCGGTCCAGCTTGCCGCCCGAGCCGAGGAGCCCGGCGAACGGGCCGAGGAGGACCGCGCCGAAGAGCAGGGTGGCGAGGATCCGGACCCCGAAGACGGCGGCGACGGCGAGGGCCGCGCCGCGGTATCCGCCGCCGAAGGCCCCTTCCGTGGCCGCGGCCTGGAGGGCCAGCAGCACCAGCACCAGCAGGGCGAGGGCGTCTCCGATGCCGCTCACCAGCTGCGCGCTCCACAGCCGGCGCAGCCTGGGGGTGCGCAGCAGTGCGCGCACCGCACGCTCGCGGGAATCCGCGGCTAGGGCTTCGTCGTAGGTGGGGTTCGCCGGGGCGGTCACGACCGTTGGCTGCTCGGCTCGCGTCATCCGCCCAGCCTATCCGCTGCGCTTGGCGGGTGCGGAAGCCTGTGGACAAGGCCGGGTGTGACTCCGGACCCACCTTCCCGGACCCGCCTTCCCGGCGCTCCCGCCCCGGCCCCGGACCCCGCGCCGCGCACGCCGGCGGGGCCGGATCCGGCTCGGGCGGACGAAGAGCCCCGTACCGGTCGGGCACGGGGCTCTTCGTACGGACGGTTCGTCCTGTTCGTCCTACTCGTCCGCGGGCGCGGCGGCGGTCTTCTCGGCCACCGCCGTCTTGGCCACGGTCTTCTTCGCGGTCGTCTTCTTCGCGGTCGTCTTCTTGGCCGCCGTCGTCTTCTTCGCGGCGGCGGTCTTCGTCGCTGTCGCCTTCTTCGCCGGGGCCTTCTTGGCGGGCGCCTTCTTCGCCGTCTTCTTGGCGGGGCCCTTCGCGCGCTTCTCCGCGAGCAGCTCGTAGCCCCGCTCCGGCGTGATGGTCTCGACGTCGTCGTCCCGCCGCAGCGTCGCGTTCGTCTCGCCGTCCGTCACGTACGGACCGAAGCGGCCGTCCTTGACGACCACCGGCTTCTCGCTCACCGGGTCCGTGCCCAGTTCCTTCAGCGGCGGCTTGGCCGCGGCCCGGCCCCGCTGCTTCGGCTGTGCGTAGATCGCGAGCGCCTCGTCGAGCGTGATCGAGAAGAGCTGGTCCTCGGTCTCCAGGGACCGCGAGTCCGTGCCCTTCTTCAAGTACGGGCCGTAGCGGCCGTTCTGGGCCGTGATCTCCACGCCCTCGGCGTCCGCGCCGACCACGCGCGGCAGCGACATCAGCTTCAGTGCCTCGTCCAGGGTCACCGTGTCGAGGGACATCGACTTGAAGAGCGAGGCCGTGCGCGGCTTGACCGCGTTCTTGCCCGTCTTCGGGGTGCCCTCGGGCAGGATCTCCGTCACGTACGGTCCGTAGCGGCCGTCCTTGGCGACGATCTCGTTGCCGCTGACGGGGTCCTTGCCCAGCTCGAACTCGCCGCTCGGCTTCGCGAACAGCTCCTCCGCGTACCCGACCGTCAGCTCGTCCGGGGCCATGTCGTCGGGGACGTCGGCGCGCTGGTGGCCCTCCGCGTCCTTCTCGCCCCGCTCCACGTACGGCCCGTAGCGGCCGACGCGCAGCACGATGCCCTCGCCGACCGGGAAGGAGGAGATCTCCCGGGCGTCGATCGCGCCCAGGTCCGTGACCAGCTCCTTCAGACCGCCCAGGTGGTCCCCGTCGGCCGGCACGACCTCGGTCGCGTCCTCCGAGCCGAAGTAGAAGCGCTTCAGCCACGGCACGGACTGGGCCTCGCCCCGCGCGATGCGGTCGAGGTCGTCCTCCATCTTCGCGGTGAAGTCGTAGTCGACGAGCCGGCCGAAGTGCGTCTCCAGCAGGTTGACCACGGCGAACGACAGGAAGGACGGCACGAGCGCCGTGCCCTTCTTGAAGACGTAGCCGCGGTCGAGGATCGTGCCGATGATCGACGCGTACGTCGACGGGCGGCCGATCTCGCGCTCTTCGAGCTCCTTGACCAGCGAGGCCTCGGTGTAGCGGGCCGGCGGCTTGGTCGAGTGCCCGTCCGCCGTGATCTCCTCGGCGGCGAGCGCGTCGCCCTCCGCGACCTGCGGCAGGCGCTTCTCGCGGTCGTCGAGCTCGGCGTTCGGGTCGTCCGCGCCCTCGACGTACGCCTTCATGAAGCCGTGGAAGGTGATCGTCTTGCCGGAGGCGGTGAACTCGGCGTCGCGTCCGTCGGAGGCCCGGCCGCCGATCTTCACGGTGACGCTGTTGCCGACCGCGTCCTTCATCTGGGAGGCGACGGTCCGCTTCCAGATCAGCTCGTACAGGCGGAACTGGTCGCCGGTCAGACCCGTCTCGGCCGGGGTGCGGAAACGATCACCCGAAGGCCGGATCGCCTCGTGCGCCTCCTGCGCGTTCTTGACCTTGCCCGCGTAGACGCGCGGCTTCTCCGGCAGGTAGTCGGCCCCGTAGAGCTGGGTGACCTGCGCCCGCGCCGCCGACACCGCGGTGTCGGACAGCGTGGTGGAGTCGGTACGCATGTAGGTGATGAAGCCGTTCTCGTACAGCTTCTGCGCCACCTGCATCGTCGCCTTCGCACCGAAGCCCAGCTTGCGCGAGGCCTCCTGCTGGAGCGTCGTCGTACGGAAGGGGGCGTACGGGGAACGGCGGTACGGCTTGGACTCGACCGAGCGGACGGCGAACGAGGCGTCCGCCAGCGCGGCGGCGAGCGCCCGAGCGTTCGCCTCGTCGAGGTGCAGCACCTCGCTCTTGAGCTGCCCGTTCGAGCCGAAGTCGCGGCCCTGCGCCACGCGCTTGCCGTCCACCGTGTTCAGGCGGGCGACCAGCGTCGAGGGGTCGGAGGCGTCACCGGCGCGGCCGGTGGAGAAGGTCCCGGTCAGGTCCCAGTACTCGGCGGAGCGGAAGGCGATGCGCTCGCGCTCCCGCTCGACGACGAGACGGGTGGCCACCGACTGCACGCGGCCCGCCGACAGCTTCGGCATGACCTTCTTCCACAGGACCGGCGAGACCTCGTAGCCGTAGAGGCGGTCGAGGATGCGGCGGGTCTCCTGGGCGTCGACCATGCGCTGGTTCAGCTCGCGCGGGTTGGCGACGGCGTCGCGGATCGCGTCCTTGGTGATCTCGTGGAAGACCATCCGGTGGACGGGGACCTTGGGCTTGAGGACTTCCTGCAGGTGCCACGCGATGGCTTCGCCCTCGCGGTCCTCATCGGTGGCGAGGAAGAGTTCGTCGGACTCGGCCAGCAGCTCCTTGAGCTTCCTGACCTGGGCCTTCTTGTCCGCGTTGACGACGTAGATCGGCGCGAAGTCGTGTTCGACGTCGACGCCGAGACGGCGGACCTCACCGGTGTACTTGTCGGGAACCTCGGCCGCGCCGCTCGGGAGGTCGCGGATGTGCCCGACGCTCGCCTCGACGACGTATCCCGGGCCGAGGTAGCCCTTGATCGTCTTCGCCTTGGCTGGGGACTCGACGATGACGAGTCGGCGGCCGCCCTTTGCGGTCTCGCTAGTCGGGGACAACTTGGCTCTTCTCTCCGGTCGGCACTCGGTCGCGGTACGGCGACGCTGCGGAGTGTGACGGTACAACCCGCCCCCGTGTCAAACGGCAGAAGCCCGCAACGGCCACTCGAACGGTAACCCGACAAGTGCCGTTTCTGCCGCCCGGATGCCGCGCCGGGGCGTTCCCGATCACCGGGCCGGGTGGCCGCGGGGCCGTCCGGCGCCGCTCCCGCACCCCGTCCCACGTCGGCTTTCCCGGCCGGATCGGGGCCGAACCGGGCCCTCGTACGGACCCTCGCACTCCGGTGTCGGAGCCGGGCGAGGCACCACGCCCCGAGGCCGGCGAGCCCCCGCCGGCGAGCCCCCTTCGGCGAGCCGGATCAGCGCGGCCGCCACGGCGGGGGCGCACGCTCTCGGCCACCGGCTCGCGGTGCAGGGCGCGCGCCCCCGTCCAGGCTGGCAGAGCGGCCCCGAACAGCAGGAACACGGCCGGCGCGAAGATCGCCGGACCGTTTTCCGTGCCGCTCCCCCTACCCCCGGGCCACCCTCGGGATTCCCCCCGGAACCCGCTGCGCAGGACACTGCCAGCCCCGGGGATACAGCGGGCGAACTCCGGGTTACATCCCGGCGCCGCTAGTGCGCGGGGCCCCGCCCCGGCTCCAGGAATCCCTGCTCGACCAGCATCCGGATGGACTCGGGCGTCCGGTCCCGCAGCACCACCGGATCCTCCTGCACCAGCTGCGCGATCGCGTCGAGGATCCGGCCCGCGGTCAGTGAGCCGTCACACACTCCGGCGAAGCCCGCGCCGACCGTGTCGACCTTGGTGGCGCGCCGCATCCCGCGGTTCTGCCGGAGCACCACGTGCTCGGGGTCCTCCGCGCCGGGCGCGCCGACCTGCTCCTGCACGACTTCCTCGGCCAGCACGAAGTACGCCTCCAGCAGCGCCGCGTCATCGTGTTCCCGCAGGTAGTCCTGGCGGGCGAAGTGGGCGAGCACCGCCTCGCCGAGCGGCTGCTCCACCGTGTGCGGCCACTCCTCGACCACGATCGAGGGCTCGGCGGCGTCCGACCGGCGCAAGGTGATCCAGCCGAAGCCGACGGACTTCGTCTTGCGGGCCTCGAACTCGTCCAGCCAGTCCTCGTACCGCCGCGCGTACTCCTCGGGGTCGGTCCGGTGGTCGCCCGCGTCGCGCAGCCACAGCTCCGCGTACTGCGTCACGTCCTGCACGTCACGCTGCACGATCCAGGCGTCGCAGCCTTGCGGCACCCAGGAGCGCAGCCGGTCGCGCCAGTCCTCGCCCTCGACGTGCTGCCAGTTGCCGAGGAACTGCGCGTACCCGCCCGGGTTGAGCCGTGCTCCGGCCCCCTGGACCAGGGTCCGGCACAGGTCGTCGCCGCCCATTCCGCCGTCGCGGTACGTCAGCCGGGCACCCGGGGAGATCACGAACGGCGGGTTCGACACGATCAGGTCGTACGTCGCCTCGCCGACCGGTTCGAAGAGGGACCCGGTGAGCAGCTCGGCCTCCGGTGCGCCCGACAGGGCCAGCGTCAGACGGGTGAAGTCCAGGGCGCGCGGGTTGACGTCGGTGGCGGTGACCCGGGTCGCGTGCCGGGAGGCGTGCAGCGCCTGGATGCCCGATCCGGTGCCGACGTCGAGGGCGGAGCCGACGGGGGTGCGGACGGTGATCCCGGCCAGCGTGGTGGAGGCACCGCCGACGCCGAGGACCACCCCCTCCTCACGGCTGCCGATCCCGCCGGCCCCGCCGACGGCGCAGCCGAGGTCGGAGACGATGAACCAGTCCTCGCCGTCCGGGCCGCCGTACGGGCGTACGTCGACGGTCGCGTGCACCTCGTCGCCCTCCAGCCGGAGCCAGCCGTCGGCCAGGGCCGCGTCGACGGGGAGCGCGGCGGCGGCGTTCACGTACGGCTCGGGCTGCTGGAGCAGGAACAGCCGGACCAGGCTCGCGAGCGGGCCGTCGCCGGCGCCGCGCGTGGCGCGCAGGGCGGGGACCGTCTCGCTGCGGGCCAGGGCGGCGTAGGCGGGGGCGCCGAGCAGGTCGAGCAGCCCGTCGGCGGTGAAACCGGCGGCCAGCAGGGCACTGCGGAGTTCGGCGGCATGGGCGGACGTGGGAAGGCTGGTGGTACTCACGCGTCCATTGTGTCCGCTGGGGCCCCTCCTGCCGATCAGCCGGGCCCCGTACGCGCGAAAGGGCGGCCGCGGCCCCTTCCGGGACCCGGCCGCCCTGAGCGGACGCCCTACTTCGGCGTGGGCGACGGCGCGGCGACCTGACAGCCCTTCTGGGCGTTGATCGCCTTGTCCAGACCGCCCGCGTTGAGCGTGGCGAGGGCGTCCTGGCCGCCCTTCGTCGCCTCCTGGAGGCCGCCCGCGACCTCCTTCAGGCCGTCGGCGAACTTCGTCTGCTCCTTGGGGTCGAGAGCGTCCATCTTCGTCTTCAGGTCGGCGTACCCCTTGGACGTCGACTCGAAGCCCTTGGCGGCCTCCTGCTGAGTCGCCGCGCCGTCCTTGACCGGCGGAACTCCCGCCGACTGCAGGGCGGCCCCCATGGTCTTGTACGACTCCGACATGGTCGCGAAAGCCGCGGAATCGGTCTGCTGGACCTCCTCGGGCTTGCTGCTCTCCGTCGCCACGCGCTTGATGTCGGCGTTGGCGGTCTCGATCTTCTTCAGTTCGGGCTGCCACTTGTCGCAGACCTTCTTGGCCCAGGCGCTGGCCTTCTCGTCGGTCTCGTCCCCGCCGCAGCCGGACAGGACGAGCATCAGCACCGCACCGCCCGACAATGCGGCCGCAAGCTTCTTGTTCACCGGATTGGTCCCTTCGAAGGCTCTCGGCCCGGAAGATACACGCCTGCCATCCGGGGACGCACAAAGGCGGACAGACGGCGCGTCAGTCCGCGCTGCCTGTCCGCCCTTCGGGCGTACGGCCGGCCCTGCCCGGCCCCGCCCGTCCTGCTGCCGGGACCTCGGGTCAGGAGACCGTCGCGGGGTCGGCCGGCTGCTGGGCCACCCGCTCGGCGGCTCCGCCCTCGGTCTCGTCGCCGACCGCGATGCCGCGGCGCTTGGACACGTACACCGCGCCGATGATGACGGCGATCGCGAGGACCGCGACGATCGCCCGCACGGTCGGGTTGGTGTCCGGGCCGTAGCTGAACTGCACGACGGCGGGGGCGATCAGCAGCGCCACCAGGTTCATGACCTTGAGCAGCGGGTTGATCGCGGGACCGGCGGTGTCCTTGAACGGGTCGCCGACCGTGTCGCCGATGACGACCGCGCCGTGGGCCTCGCTGCCCTTGCCGCCGTGGTGGCCGTCCTCGACGAGCTTCTTCGCGTTGTCCCACGCACCACCGGAGTTGGCGAGGAAGACCGCCATCAGCGTGCCCGTGCCGATGGCGCCGGCGAGGAAGGAGCCGAGCGCGCCCACGCCGAGGGAGAAGCCCACGGCGATCGGGGTGAGGACGGCGAGCAGGCCGGGCGTGGCGAGCTCGCGCAGCGCGTCCTTGGTGCAGATGTCGACGACGCGCCCGTACTCGGGCTTCTCGGTGTAGTCCATGATCCCGGGGTGCTCGCGGAACTGGCGGCGCACCTCGTAGACCACGGCGCCCGCGGAGCGGGAGACCGCGTTGATGGCGAGGCCGGAGAACAGGAACACGACCGCCGCACCCAGGATCAGCCCGACCAGGTTGTTGGGCTGCGCGATGTCCAGGCTGAGGTTCATCTCCCCGGCCTTGGCCCCGACTTCCCTGACCGCGGTGGCGATCGCGTCGTTGTACGAGCCGAAGAGCGCCGCCGCGGCGAGCACGGCCGTGGCGATGGCGATGCCCTTGGTGATGGCCTTGGTGGTGTTGCCCACGGCGTCCAGGTCGGTCAGGACCTGCGCGCCGGCGCCCTCGACGTCGCCGGACATCTCGGCGATGCCCTGGGCGTTGTCGGAGACGGGCCCGAAGGTGTCCATGGCGACGATGACGCCGACGGTGGTGAGCAGGCCGGTGCCGGCCAGGGCCACCGCGAACAGCGCGAGCATGATCGACGTACCGCCGAGCAGGAACGCGCCGTAGACGCCGAGACCGATGAGCAGCGCCGTGTAGACGGCGGACTCCAGGCCGACGGAGATGCCGGCGAGGACGACGGTGGCCGCGCCGGTCAGGGAGGACTTGCCGATGTCCCGGACGGGACGGCGGTTGGTCTCCGTGAAGTAGCCGGTCAGCTGCTGGATCAGGGCCGCCAGCACGATGCCGATCGCGACGGCGACGACGGCCAGGATCCGCGGGTCACCGGAGTGGTTGGAGATCGCCGCGTCCTCGACGCCGATGAGCTCCTTGTAGGTGGCCGGCAGGTAGGCGTAGACGGCGATCGCGACCAGCACCAGGGAGATCACGGCGGAGATGAAGAAGCCGCGGTTGATGGCGGTCATGCCGCTGCGGTCGGAGCGTCGCGGGGAGACCGCGAAGATGCCGATCATCGCGGTGACGACGCCGATCGCGGGGACGATCAGCGGGAAGGCGAGGCCCAGGTCGCCGAAGGCGGCCTTGCCGAGGATGAGCGCGGCCACCAGGGTGACCGCGTAGGACTCGAAGAGGTCGGCCGCCATTCCGGCGCAGTCTCCGACGTTGTCGCCCACGTTGTCGGCGATGGTCGCGGCATTGCGCGGGTCGTCCTCCGGAATGCCCTGCTCGACCTTGCCGACCAGGTCGGCGCCGACGTCGGCGGCCTTGGTGAAGATGCCGCCGCCCACGCGCATGAACATCGCGATCAGGGCGGCGCCGAGACCGAAGCCCTCCAGGACCTTGGGGGCGTCGGCGGCGTAGACCAGCACGACGCAGGAGGCGCCGAACAGGCCCAGGCCGACGGTGAACATGCCGACCACGCCGCCCGTGCGGAAGGCGATCTTCATCGCCTTGTGGGCCACCTCGGTCAGGTCCTTGGCGGGCTCTCCCTCGGCGGGGGTCGCCTCCCGTGCGGCGGCGGCGACGCGGACGTTGGCGCGGACCGCGAGACGCATGCCGATGTAGCCGGTGGCCGCCGAGAAGATGGCACCCACGAGGAAGAAGGCGGAACGTCCCGCCCGCTGCGTCCAGTCGTCTGCGGGAAGCAGGAAGAGCAGGAAGAAGACCACGACGGCGAAGACGCCGAGGGTGCGCAGCTGCCGGCCGAGGTAGGCGTTGGCGCCTTCCTGGACGGCCGCGGCGATCTTCTTCATGCTGTCGGTTCCCTCGTCGGCGGCGAGGACCTGGCGGACCAGGATCTGCGCGACGACGAGTGCGGCGAGTGCCACGGCCGCAATGACGATCACGATGAGCCGATTGTCATCGGTGAGTACTGCGGATGCCAGATCCGTGGTGCGATCCGGCGCGATAGGGGTGAAGAGCCCCGTCATTCGTCCTCCTTGACGTGATGAGCTCAAGATGTGGACGGATTGTAGGGAGCGCGCCCCGATCAAAACAGTGCGCAGGAAACGCAATTGGCGTGCTCTTGCTCCTCAGCAATAGATCGCGTCACTCCATTACCCTCGAAAGTGGTAATGGGACAAAGGCATTGACGGCCGGTCATTGATCTAGGGAAATGAAAAAGGCCCTGCTCAGCAGGGCCTTGATAAAGATCGGAAGATATGAAGGGCCGTACGCCCGGTGGATCTCAGGGAAGATCGGAGGACCCGGACACGGGCCAGCTCATCCGGATGGTCCCGCCCGATTCACCACTGGTCACCTCGACGTCGTCGACGAGCCCGCTGATCACGGCGAGACCCATCTCGTCCTCCGTGTCGGTGTCGGGGTCGAGGGCCGCGTCGAGTCCGGACACGGCCTCGCCCGAGCCACCGCCGGGCGCGGGCACCTCGTCGCCGACCTCGATGGAGAACGTCTTGTCCTCCTCGGTCAGGACCACCCGGACGGGCCCGGTCAGCCCGTAGCTGCGATGCAGTCCGACGGCACGCGAGCAGGCCTCACCCACGGCGAGGCGGACCTCGTCGAGGACGGCTTCCTCCACACCGGCCCGGCGCGCCACGGCGGCCGCGACGAGGCGGGCCGTCCGGACGTGTTCGGGCTGGGCGCTGAAGCGCAGTTCAACGGTGGCCATGCGCGTCCCCCTCGGACTACGGGCGTGCCTTGACAGGGGCCCGGGCCGTCCACGGCCCGGTACCCCCGCTCTCCTTGCCGGCTCCCGGCCGCCCGAAGGCCGCCGAGGGCCGCCTGGAGACGTCAGTCGGTGGCGTTGACGGCGTCTTCCACCGTGGTGTGGATCGGGAAGACCTTGGTCAGACCGGTGATGCGGAAGATCTTCAGGATGCGCTCCTGGTTGCACACCAGGCGCAGCGAACCCTCGTGCGCACGGACGCGCTTGAGACCTCCCACCAGCACACCAAGTCCGGTGGAGTCGAGGAAGTCCACTCGCTCCATGTCGACAACCAAGTGGTAGCTGCCGTCGTTCACCAACTCGACCAACTGCTCGCGCAGCTTGGGCGCGGTATACACATCAATCTCGCCACCGACCTCCACGACCGTACGGTCGCCGACAGTGCGAGTCGACAGGGACAGGTCCACGGATCCTCCAGCACCTTGCTATCGAGCGGCGCCCCCTAGGGGCCTCCCCACCCGAAGGTAGGCGAGGGATTGGCTGCCGCGATGGCATTCAATCACTTACCGGCAGGCGCGCACGACGCCTTCGGACCATTGTCCCGCACGCCGGTGACACACTCGGTTCCAATGGCCAATACTCACGGTCCCGGACGGCCCAAGCCACCCGTGGACCCAAGACCCACTCCCGGCACGGTCCTGGACCGCCTGTCACGGGGGCCTTCCCGAGCTGCGCGCATCACCCATACGGAGCACTTGCCCCCTCGGGCGGGTCGTCATGCAGTCTGGCCCGATCGCATCCGAACGGATGTCGTAGCCGCGATCCAGGCCGCGGGCATCGACCATCCGTGGGAGCACCAGGCCGCGGCGGCCGAGCACGCCCTGGACGGCGAGTCCGTGGTCGTCGCCACCGGCACCGCGTCGGGCAAGTCCCTGGCCTACCTCGCGCCCGTGCTCTCCGCCCTCGCGGACGGCGCCGAGGCCCCGAACGGCAGGGGTGCCACCGCCCTGTACCTGGCCCCCACCAAGGCCCTGGCGGCCGATCAGCGGCGGGCCGTACGGGAGCTGGCCGCCCCGCTGGGCAACGCCGTGCGGCCCGCCGTCTACGACGGGGACACGCCCGTCGAGGAACGCGAGTGGGTGCGCCAGTACGCGAACTACGTCCTGACCAACCCCGACATGCTGCACCGCGGGATCCTCCCGGCCCACCCGCGCTGGTCCTCCTTCCTGCGGGCCCTGCGCTACGTCGTCATCGACGAGTGCCACACCTACCGCGGGGTATTCGGCTCCCACGTGGCTCAGGTCCTGCGCCGGCTGCGGCGGCTGTGCGCCCGCTACGGCTCCGAACCGGTCTTCCTGCTGGCCTCCGCCACGGCCAGCGACCCCGCGGCCGCCGCGTCCCGGCTGACCGGCGTACGGGTGATAGAGATCACCGACGACGCCTCTCCGCGCGGCGAGGTGGTCTTCGCCCTGTGGGAGCCGCCGCTCCTCACCGAGCTGCGGGGCGAGAAGGGCGCTCCCGTACGCCGAACGGCCACCGCGGAGACCGCCGACCTGCTGACCGACCTGGTGGTCCAAGGGGTCCGCACGGTCGCCTTCGTCCGCTCCCGGCGCGGCGCGGAGCTGATCTCGGTGATCACGCAGGAGCGGCTCGCTGCGGTGGACCGCTCGCTGGCCCGGCGGGTCGCGGCCTACCGGGGCGGCTACCTGCCCGAGGAGCGCCGGGCCCTGGAGCGGGCCCTGCACTCCGGCGAGCTGCTGGGACTGGCCGCCACGACGGCCCTGGAGCTGGGCGTGGACGTCTCCGGGCTGGACGCCGTACTGATCACCGGGTACCCCGGTACGAGGGCCTCCCTGTGGCAGCAGGCCGGCCGCGCAGGGCGGGCCGGCCAGGGCGCCCTGGCCGTGCTGATCGCCCGCGACGACCCCCTGGACACCTACCTGGTCCACCACCCCGAGGCGCTGTTCCGCCAACCGGTGGAGGCCACCGTCCTCGACCCCGACAACCCGTACGTCCTCGCCCCCCACCTGTGCGCGGCCGCGGCCGAGCTGCCGCTGACCGACGCCGACCGGGACCTCTTCGGCCCGACGACCGAAGAACTCCTCCCCCAGCTGGAAGCGGCGAAGCTGCTGCGCCGCCGGGCGACGGCCTGGCACTGGACCCGCCGGGAGCGGGCCTCGGACCTGACCGACATCCGGGGCGGCGGCGGCCGCCCGGTGCAGATCGTCGAGGCCGCCACCGGCCGGCTGCTGGGCACGGTCGACGAGTCCGCCGCCCACACCGCCGTCCACGACGGGGCCGTCCACCTCCACCAGGGCCGCACGTATCTCGTGAAGCATCTGGACCTCGAGGATGCGGCGGCCCTCGTGGAGGAGGCCGATCCGCCCTTCTCCACCACCGCCCGCGACACCACCTCCATCTCCATCCTGGAGACCGAGACCGAGATCCCGTGGGGCTCGGCCCGGCTCTGCTTCGGTTCCGTCGAGGTCACCAACCAGGTCGTCTCCTATCTGCGCCGCAAACTGATCACCGGCGAGGTCCTGGGCGAGGCCAAGCTGGACCTGCCGCCCCGCGTCCTGCGCACCCGGGCCGTGTGGTGGACGGTGACCGAGGACCAGCTCGACGAGGCCCGGATCAACCCGGAGATCCTCGGCGGAGCTCTGCACGCCGCCGAGCACGCCTCCATCGGCATGCTCCCGCTGTTCGCCACGTGCGACCGCTGGGACATCGGCGGCGTCTCCGTGCCGCTGCATCCCGACACCCTCCTCCCCACGGTCTTCGTCTACGACGGCCACCCCGGCGGGGCCGGCTTCGCGGAGCGGGCCTTCCACACCGCCGCCGCCTGGCTGACGGCGACCCGTGACGCGATCGCCGCCTGCGAGTGCGAGGCCGGCTGCCCTTCCTGCATCCAGTCCCCCAAATGCGGCAACGGCAACGACCCCCTCCACAAACGTGGTGCCATCCGCCTCCTCACCCGGCTCCTCGCCGAATCCCCACCGACCCCGCCCGCCGAGCCCGCCCACTGAGCCCGCACACTGACCCGTCCATCGGCCCGTGCCAGGCCCTGACCCGGGCCCTGGCACCTCCCGAGTCCCGCACCGGTCCCCTGGCCCCGCCTCACTCCGGCGACGCCCGAGGCGGGCCCGCACGGGCCGCGACGGCGGGGGCGAAGGGACCCGCCGTCACCCGGGCCGTCACCTCGGCGACCTCCCCGTGGAGACGGCAGCCGGCGAGCGCCGCCTCCTGAGCCCGGGCCACCCGCAGCGCCGTGGCGCAGGCGGTCTCCGGTCCGTGCGCCCAGGTGGCCGCCGCCGCGAGCGCCGCGAGGTCCGCGGCGGCGGCCGCCCGGTGCCGGGCCACCACGGCCTGGCCGAGCAGCAGCACCCCGCCGAACACCGCGCCCAGCACCGTGGCCACCAGGGCCGCCCAGACCGTGGCCGAGCCCCGGTCCCGGCTCACGGCGGCGGCCCCACGCTGTCCTCGGCCAGGGCCACCGCCTGCGCCCCGAGCCGTACGGGCAGCCCGCCCGGCCCCGGCGCGGGCGCCGCCACCCGGACCCGCCAGAGGTCGCCGACCCGCTCCAGCTCCACCCGCGCCCCCGGCGGCGCGGCCTCCTCGGCCGCCGCCACGGCCACCGCGGCCGGCTCCGAGCGGGACGCCGCCCGGGCGCCGGCCCGGGCCGCGTCCACGCACCGGATCTGCGCGGCCGCCGCCATCAGGGCCCACACCAGCAGCGCCGCGAACAGCACCAGCGCCGGGATCACGAGGGCGGCCTCGGCCGTCACATATCCCCGGTCCCCGATTTTCCGGCGCGCCGGCGACTTCCCCTCAGAAGGGCACATCGAGCGCCTTCCCGATGGTCGACTGAAGGGCCGTCGCGACGACTTCGCTCGTCACCACCTTGTAGAGAACGGCCGCGAATGCGCAGGCCGCGATCGTGCCCATGGCGTATTCCGAGGTGGACATCCCCGCGTCGCCCCCGCGCCCGCTCAATGCCGTCCGCAGCCGAAACCAGATGATCCTCATGGCAAACCTCCTGTGAGTTTCCGTTGTTGATGTGTGTGGTCAATGCGACGTCAGGTGTTCGAGAGAAGTCCCGAGGCCATTCCGATCACCACCGGTGCCACCCCGATCGCGAGAAAAGCGGGGAGGAAACACAGCCCCACCGGCGCGGTGACGAGCACCGCCGCCCGCTGCGCCCTGGCTCCCGCCCGGCGGGCCCGGTCCTCCCGGAGGCCCGACGCGAGCCGGGAGACCGGTTCGGCCGCCGGCACCCCCGTCCGGGCGGCCCGTTCCAGGCATTCCGCGAGTGCCCGGGCGCCCGGTATCTCCGCCAACCTCCCCCACCCGGCGCCCGGTTCGCCGCCGAGCCGCAGCTCCGCCCCGGCCCGCGCCAGCCGCTCGCCCACCGGGCCGCCCAGTGACTCCCCGACCACTTCCGCGGCCTCCACCGGCCCCGCCCCGGCCGCCAGACACGCGGCCAACAGATCTGCGGCGAACGGCAGCTGACGCTCCGCCTCCCCCGCATCGACCTCGGCCGGCGGCCGCGCCCTGGCCCGCCACCGCCACACGCCGATCGCGGCCAGCACGCCGACCACCGCACCCGCAGGCCCGCCGACGAGCACCCAGCCCGCCAACAGCGCCCCGGCCGGCGCGGCCCATGCCACCGACGCGCCCCGTACCGCGGAAGCGAACGCCGCTCCGCGAGGGACCTGTTCCGCCCCGAGCAGCGCCGCGATCCTGCGCCGGGCCGCCCGCTCCCGGACCCGCGCCACCACCGCCGACCCGACCAGCCAGAGGGCCGCCACCGCGACGCACAGCGCGATCCCCAGCCTGTGGACGAAGACGCCGTCCATCACCGCTCCCCCGCCCGTACGATCCGCCGGCACCACAGCAGACCCAGCGCCTCCAGCAGCACGCCCGCCAGCAGGCACCCCCAGCCCATCGGGGTGTGCAGCAGCACCCTCAGCGGATCCGCCCCCAGTCCGGTGCCGATCAGCAGGCCCACCAGCGGCAGCAGGGCGAGCACCAGCACCGTCGAACGCGCCCCCGCCAACTGGGCCCGCAGCGACTCCTGTCGGTCGCGCTCCGCCCGCAGGGCCCCCTCCAGCCGGTCCAGCCCGGCGGCCAGCCCCGCACCGCCGTCCACGGACACCCGCCAGCAGGCAGCCATCCCGGCCAGCCCCTGCGCGCCGGACTCCCTCGCCGCCTGGCGCAGCGCTCCCGGCACGTCCCCGCCGAACGCCGCGGCGGCCAGCACGCCCGCCTCGGCCGCTCCCGGCCCGCCGGGGCCCGGGGCGGTGCGCCGCATCGCCGCCGTCAGCGCCTGCCCGGGCTGGGCCCCCGCCCGCAGCTCGCCCACCACCGCCCCGCACAGGGCCACCACCTCGGCGGCCCGCGCCGCCCGGGCCCGTTCCCGCGCCCGTACCCGCAGCCATCGCCGCAGCAGCGGCAGCGCCGCCGCGCCCGCCAGCAACGGAATCACCGACCCGCCGAGCACCGCGACCAGGAGACCGGCTCCGAGGCAGGCCCACTCGCGCCACCTCGCGGCCCGCACCCGTACGGCGATGAGCAGCCGCTCCCAGTGCAGCGGGCCGCCCGGAACCGCCGGAGCGCCCCCGGCCAGTACCACCCGGGCCCGCCGGGCCACGCGGTCGCCCCCGGAGAGCCCCCAGGCGGCCGCCCCGGCGCAGATCATCCCGGCGAACACCGGCACGGGCAGCCCCGCCGCGGCGCTCACCGGACACCTCGCAGCAGCGGACGCAGCCGGTCCCAGCCCTGCTCGCGCACGAACCCCCGGGCAGACCAGCGCAGCGCCGGTACGGTGACCACCAGTCCGGCGGCGTCCCGCTCCAGCACGTGCACCTCGGCCAGGCGTCGGCGCCCCTCACGGTCCCGGACGAGGTGGAGCACCAAGGTCAGCGCGGCCGCCAACTGGCTGTGCAGGGCGGCCCGGTCGAGTCCGGCAGCCGTCCCGAGCGCCTCCAGCCGGGCCGGGACGTGGGCGGCGGCATTCGCGTGGACCGTGCCGCAGCCTCCTTCGTGTCCGGTGTTCAGCGCGGCGAGCAGATCCGCCACCTCGGCGCCCCGCACCTCTCCGACCACCAGCCGGTCGGGCCGCATCCGCAGCGCCTGCCGGACCAGGTCCGCCAGGGTGACCAGGCCAGCCCCTTCCTGATTGGCCGGCCGGGTCTCCAGCCGCACCACGTGCGGATGGTCGGGGCGCAGCTCGGCCGAGTCCTCGGCCAGCACGATCCGCTCACCGGGCCCGACCAGCCCCAACAGGGCGCTGAGCAGGGTGGTCTTGCCGGTTCCGGTGCCGCCGGAGACGAGGAACGACAGCCGGGCCTCGACCATCTCGCGGAGCAGCCGGTGTCCGCCGGGCGGCAGCGTGCCCGCCACGACGAGCTCCTCCAGCGTGAAAGCCCGCGGCCGCACCACCCGCAGCGAGAGGCAGGCCGAGCCGACCGCCACCGGCGGCAGCACGGCGTGCAGCCGGGTGCCGTCCGGCATGCGGGCGTCCACCCAGGGCCGGGCGTCGTCGAGGCGCCGCCCCGCCACGGCGGCCAGGCGCTGGGCGAGCCTGCGCACGGCTTCGGGGTCGGCGAAGGTCACCCCGGTCAGTTCCAGCCCGCCACCGCGGTCCACCCACACCCGGTCGGGGGCCGCCACCAGCACATCGGTGACCTCCGGGTCGGCCAGCAGCGCCTCCAGAGGGCCGGCGCCGACCAGCTCGGACCGTAACTCCGCGGCCACACCCAGCACTTCGGCATCACCGAGCAGCCGGCCCTGGGCGCGCAGGGCCGCCGCCACCCGCGCCGGGGTCGGTTCCGCCCCGCTCTCGGCGAGCCGGCGGCGCACCGCGTCCAGCAGTACCGCGCTCATGCCGGCACCCCCTGGGACGGACCGAGCGCCCGCTGCCAGAAGCCGTCGCAGAAGCGGGCCAACGCGCCCCGCCCCTGCGCCCCCGGCGGTTCCCCCTCGGCCACCCGCCCCGGAAGTCCCACCTCGACCGGCACCTCGCCGGCCAGCGGCGCACCCAGCAGCCCGGCCACGGCCTCCGGATCAAGACCGCCCGGGCAGCGGCCCCGTACGACGACGCGCACGTCCCGCGCCACCATCCGCACTCCGGCCGCCACCCGGCCCGCGGCGGCCACCGACCGCAGCTCACCCGGCACCACCATCAGCACCAGGTCGAGCTGGGCCAGCACCTCGGCCACGGCTTCGTCCACCCGCCGCGGGAGGTCGACCACCACGACCCCGCCCCGGCGGCGCGCGGCGGCCACCACCGACCGCATCGCAGCGGGCGGCACCACCACCCGGTCCCCGCGGTCCCAGCTGAGCACCCGCAGGGCGTGCAGCTCGGGCAGGGACTCCTCCAGGGCTCCGGCGCCGACCCGCCCCCGCGACGCCGCGAAGTCCGGCCAGCGCAGCCCCTCGGCGCTCTCGCCGCCGAGCAGCACGTCCATGCCCCCGCCGAGGGGATCGCCGTCGATGAGGATGGTCCGCTCCCCGGCGCGGGCGGCCCGGACGGCGAGCGCGCAGGCGAGGGTGGAGGCTCCGGCCCCGCCGGCGCCGCCGATCACCCCGACGGCGAGGGCGGGCCGTCCGGCCCCTTCGACGACGTCGGCGATGCGGTCGACGAGCAGGCTCTCGGCGTCGGGAAGGCGCAGCACCTCCTCGGCACCGATCTCCACCGCGCGCTGCCACACGAGGGGGTCGTCGAGGTCGCGGCCGACGAGGAACACGCCGGTCCTGCGCGGCGCCCCCCGCACCCGCCCCGCGGCGTCGTCCCCGACGAGCACGAGCGGCGCGGATTCCCAGCCAACACCTGCGGAGCCCGGGTCGCTTGCGCCGGCCGGGCCGCCCGCTCCGTCCTGTTCGGCCACCCCGTGGCGCACGTGCGGCTCGGCGCCCGCGGCGGCGCACAGCCTCAGCAGGTCGTCGAGGAGCACGGGGTCCTCGGTGATGATCAGCGGCCGGCCCCCACCGGGTGCGGCCGGGACCCCCGCTCCGCCCCCCGCCACCGCGGACTCCGGCGTTTCGCACGACTTCGATCGAGCCATGATCTCGGCCCCCTTCTCACTGCAAATCCAGCACCGCGGACTTCGCGGCTGGAATCACCGTGCAGCGATCAGGAAAAACAAGTGGATCTTGCTCGATATCTGTGGACAACCCGTCGATTGTGAATAACCCGGTCACCCTCCCAGGTGAGTTCCGGAGCGCGGCGGAACCACTACGCAGCGTCACGAGTCTGATGTGGTGAGGGCCTTCGCCGCGTCGGCCCCGCAGAAGAGGAGGGCCGCAGACATGGTCACTTGGGGCCGAAGGAGGGGACGCGAACCGCGTCCGGACATGCGACGACCCCCGCCGGGGGGGAGAGCGGGGGTCGTCCCCACGGTCCGACTCGGGGGGGGAGGAGCCAGACCGGGTTAGCACGGTCGCGAACGATCCGTGACTTCCATGGTGTACCCGAGAGCCTTCTCAGGCAAACCCACGCGCCACACCTTACGCCGAATGGTGGGCGCATATGCTCGGGGCGTGGAAAATCAGCCCTTGCCGCACTCCTCGCCTCGCACCGCAGCCTTCTTCGACCTGGACAAGACGGTCATTGCGAAGTCGAGCACCCTGACGTTCAGCAAGTCCTTCTACCAAGGCGGCCTGATCAACCGGCGAGCCGTGTTGCGGACCGCGTACACGCAGTTCATCTTCCTGGCCGGCGGCGCCGACCACGACCAGATGGAACGGATGCGGGAGTACCTGTCCGGCCTCTGCAAGGGGTGGAACGTGCAGCAGGTACGGGAGATCGTCGCGGAGACCCTCCACGACCTCATCGACCCGATCATCTACGACGAGGCCGCCTCGTTGATCGAGGCCCACCACACCGCGGGTCGCGACGTCGTGATCGTGTCGACCTCCGGCGCGGAAGTCGTCGAGCCCATCGGGGAGATGCTCGGGGCGGACCGGGTCGTCGCCACGCGCATGGTCGTGGGCGAGGACGGCTGCTTCACCGGGGAGATCGAGTACTACGCCTACGGGCCCACGAAGGCGGAAGCCGTGCGCGAGCTCGCGGAGTCCGAGGGGTACGACCTCGCCCGCTGCTACGCCTACAGCGACTCGGCCACCGACATCCCGATGCTGGAGGCCGTGGGACACCCGCACGCGGTCAATCCCGACCGGGCGCTGCGGCGGGAAGCCGTGGCCCGCGAGTGGCCCGTGCTGGTGTTCAACCGCCCGGTGCGGCTCAAGCAGCGGGTGCGCGGGCTGTCGATGCCCGCGCGCCCGGCCCTGGTCGCCGCGGCCGCCGTGGGCGCGGCCGCCGCCACGGCGGGGCTGGTCTGGTACGCGAGCCGGCGCCGGGCCCACGCGCTCGCCGCCGCCGCGTCTGCCTGAATGTCCTGAGCTGCACCGATACGGGCTGTCCGTTTCACCCGAACTCGTCCCGGATAGTAAAAAGTGGAGCCAGGGGTTTCGCATGGCTCCCAAGCGGAGTACAAATAGAGCAACGGCCCGCGAGACCAAAGAACATCCGAGAGGATCATCTTTAAAACGCAGTAAGGCCCACGGACCGAAGCATGAACGCCGAGTACCCACGCGACGTCGACCCGTCGATTACGGGCCAGCCGCACCAGGTAACGGGCAAAGTCCCCGACCTGATGGGCAACTATCGAGGACGCTTGGTAACTCGGCGTGAATGCCAGCGGCGACACCAAAGCAGTACGGTGTCGCCGCAACCCATGTCCGGGCCCGATCCGCCCCGCGTCAGGCCGCGCCGCGCTGCAGGGCCTCGCACACCGCCGTCGACTCGCGCACCCCGAGCTCGATCGCCCGCCCGCAGTGGGCGATCCACGCGGACATCCCCTCCGCGGTGCCGGAGACGTAGCCCTCGAAAGCGGCCAGGTACGCCTCGCGCCCCTGCTCCGCGTGACCGACCTCCGCCGGACAGATCGCCTTCGGGTCCAGACCGCTGTTGATCAGGACGATCCGCTCGGCCGCCCGCGCGACCAGCCCGTTGTACGAGGCGAACGGGCGCAGGGCCAGCAGCTCGCCGTGCACCACCGCCGCCGTGACCAGGGCCGGGGCGGAGCCACCGGCGATGATCAGGCGGGACAGCCCGTCCAGCCGGCCCGCGACCTCCTCGGCGCCCGGCAGCGGGAGGTCCACCAGGGGCTCCACCACCCGTTCGCCGGCCAGACGGGGGCGGCCGACCACGTCACCCTCGGCCGTCGACCCGGAAGCCACCAGGTGCAGGCGCGCGAGGACCCGCAGCGGCGACTGGCGCCAGATGCTCAGCAGCTGCCCGGCCTCCGCGGTGAGCCGCAGGGCCGCGCCCACGGTCAGCGCCTCCGGCTCCGATCCGAAGTCGGTGCGGCGCCGCACCTCTTCCAGCGCCCAGTCCGCACCGGAGAGCGCCGCGCTCCCGCGGGCCCCGCGCAGGGCGGCTTCCGAGGTGATCTCACCACTGCGGCGACGCATCACCCGGTGCCCGTAGACCCGGTCCACGGCCTTGCGTACGGAATCCACGGACTCGGCGACACCCGGCAGCCCGGCCAGGGCGACCAACGGGTCAGAAGCGCTACTCATAAGTAGGGAGCCTACGCACTGCGCACCCATAGCACCGACCCCTCCTTGGAGTGGTCTTCTTCACTCACCTTGACAACACTGTGCTACTTACCCACTACGCTTAGTGAACATGAAGATCGCTTTCGTGGGAAAGGGCGGCAGCGGCAAGACCACGCTGTCCTCCCTCTTCATCCGCCACCTCGCCGCCAATGAGGCTCCCGTCGTCGCGGTGGACGCCGACATCAACCAGCACCTCGGTGCCGCGCTCGGCCTCGGCGAGGACGAGGCCGCCGAACTGCCCGCCCTGGGCGCGCACCTGCCCCTGATCAAGGAGTACCTGCGGGGCTCCAACCCGCGCATCGCGTCAGCCGACACGATGATCAAGACCACCCCGCCCGGCCGGGGCTCGCGCCTGCTGCGGGTCACCGAGGACAACCCGGTGTACGAGGCCTGCGCGCGCACGCTCCTGCTGGACGGGGAGCCCGTGCGGCTCATGGCCACCGGGCCGTTCACCGAGGCCGACCTCGGCGTGGCCTGCTACCACTCCAAGGTCGGGGCGGTCGAGCTGTGCCTCAACCACCTCGTCGACGGCCCGGACGAGTACGTGGTCGTCGACATGACGGCCGGGTCCGACTCCTTCGCCTCGGGCATGTTCACCCGCTTCGACATGACCTTCCTGGTGGCCGAGCCGACCCGCAAGGGCGTCTCCGTCTACCGCCAGTACAAGGAGTACGCGCGGGACTTCGGGGTCACGCTGAAGGTCATCGGCAACAAGGTGCAGGGCCCCGAGGACATCGAGTTCCTCCAGGACGAGGTGGGCGAGGACCTGCTGGTCACCGTCGGGCACTCCGACTGGGTACGGGCCATGGAGAAGGGCCGTCCGGCCGCCTTCGAGCTGCTGGAGGCGACCAACCGGTTCGCCCTCCAGGCGCTCCAGGACGCGGCCGACGACTCGTACGCCCACCGCGACTGGGACCGGTACACCGAGCAGATGGTGCGCTTCCACCTCAAGAACGCGGAGAGCTGGGGGAACGCCAAGACCGGGGTCGACCTGGCGGACCAGGTCGACCCCGGTTTCACCCTGCGCGAGGGTGTCGCGGGCAGCGCGGCGGGCGAGTCCTTCGTCAGCCCTCGTCCGCACTCTCCTCAGCCGGCTCCGCAGCCGGCTTGACGCCCGCGGGGGCTGCCGGCGGCGCCGGCGGCCCCGCGGTCAGGAACTTCGCCCAGCCCTGCTTCGGCGCCTCGCCGACGTCGAGGGTGCGCATCCACTCCAGGGCCTTCGGGTCCTGGGCGTCCAGCCAGTCCACCAGCTCGCGGAACGGCACGCAGCGGACCTCCGGCTTGGTGCACATGGTCTTGATGGACTCCTCGACGGCGCGCATGTAGGTGCCGCCGTTCCAGGACTCGAAGTGGTTGCCGATGATCAGCGGCGCGCGGTTGCCCTGGTAGACGCGGTCGAAGGCCTCCAGCAGGCCGTCACGCATCTGGTCGCCCCAGTAGGCGTGCTGCGAGGGGTCTCCCTGGGAGGTCGTCCCGGACTGGTTGACCATGTAGTTGTAGTCCATGCTCAGGGTGTCGAAGGCCCGGCCGGGCATGGGCACCAGCTGGAGCGGGACGTCCCAGAGCCCGTCCGTCTTCTTGGGCCAGATCTGCTTGCTGATGCCGCTGGAGTCGTAGCGGAAGCCCATGTCCTTCGCCGCCAGCATGAAGTTCTTCTGGCCTTCGAGGCAGGGGGTGCGGGCGCCGATGAGCTCCTTGTCGTAGTCGAAGGGGAGCGCCTCCATGGTCTTCAGGCCCGCGTTGGTCTTCCAGTTCTTGACGAAGGACTTGGCCTGGTTGATCTCGCTCTTCCACTCGTCCACGGACCAGGTGCCGACGCCGCCGTCGGGGCCGCAGAAGTGCCCGTTGAAGTGGGTGCCGATCTCGTTGCCCTCCAGCCAGGCCGCGCGGACCTGGGTGGCGGTGTCCTTGATGCCCTGGAGATCGCCGAACCCGATGTCGGAGCGGCCGGGCGAGTGCTGCGGTGCCGTGTAGAGGGAACGTTTCTCCTCCGGGAGCATGTAGACGCCGCTGAGGAAGTACGTCATGCGGGCGTTGTACTGCTTGCCGACCTCGCGGAAGTGCGAGAAGAGCTTCTGGCTGTCCTCGCCGGCCCCGTCCCAGGAGAACACCACGAACTGCGGCGGCTTTTCGCCGGGCTTCAGCTTCTGCGGCTTCTGCACGTTCGGCTGGAGGCCGGTGTACGCGGTCGAACCGTCGCCGATGGGCCGGTTGACGCTGCCGGGGGCCTCCGCCCCGGCACCCTTCCGTGCGTTCGGCGCCCCGGGAGCCGGTGACTTGGCGGGACCCGAGGCGCTGCACCCGGCGACTCCCAGGACCAGTGCCGTGGCGACGAGGCCACCGGCGATCTTCTTCGTGGCGGCGATCATCCGCCCCACCTCTCCCTCGCAGTTCCATCGCAGGACTTCCGCGCCGCAACCTCCCACGCGGTCAGCTTTGAGGAAGGTATGACAAGCCGTACAAAATGCTTAATCACTCTTGAGTGCTAATTCATAAGCCATTTGCCCGCATTATTCACCGCACACCTTTACTCTCCATTACCATCCATTTACCGAGTGTTGAGACTCCCGCCGCTTCATCCCTCCCCCGAGGAGACGGGAACCCATGACAGTCACTTCCCCCACCCGTGCGCCCCGGGAGATCCGCAAGGACCTCCCCACCGATTTCTCCGCCTCCATCGCCGTCTTCCTGATCGCCCTGCCGCTCTCGCTCGGCATCGCCCTGGCCACCGGGGCCCCGCTCCAGGCGGGGCTGGTCGCCGCGGCGGTCGGCGGGATCGTCGGCGGTTGGCTCGGTGGCGCTCCGCTCCAGGTGAGCGGGCCCGCCGCCGGACTCACCGTGGTCACCGCCGAGTTGATCCAGCACTACGGCTGGCGCACCACCTGCGCGATCACCGTGCTCGCCGGCGTGTGCCAGCTCGGCCTCGCCGCGCTGCGCACGGCCCGGTCGGCCCTGATGGTCAGCCCGGCCATCGTGCACGGCCTGCTCGCCGGGATCGGCGTGACGATCGCTCTCGCCCAGCTGCACATCGTGCTCGGCGGCAATCCCCAGAGCTCCGCCGTGGCCAATGTCCTCGGGCTGCCCGCCCAATTGGCCGATCTGCACCCTGCGGCACTCGGCGTCAGCGTCCTCACCCTCACCGTCCTGCTCGCCTGGCCATGGCTGCCCGGACGGGTCGGCCGGGTCCTGCGCAAGGCCCCCGCCGCACTGGCCGCCGTGGCCGGGGCCACCGCCGTCGCCTCACTGTCCGGGCTCTCGCTGCCCCGGGTGGACCTGCCGTCCTGGCGCAGCCACGCCCTGCCCGAGGTACCCGACGGCCCGGTCCTCGGCATCCTCGCCGCCGTCCTGACCATCGCCCTGGTCGGCAGCGTGCAATCCCTGCTCTCCGCGGTCGCGACGGACAAGCTGATCGCCTCCGAGCGGCGTACGGACAACCGCCCGCCCCGTGCCGACCTCAACCGTGAGCTGTGGGGGCAGGGTGCGGCGAACATCGTCTCCGGCGCGCTCGGGGGACTGCCCGTCTCGGGTGTGGCCGTCCGAAGTGTGGCCAACGTCAAGTCCGGTGCGGTCAGTCGCCGATCGACCATGCTGCACGGCCTCTGGGTGGTGCTGGCGGCCGGTCTGCTCGTCCCGGTCCTCGACCTGATCCCGCTGGCCGCGCTGGCCGCGCTGGTGATGGCGGTCGGCGTGCAGATGGTCAACATCACGCACCTGCGCAGTGTCACCCGGCACCGCGAGATCCTCGTCTACGGCACGACCATCGTCGCCGTGGTCCTCGGCGGGGTCCTCGAAGGCGTGGCCATCGGTATCGCGGTGGCCGTCGCGTTGGCCCTGCACCGGCTCGCCCGGACCCGGATCACCGTGGAGCGACTGGACGACGGGGTCCACCGCATGCGTGTACGCGGGCAGTTGACCTTCCTCGCGGTACCCCGGCTGAGCCGGGAGCTGAACCGGATTCCGCACGACGGGCACGTGGTGATCGAGCTGGACGGCTCTTTCATGGACCACGCGGCCTACGAGACGCTGCACGACTGGCAGGATTCCCACCTGGCGCACGGGGGCTCGCTGGAGGTCACCGGCCGCGGCGGATCGTCGGCGCGACTGCCGGAGGCCGTGCCCGTGGCCGCGCCCGCCGACGGGCCCGACGGTCGGCCCGCCGACGCGAGCCACCACGGGGACCGGTCCCGCCGCGCGCCGCAGCGCGGGGTGCACCAGTGCTGCCGGCCCTGGACACCCTGGCAGAACCACTGCGACCACCGCCCCGCGGGCACCCGTACGGTCACTGCCACCGCCGCGGCCAAGGCAGCCGCGGCGACCACCGAGGCGCAGGCGGAGGCCGCCGGCGGGCAGGCCGGCCCGACCGCGTCCCGGCGGCGCGGCGCCGGACAGCTGGCGAGCGGGATCACCGCCTTCCAGCGGGACACCGCCCCCCACGTGCGGGACGAGCTGGCCCGGCTGGCCCGCGAGGGGCAGCGGCCTTCGCAGCTCTTCCTCACCTGCGCGGACTCCCGCCTGGTGACCAGCATGATCACGGCCAGCGGGCCGGGCGACCTGTTCACGGTCCGCAATGTCGGCAACCTGGTCCCGCTGCCCGGCGCGGAGTCCACGGACGACTCCGTCGCCGCGGCCATCGAGTACGCCGTGGACGTGCTGAAGGTCGACAGCATCACGGTGTGCGGGCACTCGGGCTGCGGGGCCATGCAGGCCCTGCTCAGCTCCGCGCCCGGGCTGCCGATGACCCCGCTGCGCCGCTGGCTGCGGCACGGGCTGCCCAGCCTGGAGCGGATGGCCAGTCGCGACCACGCCTGGGCCCGGATCTCCGGCCGGCTCCCGGCGGACGCGGTGGAGCAGTTGTGCCTGACCAATGTGGTCCAGCAGCTGGAGCACCTGCGGGCACACGAATCGGTGGCCAGGCGGCTCGCCGAGGGCACGCTGGAACTGCACGGCATGTACTTCCACGTGGGTGAGGCGCAGGCCTACCTGCTCTCCGAGGGCGAGGACTTCTTCGACTGCCGGGTCTTCGACACCGTGGGCCAGCACGCCTGAACCGATACTCTCCGCTATCCGTGCAATCGTTTGGCCCCTTCCCGCACCCTGCAGCGGGAAGGGGCCATTCGCACGCCGTTCTCGTGCGGGCCGATCGTGATATAGGTCTAAACCAATTCTCGGCTACCCCTTGTCACCTGGGCCGCTGACTGATGAGCTATGCCCGGGGACACAACGGACACCCTGGGAAAGGGAGATGTCGTGAGCAATGAGAGCCTGGCCAATCTGCTCAAGGAGGAGCGGCGGTTCGCACCGCCCGCCGATCTGGCCGCCGCCGCCAATGTGAAAGAGGCTGCGTACGCACAGGCCGACGCGGACCGGCTGGGCTTCTGGGCCGAGCAGGCCCGGCGGCTGACCTGGGCCACCGAGCCGACCGAGACGCTCGACTGGACGAACCCGCCCTTCGCGAAGTGGTTCGCGGACGGCAAGCTGAACGTCGCGTACAACTGCGTGGACCGCCACGTCGAGGCCGGCAACGGCGACCGCGTCGCCATCCACTTCGAGGGCGAGCCCGGGGACAGCCGGGCGATCACCTACGCCGAGCTCAAGGACGAGGTCTCCAAGGCCGCGAACGCCCTGATCGAGCTGGGTGTCGAGGCGGGCGACCGCGTCGCCGTCTACCTGCCGATGATCCCCGAGGCGGTCGTCGCGATGCTCGCGTGCGCCCGCGTCGGCGCCGCGCACTCCGTGGTCTTCGGCGGCTTCTCCGCCGACGCCGTCGCCTCCCGCATCCAGGACGCCGACGCCAAGCTGGTCATCACCGCCGACGGCGGCTACCGCCGCGGCAAGCCCAGCGCCCTGAAGCCCGCCATCGACGAGGCCGTCGCCAAGTGTCCGCAGGTCGAGCACGTGCTCGTCGTGCGCCGCACCGGGCAGGACACCGCCTTCACCGAGGGCCGCGACGTCTGGTGGCACGAGGTGGTCGGCCGGCAGTCCGCCGAGCACACTCCGCAGCCCTTCGACGCCGAGCACCCGCTCTTCATCCTCTACACCTCGGGCACCACGGGTAAGCCGAAGGGCATCCTGCACACCTCCGGCGGCTACCTCACCCAGGTCGCGTACACCCACCAGGCCGTCTTCGACCTGAAGCCCGAGACCGACGTCTACTGGTGCACCGCCGACATCGGCTGGGTGACCGGGCACTCCTACATCGTCTACGGGCCGCTCGCGAACGGCGCCACCCAGGTGATGTACGAGGGCACGCCGGACACCCCGCACCAGGGCCGGTTCTGGGAGGTCGTGCAGAAGTACGGCGTCACCGTCCTCTACACGGCGCCGACGGCCATCCGTACGTTCATGAAGTGGGGCGACGACATCCCCGCGAAGTTCGACCTGTCGAGCCTGCGCGTGCTGGGCTCGGTCGGCGAGCCGATCAACCCCGAGGCCTGGATCTGGTACCGCAAGCACATCGGCGGCGACCGCTGCCCGATCGTGGACACCTGGTGGCAGACCGAGACCGGCGCGATGATGATCTCCCCGCTGCCGGGCGTCACGCACACCAAGCCGGGCTCCGCGCAGCGCGCCCTGCCCGGCATCTCCGCCACCGTCGTGGACGACGAGGCGCACGAGGTCCCGAACGGCGGAGGCGGCTACCTGGTCCTCACCGAGCCGTGGCCCTCGATGCTGCGCACCATCTGGGGTGACGACCAGCGGTTCATCGACACCTACTGGTCCCGCTTCGAGGGCAAGTACTTCGCGGGCGACGGCGCCAAGAAGGACGACGACGGCGACATCTGGCTGCTCGGCCGGGTGGACGACGTGATGCTGGTGTCCGGCCACAACATCTCGACCACCGAGGTGGAGTCGGCGCTCGTCTCGCACCCCTCGGTCGCCGAGGCGGCCGTGGTCGGCGCAAACGACGAGACCACCGGTCAGGCCATCGTGGCCTTCGTCATCCTGCGGGGCAGCGCCTCCGAGACCGAGGGCCTGGTCGCCGACCTGCGCGATCACGTGGGCGCCACGCTCGGCCCGATCGCCAAGCCGAAGCGGATCCTGCCGGTCCAGGAGCTGCCCAAGACCCGCTCGGGCAAGATCATGCGCCGTCTGCTGCGCGACGTGGCGGAGAACCGCGCGGTCGGTGACGTCACCACGCTCGCCGACTCCTCGGTCATGGACCTGATCCAGAGCAAGCTCCCGGCCGCGGCCGGCAGCGAGGACTGACCCCGGGGCTCACTCACCGGAGCGGGCACTCGGCGCGACGCGCCGGGTGCCCGTTTCGCACATAAAGTGACGATCACCGGATTCGCCCTCGCGTGTGCCCTGTAAAATATTGAAAGCGTAAAGAAACATCAGGGTGCGCCGGGAAGTCTGGTCGGCAATGAGCTTCGCCATGCCGTCCAACCGACCCCGGAGGTGTCACCTCGTGGCCGCGCCCAGCCCCACCGACCACCAGAACCGCAAGCTCCTCGGCCGGCTCTCGCTACCCGAGCGCCGCTTCGTCACCGACGCCCTGCGCACCGAGACCGTCGGCGGCGTGCTCCTGCTCGCGGCCGCCGTCGCCGCACTGGTCTGGGCGAACACCCCGCCGCTGGCGGACAGCTACCAGGCGGTCCGGGACTTCCACATCGGCCCCAGCGCCCTCGGCCTGGACCTGTCGATCCAGCACTGGGCGGCCGACGGGCTCCTCGCGATCTTCTTCTTCGTCGCCGGCATCGAGCTCAAGCGCGAGCTCGTCGCGGGTGACCTGCGCGACGCCAAGGCCGCCGCCCTCCCGGTGATCGCGGCCGTCTGCGGCATGGCCGTGCCCGCGCTGGTCTACGTACTGGTCAACTCCCTCGGCGGCGGCTCGATGAACGGCTGGGCGGTCCCGACCGCCACCGACATCGCCTTCGCGCTCGCCGTCCTCGCCGTCCTGGGCACCTCGCTGCCCTCGGCCCTGCGCGCCTTCCTCCTGACGCTCGCGGTCGTCGACGACCTCCTGGCCATCATGATCATCGCGGTGTTCTTCACCAGCGAGATCGACTTCCTGGCGCTCGGCGGCGCGCTCGTGGGCCTGGCCCTCTTCTGGTTCCTGCTCCGCCGGGAAGTCCGCGGCTGGTACGTGTACGTCCCGCTCGCGCTGGTCATCTGGGGCCTGATGTACAACAGCGGCGTCCACTCCACCATCGCCGGCGTCGCCATGGGCCTGATGCTCCGCTGCACCCGCAGGGAAGGCGAGGAGCGGTCGCCCGGTGAGCGCATCGAGCACCTGGTCCGGCCCCTCTCGGCCGGTCTCGCCGTGCCCCTCTTCGCGCTGTTCTCCGCCGGGGTCTCGCTCTCCGACGAGGCCATCGCGCAGGTGTTCACCCGGCCCGAGCCCCTCGGCGTCGTCCTCGGCCTCGTCGTCGGCAAGGCCCTGGGCATCTTCGGCGGCACCTGGCTCGCCGCCCGGTTCACCAAGGCCGAACTGAACGAGGACCTCGCCTGGCCCGACGTACTCGCCGTGGCCGCGCTCGCCGGCATCGGCTTCACCGTCTCCCTCCTGATCGGTGAGCTCGCGTTCGCCGGCGACCCGGTGCTCACCGACGAGATCAAGGCGGCCGTACTGATCGGCTCGTTCATCGCCGCCGTGATCGCGGGCGTCATGCTCAAGCTCCGCAACCGCAAGTACCGGACACTGACCGAGGCCGAGGAGCGGGACGAGGACCTCGACGGCATCCCGGACATCTACGAGGAGCACAACCCCGAGTACCACCTGCGGATGGCGAGGATCTACGAGGAGCGCGCCGCGGAACACCGCCGCAAGGCCGAGACCGCGGCTGCCGCGGCGCTCCAAAGCGCGGCCGGGTCCACCACCGAGGGCGACCGTCCGGCATGATCTGACTGACGACGCAGGACAGCCGCACGGCAGCAGACGACAGAGGGAGAGAGCGATGAGCGCAGTGGACCAAGAGGCGCAGGGAGCCGAGCGCACACTCGGCCAGCTGGTCGCCTCGGCCACCGCCGAGATGTCCGCCCTGGTTCACGACGAGATCGCCCTCGCGAAGGCGGAGATCCGCGAGGACGTCAAGCGCGTGGGCAGCGGCTCCGCCTCCCTCACCGTCGCCGGTGTGTTCGCGGTCTTCTCGCTTCCGGTGCTGACCTTCGCCGCGGCGTACGGGATCCACAACCTCGGGCTCGGGCTCGCGTGGTCCTTCCTCATCGTGGGCGGTGCGTTCCTGCTCATCGCGGGTGTGCTCACGCTGATCGCGGTGCGGAAGTTCAAGAAGGTCAAGCCGCCGGAGAGGTCCATCGCCTCCGTCAAGCAGACCGCCGCGCTGGTCGGGACCGTCAAGCCGCACCCGCGGCCGGTGAGTGACCAGGCTGTGGGTGTGGCACGCTCGTCCTCATGACAGCGCCCACGCCGGACCCCAGCGTTCCCCCCACGGCTGCCACGGCGGTACGGCTCGACCTGCCCGGCGGGCAGACGGTGACGCACCGGGACGTCGCCGCCAACGGCGCCCGCTTCCACGTCGCCGAACTCGGTGACGGGCCACTCGTGCTGCTGCTCCACGGCTTCCCGCAGTTCTGGTGGACCTGGCGGCACCAGCTGACCGCGCTCGCCGACGCCGGCTACCGGGCGGTGGCGATGGACCTGCGCGGGGTGGGCGGCAGCGACCGCACCCCGCGGGGCTACGACCCGGCCAATCTGGCCCTCGACATCACCGGGGTCGTACGGTCCCTCGGCGAGCCGGACGCCGCCCTCGTCGGGCACGACCTGGGCGGATACCTCGCCTGGACCGCGGCGGTGATGCGGCCCAAGCTGGTGCGCCGGCTCGTCGTCTCGTCCATGCCGCACCCGCGTCGCTGGCGCTCGGCGATGCTGTCGGACTTCGGGCAGACGCGCGCCAGTTCGCACATCTGGGGCTTCCAGCGGCCGTTCGTGCCGGAGCGTCAGCTCGTCGCCGACGGCGGGGCCCTCGTGGGGGACCTGATCCGGGACTGGTCGGGGCCGCGGCCGCCCGAGGAGGAGGACCTCGCCGTGTACCGGCGGGCCATGTGCATCCCGTCCACCGCGCACTGCTCGATCGAGCCGTACCGCTGGATGATGCGGTCCATGGCGCGACCCGACGGGCTCCAGTTCAACCGGCGGATGAAGCGCCCGGTGCGCGTCCCGACGCTGCACCTGCACGGCTCGCTCGACCCGGTGATGCGGACGCGGAGCGCGGCCGGGTCCGGGGAGTACGTCGAAGCCCCGTACCGGTGGCGGCTGTTCGACGGACTGGGGCACTTCCCGCACGAGGAGGACCCCGTGGCCTTCTCCACGGAGCTGGTGAACTGGCTCAAGGACCCCGAGCCCGACCGCTGAGCCGGACGGCCCCGACCGCCCTGTGAAAATCGGGCAGTTCGCTCATACGCTCGTCTTACGAGCATTCAATTGCCCGACGCATAGGCCAATTGGCCGCCCCTGACGGGATTACCGACCTTGGGGCACGGGCACAGCTCGGAGTATGAGCTGGACGCACGACCACGGTGACACCGCGCACGAACGCCGCTCGGCAGCTACGCCGGGCACCCACGAGAGGGCCGGCACGCACGGCCACGACCTGCACCTCGGGATTCCGCGCATCCTGCGCCGCCGGGCCCGCTGGGTCTCGGCGCGCCTGCGCCATCCGCGGACGTAGGGCCCCGGCGGGCGCGCTCGCTCAGAGGGCGCAGCCCTGGCTGGGGACCCGCTGCTCGGCGACCTTGCCGGTCTGGATGTCGTCGCGGATCTCGTCCACGGTCAGCGCGTAGCCGGTGTTCGGGTCGTCAAGGGACTTCGCGAAGACGACCCCGTACACCTTGCCCTCGGGCGTCAGCAGCGGGCCGCCGGAGTTGCCCTGACGGACCGTCGCGAACAGCGAGTAGACGTCCCGTCGGACAGTACCGCGGTGGTAGATGTCCGGTCCGGTGGCGTTGATCCGGCCCCGGACGCGCGCCGCGCGGACGTCGTACGCGCCGTTCTCCGGGAAGCCGGCGACGATCGCGTCGACGCCGCTCGTCGCGTCCTTGTCGGTGAACTCCAGCGCCGGCGCCTTCAGCTTGGGCACGTCCAGTACGGCGATGTCGCGCTCCCAGTCGTAGAGCACGACCTTGCCGTCATACAGCCTGCCCTCGCCGCCGACCTGCACGGTCGGCTCGCCGACCCCGCCGACGACGTGCGCGTTGGTCATCACCTTGCCGGGCGCGAAGACGAAGCCCGTGCCCTCCAGCACCTTGCTGCAACCGGGCGCGGTGCCGACGACCTTCACGATCGACCGCTTGGCCTGTTCGGCGACGGGGCTGATCGCGAGCGCCGGGTCGGGCGCCTTGACCTCGGTGATCGGCTCGTTGGAGAACGGGGTGAAGACCTGCGGGAAACCGTTGCGCGCGAGGGTGGAGCTGAAGTCCATGAACCAGGTGTTCGCCTGGTCGGGCAGCACCCGCGTCACGCCGAGGAGCACCTTGGAGTTGCGGACCTCCTTGCCCAGCGTGGGCAGCGAGGTGCCGGCGAGCAGCAGGCCGATCAGCCATGCCACCAGCAGCATCGCTGCCACGTTGACCAGGGCGCCGCCGGTGGCGTCGAGGGCGCGCGCCGGTGACCAGGTGATCTGGCGGCGGACCCGGTTGCCCAGGTGGGTGGTCAGGGCCTGGCCGATCGAGGCGCAGACGATGATCACGACGACGGCGATGACGACGACGGTGGTGGACACCTGGGTGCCGTTGTCCGTCACCCGGTCCCAGATCAGCGGGATCAGGGACACGGCGATGAGGCCGCCGCCGAGGAATCCGATCACCGACAGGATGCCGACGACGAACCCCTGGCGGTAGCCGACGATCGCGAACCACACCGCGGCGAGCAACAACAGGATGTCCAGCACGTTCACGTGGGCCACCGTCTCATGCGCGCCAGTCGAGCGGGACCTGGCGCGTGCGGTCCCAGGGGCGCTCCCAGCCCGCGAAGTGCAGGATCCTGTCGATCACCCCGGCGGTGAAACCCCAGACCAGAGCGGATTCGACGGTGAATCCCGGCCCCTGGTGACCGGCCGGGTGGACGGCCATGACCCGGTGCTCGGGATCCGTGAGATCGGCCACCGGAACCGTGAAGACGCGGGCCGTCTCGGCCGGGTCCACGGCGCCGAACGGGCTGGGGGTGCGCCACCAGCCGAGGACCGGGGTCACCACGAACTCGCTGACCGGGATGTAGAGACGGGGCAGCACACCGAAGAGCTGAACACCGGAAGGATCCAGTCCGGTCTCCTCCTCGGCCTCGCGCAGCGCCGCGCGCAGCGGGCCGATGGTCTGCGGATCGCCGTCTTCCGGATCCAGCGCGCCACCGGGGAAGGACGGCTGCCCCGCGTGCGAGCGCAGGGTGCCGGCGCGCTCCATGAGGAGCAGCTCGGGGCCGCGGGGGCCCTCTCCGAAGAGGACGAGCACGGCGGACTGCCGCCCGCGGCCGTCCTCGGGCGGCAGGAACCGGCTCAGCTGCCGCGGCTGCACGGTCCGGGCGGCCTCGACGACGGGGTCGAGCCAGGCGGGCAGGCCCTGCGTGCTGAGCGCGACGGCGTCGCCCTCGCGGGCTCCCGCCGCCGTCTCGTCCCGTGTACCGCTACCGCGCGTCATAGGCATCCCCGTCCGTGATCTCCCACACCGCCAAACGCCGTGCGGGTACTGATTGGTTCCTCAGGTGCGGCGCCGCCGCGGGTCCGCCCGGACCGCTCAGGAAGGCGCCGGAGCACCCCCCAGCGGCGGCGCGGGGAGGCCCGGGTAGTCCGGGGGCGGGCTCAGCCGCTGGCCCGGCTGACCGCCCTTCTCGTACTTGAGCAGCTTCCGCGCCTTCTCCGGGTCCGTCTCGCCCTCCCCGTACGCCGGGCAGAGCGGGGCGATCGGGCAGGCCCCGCAGGCCGGCCGCTGCGAATGGCAGATCCGTCGGCCGTGGAAGACGACGCGGTGCGAGAGCATCGTCCACTCGCTCTTCGGGAAGATCGCGCAGATCTCCGCCTCGACCTTCTCCGGGTCCTGCTGCTCGGTCCACTTCCACCGGCGCACCAGGCGGCCGAAGTGGGTGTCGACGGTGATCCCGGGGACACCGAAGGCGTTGCCGAGGACCACGTTCGCCGTCTTGCGGCCCACTCCGGGCAGGGTGACCAGGTCCTCGAGCCGGCCCGGCACCTCCCCGCCGAAGCGGTCCCGCAGGGCCTGCGAGAGGCCGAGCAGGGACTTGGCCTTCATCCGGAAGAACCCGGTCGGCCGGATCAGCTCCTCCAGGTGCTCGGGAGCGGCCGCCGCCATGTCCTCGGGGGTCGGGTAGGCGGCGAAGAGGGCCGGGGTCGTCTGGTTCACCCGCAGGTCGGTCGTCTGCGCGGAGAGCACCGTCGCGACGAGCAGCTCGAACGGATTGCGGAAGTCGAGTTCCGGATGGGCGTACGGATAGATCTCGGCCAGCTCACGATTGATGCGCCGCGCCCTGCGCACCATGGCCAGGCGCGATTCCGGCTTTGCCGCCTTCGGTTTCTTGGCCGAAACTTTGCCCTGAGGGGCTGCTGTCCCCTTCGGGGGCGCCCCCGCGGAGGCTTGTTCGCCCACGGCTGAATTTTGGGGCTCCGTCACTCCTGCGGACCCCTTGGCCTGTGCTCTCACCGGCTTATTGGACACCCGACCAGCCTAAGGCCGGCCGCTGACACCCGCCCGGACCTCAGGTAACACCACTCCGATTGGCCTCCCGCCGCACAGCACGCCCGTCCGTCCGGCATCCTTGTGATTGATCGCACTGTTTCAGCCGTCCGGCAAAATGGGGAGCGGTCCCCTTGAGCTGGTCGACATAGGAGAGAGACTCGTGGACGACGTTCTGCGGCGCGCCCCGCTCTTCGCGGCGCTCGATGACGAGCAGGCCGCGGAGCTCCGCGCCTCCATGGGCGAGGTGACCCTCGCACGCGGTGACGCCCTGTTCCACGAGGGCGACCCCGGCGACCGGCTGTACGTGGTGACCGAGGGCAAGGTGAAGCTGCACCGCACCTCCCCCGACGGCCGCGAGAACATGCTGGCCGTCCTCGGCCCCGGCGAGCTGATCGGTGAGCTGTCGCTCTTCGACCCCGGCCCGCGCACCGCCACCGCCACCGCCCTGACCGAGGTCAAGCTGCTCGGCCTCGGCCACGGCGACCTCCAGCCCTGGCTCAACGCCCGGCCCGAGGTGGCGACCGCCCTGCTGCGCGCCGTCGCCCGGCGCCTGCGCAAGACCAACGACCAGATGTCCGACCTGGTCTTCTCCGACGTTCCCGGCCGGGTGGCGCGGGCGCTCCTCGACCTGTCGCGCCGCTTCGGCGTGCAGTCGGAGGAGGGCATCCACGTGGTGCACGACCTCACGCAGGAGGAGCTCGCGCAGCTCGTCGGCGCCTCCCGCGAGACCGTGAACAAGGCCCTGGCCGACTTCGCGGGCCGCGGCTGGCTCCGCCTGGAGGCGCGCGCGGTGATCCTGCTCGACGTGGAGCGCCTCGCGAAGCGCTCGCGCTGACGCCGGTCCCGGCTGTTCGTCAGGGGTCCTGCCCGAGGGGGCGGGGCCCCTTTCGCACGTCCGGGGCGAGCCCCCGCGCCCCCGCGCCTCGGGCGCCGGCGGGGCCGCACGAGGCACAGTGGAGGCATGGAGCACAGAGGGCTGGACGCGGACGGCTGCTTCGAGCGCGAGGGCTCCCTCGGGCAGGTCCCGGGCGCGTTCGCGGGCGTCGTCGCGACCGCCCGCGGGCGGATCCGCGACGCGTACGGGCGCCGGCTGCACAGCGCCTACCTCTACGGGTCCGTGCCGCGCGGGACGGCCCGGCCCGGGCACTGCGACCTCGGCCTCCTGCTGGCCCTGCACCACGAGCCCGCCGACGAGGACCGCGACGCCGCCGAGGTGCTGGCGCGCGGGCTCGACGAGGACTTCCCGGAGGTCGACGGCGTCGGCATCCTGCTCTACGGCAAGGACACCCTGCTGAGCGAGGCGGAACGATTCGACCTGGGCTGGTTCCTCGCCTGCCGGTGCACGCCGCTGCTCGGCGCGGACCTGGCCGAGCACCTGCCGCGCTACCGTCCGGACAGCCTGCTCGCGCGCGAGACCAACGGCGACCTGGCCGACGTACTGCCCCGGTGGCGCCGGCTGATGCGGGAGGCGTCGACCCCGGACGAGTACCGGAGGCTGTGCCGGCTCTTCTCGCGGCACCTGGTGCGCACCGGGTTCACGCTGGTCATGCCCCGGTGGGGCGGCTGGACCAGCGACCTCACCGAATCCGCGGAGGTCTTCGGCGGCTACTACCCGCAGCGCGCGGACCAGATGCGGGCCGCGGCCGCCGCGGCACTGGACCCGGTGGCCGACCCGGCCGTGCTGCGCGCGTACGTCGAGGACCTCGGGCCCTGGCTCGCGGACGAGTACACGGCCCGGCACGGCACGAAGACCCCGCGGCCGGCCGGAGGGGCACCGCGCTAGGGCTTGCGGGCGTCGGCCAGCGCCTCCACGGCCAGTTTGGCCTCGGCCAGGCCCGCGCCGGTGATGCGGCGGTAGGCCTTGATCGCCGAGATCTGCCGGTCCTCCCCGATGAGGGCGCGCACCTCGTCCATGCCGGCCGGCTCCGGCTCGTCGATGCCGAGGTGGTCCAGCACGAGGGCCAGGCGGCGCTCGGCCCGGTCCGCCTGCATCTGGAGGCTCTTCACGCGCAGCGACACGGTCGACGTGATCCATCCGGCCGTGCCGATCAGCATCACGAGCAGGAACACGGTGTTCATTCGGGCCCTCCGGGGATCAGTCCGTGATCTTGAAGGTACTCGAGCTGGGCGCGGACGGACCATTCCGCCGCCGGCCACAGGGAGCGGTCCACGTCCGCGTAGACCTGGGCCACGACCGCCTCGGGGGTCACGAAGCCGTTCTCGACGGCGGTCTCGACCTGGGCGAGCCGGTGCGCGCGGTGGGCCAGGTAGTACTCGACGGCCCCCTGCGCGTCCTCCAGGACGGGCCCGTGCCCCGGCAGGACGGTGTGCACCCCGTCGTCCACGGTCAGCGAGCGCAGCCGGCGCAGCGAGTCCAGGTAGTCGCCCAGACGCCCGTCGGGGTGGGCGACGACGGTCGTGCCGCGGCCCAGGATGGTGTCGCCGGTCAGCACGGCCCGGTCGGCGGGCAGGTGGAAGCAGAGCGAGTCGCTGGTGTGGCCCGGGGTCGGGACCACGCGCAGCTCCAGCCCCCCGGTGCGGATCACGTCCCCGGGGGCCAGGCCCTCGTCGCCGAGCCGCAGGGCCGGGTCGAGGGCGCGGACCTTCGTACGGGTGAGCTCGGCGAAGCGGCCCGCGCCCTCGGCGTGGTCGGGGTGGCCGTGGGTGAGGAGGGTGAGGGCGATCCGCTTGCCGGCCTGTTCGGCGGCGGCGATGACCGCCCGCAGGTGTACCTCGTCCAGCGGGCCGGGATCGATGACGACGGCGAGGTCGGAGCCGGGCTCGGACACCAGCCAGGTGTTGGTGCCGTCCAGGGTCATCGCGGAGGCGTTGGGGGCCAGGACGTTCACCGCGCGGGCCGTCGCCGGCCCCGAGGTGACCACTCCGCGGGGATGTCCGGGCAGTGCGACGGCGTCGCTCACGCGGTGCCCCCCGGACGGCCGAGGCGGACCCGCTTGGTGAACTCGTCGTGGCCCGGCCAGCTCAGCACGACCTCGCCGTCCTCCAGCACGGCCTCCGCCAGCACCGGGGTGAGGTCCTGGGCGGCGGCCGCGGTGAGCGCGTCGGCGGCGCTCCCGTACGGCTCCAGGGAACGCAGGGTGGAGATGGTGGGCGGCATCATCAGCAGCTCGCCCTTGTCGTAGCCGGCGGCCGCGTCACCCGGGCGGATCCACACGGTCCGGTCGGCCTCGGTGGAGGCGTTGCGGGTGCGCTGGCCCTCGGGGAGGGCGGCGACGAAGAACCAGGTGTCGTAGCGGCGCGGCTCGAACTCGGGGGTGATCCAGCGCGCCCACGCCCCGAGCAGGTCGGAGCGCAGCCGCAGGCCGCGGCGGTCGAGGAAGTCCGCGAAGGACAGCTCACGGGCGACCAGCGCCTGCCGGTCGGCCTCCCAGTCGTCACCGGTGGTGTCGCCGATGACGGTGTCCGGGGTCTGACCGGCGAGCAGGACGCCCGCCTCCTCGAAGGTCTCCCGCACGGCGCCGCAGACGATGGCCTGGGCGGTCAGGACGTCCGTTCCGAGCCGGTCCGCCCAGTCCTGCTGCGAGGGCCCGGCCCAGCCCACCTGGTGCTCCTCGTCGCGGGGGTCGACCCCGCCACCCGGATAGGCGTACGCGCCCCCGGCGAAGGCCATGGAGGTCCGTCTGCGCAGCATGTGCACGGCGGGACCGGCGGGGGTGTCGCGCAGGAGCATGACGGTGGCGGCGCGGCGGGGTGGCACCGGGACGAGGGAACCGTCCGCGAGCGCGCGGATGCGGTCGGGCCATTCCGGCGGGTACCACTGGCCTCCGGCGGGAGGCTGCTGCTGACCATGCTGACCATTCGGCATGGCCGGATGCTACGGCCATCCGGCCCGATGTTCGAGGGTCACCTGCCCCGGCGGGCGGCACGGGGGGCGGCGCCCGGCCTCGGGACCCGGGGCTCCGCCCCGCGTACCCCGCTCCCCGATCGCCGGAGGGGCCGGCACCGCCCGGTGGCGAGCCGGCCCCTCCGAGGACGCGTCAGGCTCCGGCGACCAGTTCGACCTGGATCTCGACCTCGACCGGGGCGTCCAGCGGCAGGACCGCCACGCCGACCGCGCTGCGGGCGTGGACGCCCTTGTCGCCGAGGACGGCGCCCAGGAGTTCGCTCGCGCCGTTCAGCACGCCCGGCTGGCCCGTGAAGTCGGGAGCCGAGGCGACGAAGCCGACGACCTTCACGACACGCGCGATCTTGTCGAGGTCACCGACGAGCGACTTGACGGCGGCCAGGGCGTTCAGCGCGCACGTGACGGCCAGCTCCTTGGCCTGCTCCGGCGAGACCTCGGCGCCGACCTTGCCGGTGACCGGCAGGTTGCCCTTCACCATCGGGAGCTGGCCCGCGGTGTAGACGTACACGCCCGAGCGGACGGCCGGCTGGTACGTGGCCAGCGGCGGGACGACCTCGGGCAGGGTCAGGCCGAGCTCGGCCAGCTTCGCGTCGACAACGCCGCTCATGCCTTCTCCCGCTTCAGGTAGGCCACGAGCTGCTCGGGGTTGTTCGGGCCGGGCACGACCTGGACGAGCTCCCAGCCGTCCTCGCCCCAGGTGTCCAGGATCTGCTTGGTGGCGTGAACCAGCAGCGGGACGGTCGCATATTCGAACTTCTTGGTCATGGGAGCGAGGGTAGTGCCTGCGGTGCCGAGCCTCCCCCAGGGCCGGGTCCGGGGGAGGCTCATGCGTGTTCCGGGAGGCGAGTGGTTAGGCTCGGACGCTGTGAGCAGGCTCCAGGTGGTCAGCGGCAAGGGCGGCACCGGCAAGACCACGGTCGCCGCAGCACTCGCGCTTGCCCTCGCACGCGAGGGCAAGCGGACTCTTCTGGTGGAGGTCGAGGGCAGGCAGGGGCTCGCGCAGCTCTTCGGTGCCGAGGCGCTCCCGTACGAGGAGCGGAAGATCGCCGTCGCGCCCGGCGGGGGCGGTGAGGTCTTCGCGCTCGCCATCGACGCCGAACGGGCGCTGCTGGACTACCTCCAGATGTTCTACAAGCTCGGCTCGGCCGGCCGCGCGCTGAAGAAGCTCGGCGCCATCGACTTCGCCACGACCATCGCCCCCGGTCTGCGCGACGTCCTGCTGACCGGCAAGGCGTGCGAGGCGGTGCGCCGCAAGGACAAGGCCGGCCGGTACGTCTACGACCACGTGATCATGGACGCCCCGCCGACCGGGCGGATCACCCGGTTC
The DNA here is from genome assembly GCF_042871845.1 of Streptomyces sp. NPDC005533. Lineage (NCBI taxonomy): Bacteria > Bacillati > Actinomycetota > Actinomycetes > Kitasatosporales > Streptomycetaceae > Streptomyces > Streptomyces sp. NPDC005533. The sequence goes on along the minus strand of NZ_JBIAJH010000003.1, from coordinate 167,511 downwards.
CTGAACGTGAACGACGAGGTGGCCGGCCTGGCCCGGTTCGGGCCGATCCACAACCAGGCGCAGGCCGTCATGAAGGTGCTCAAGTCCCCCGAGACGGCCGTCCACCTGGTCACCCTCCTGGAGGAGATGCCCGTCCAGGAGACCGCCGACGGCATCGAGGAGCTGCGGCAGGCCGGGCTGCCCGTCGGCCGCGTCATCGTCAACATGGTGCGGCCGCACCACCTGGACGAGGACACCCTGCGCACCGCTGCCGGCGACCACCGCGCCGAGGTCGCCAGGGCGCTGTCCCGGGCCGGCCTCGGCGGCGCGCGCCGCGGCGGGCTGGCCGAGCGGCTGGTGGACCCGCTGCTCACCCAGGCCGCCGAGCACGCGAGCCGGGTGGAGCTGGAGCGCGCGCAGCGCACCGTACTGACGGACCTGGACCTGCCGACGTACGAACTGCCTCTGCTCGGCGCCGGGGTGGATCTGGCCGGGTTGTACGAGCTGGCCAAGGAACTGCGGAAGCAGACGGTGGCCGAATGAGCGAGGGGGTGGACACCGTGGGGCTGGACATTCCGCCGCGGCTGGCGGTCGACCGGCTGCTGGACGACCCGGAGACCCGGATCGTCGTGTGCTGCGGGGCGGGCGGGGTCGGCAAGACCACCACGGCCGCGGCGCTGGGCGTACGGGCGGCCGGCCGCGGGCGCAAGGCGGTCGTGCTCACCATCGACCCGGCGCGCCGGCTCGCGCAGTCGATGGGGATCGACTCGCTGGACAACACCCCGCGCAGGGTGGCGGACGTCGGCGCCGACGGCGGCGAACTGCACGCCATGATGCTGGACATGAAGCGGACCTTCGACGAGATCGTCGAGGCGCACGCGGACGGCGAGCGGGCCCGGGCCATCCTCGCCAACCCCTTCTACCAGTCCCTGTCGGCCGGCTTCGCGGGCACGCAGGAGTACATGGCGATGGAGAAGCTGGGTCAGCTGCGGGCCCGGGACGACTGGGACCTGATCATCGTCGACACCCCGCCGAGCCGGTCCGCGCTGGACTTCCTGGACGCGCCGAAGCGCCTCGGGTCCTTCCTGGACGGGAAGTTCATCCGGGTGCTGATGGCCCCGGCGAAGGTGGGCGGCCGGGCGGGGATGAAGTTCCTCAATGTCGGCATGTCGATGATGACCGGCACCCTCAGCAAGCTGATGGGGGCCTCGCTGCTGAAGGACGTGCAGACCTTCGTGGCCGCGATGGACACGATGTTCGGTGGCTTCCGCACGCGCGCCGACGCGACCTTCCGGCTGCTCCAGGCGCCCGGTACGGCCTTCCTGGTGGTCGCGGCGCCCGAACCGGACGCCCTGCGCGAGGCGGCGTACTTCGTGGAGCGACTGGCCGCGGAGAGCATGCCGCTGGCCGGGCTGGTACTGAACCGGGTGCACGGCAGCGACGCCGACCAGCTGTCCGCCGAACGGGCGTTGGCCGCCGCAGAGAATCTTGAAGAAGGCGGCATTGTCGATCAGGAGTCCGGGAAAGCTGGACTTCGTGACACGGCCGCGGGACCGACCGGGGCGGGCTCCCCCGGCACCGAAGGCGATACCGCGGTCGTCGACCGGATCACGGCAGGACTGCTGCGCCTGCATGCCGAACGGATGCAGGTGATCGCGCGTGAACAGCGCACACGCGATCGCTTCACCTCACTGCATCCCGAGGTGGCGGTGGCCGAAGTGGCCGCCCTGCCCGGCGATGTGCACGACCTCGCCGGGCTTCGGGCCATCGGAGAGCGACTCGCGGCCGGGGTTCCGGCCGGAGCGTAGGCGTTCGTACGTCGTGGCGTCGGAGTGGTCTACCCGACTGCCGCGTATGTCTCGTACGGAACGTCGATCTCCGCGTCTGCATCCATGGTGAGGATGCCCGTACTGCGCTCGTACTCCGTACGGGCGGTTTCGAGCAGCCGTCGCCACGAGGTGACGGTGGGACGCCGGCGCAGCAGCGCACGTCGTTCCCGCTCGGTCATTCCGCCCCACACGCCGAACTCGACGCGATTGTCGAGCGCATCGGCCAGGCATTCGGTCCGCACCGGACATCCGGTGCACACCGCCTTGGCCCTGTTCTGTGCCGCTCCTTGAACGAACAGTTCATCCGGATCGGTAGTGCGGCAGGCTGCCTGCGCACTCCAGTCGGTAACCCAGCCCATCCCGGCGCCGTCCTCTCCCGAATCGAGGCTCCCCCACGGCGGTAGCGGCATATTCACCGCTGCCAGTTGAGGACGTTACGGAAGGTGGGCACAGTGCAACACCCCCGACGGGCCCAATCTTGAATGGTCCGAACGGACTATGGGTAAGCGGCAGATCACCCGACGGAGTGATCCGACGACATGCCCGACCATTCCGGCAATTCGGGTGGAATCGGCGGATGAGCTTCAGCCGAGGGGCGAGATTCGGACATGTGTCCACCCCATTCGGGAAGGGTGAAAATCAAGCCGAGGGGTTGATGTCGCACCGCGCTGCTGTGACAGTTGGGGCCAGCTTAGGCCAAGGCATTCGCGTGTGTCCGGCGAATGAGAACGTAGGCTGCCCTCCATGGGAAAGAAGCGCTCGGGCGGCGGGCTCACGGGGAGCCAGCAGGCCGCCAAGTTCCTCGGGGTGTCCGTTCTCTCCGGAGTTGTGCTGGCCGGCATGGCGATTCCGGCTGCAGGCGCCCTGGGGCTGGCGGCCAAGGGCACGGTCGAGGGATTCGATGAGATCCCGGCCAATCTCAAGACTCCGCCGCTGAGCCAGCGGACCACGATTCTGGACGCCGAGGGCGGCTTGATCGCCACCGTCTATTCACGCGACCGTCAAGTGGTCCCGCTCACGTCGATCTCCCCGTACATGCAGAAGGCGATCGTCGCCATCGAAGACTCCCGTTTCTACGAACACGGAGCCGTCGACCTCAAGGGCATCCTGCGCGCGGTCAACCGCAACGCGCAGGAGGGCGGCGCGGCGCAGGGCGCCTCCACGCTGACCCAGCAGTACGTGAAGAACGTGTTCGTCGAAGAGGCCGGCGACGACGAGACCAAGGTGCGCGAGGCCCAGGAGAAGAGCCTCGGCCGCAAGATCCGCGAGCTGAAGTACGCGATCCAGGTCGAGGAGGAACTCGGGAAGAAGAAGATCCTCGAGAACTACCTCAACATCACGTACTTCGGCCAGCAGGCCTACGGAATCGAATCCGCGGCCCAGCGCTACTTCAGCAAGCCGGCCAAGGACCTGACCCTGGAGGAGTCCGCGCTGCTCGCGGGCGTCGTGCAGTCGCCTAGCCGGTACGACCCGGTGAACGACACCCAGGAGGCGATGAAGCGCCGCAACACCGTCCTGCAGCGGATGGCCGACACCAAGGACGTCTCGCAGGCCGAGGCGGACGCGGCGAAGGCGAAGCCGGTCACCCTGAAGGTGACGAGGCCGAGGAACGGCTGCATCACGGCGGAGAAGGGCGCGGGCTTCTTCTGCGACTACGTGCGCAACACCTTCCTGACCGACGTCGCCTTCGGCAAGACGCGCGAGGAGCGCGCGAAGGTCTGGAACCAGGGCGGTCTGACCGTGCGCACGACCCTGGACCCGCAGTCGCAGGACTCGGCCAACGAGTCGATCAAGGACCACGTCTACCAGGAGGACTCGATCGCCACGGCGGTGACCATGGTCCAGCCGGGCACCGGCCGGGTGCTGGCGATGGGTCAGTCCAAGCCGTACGGCTTCGGGAAGAACGAGACGCAGATCAACTACTCCGTGGACAAGCGGATGGGCGGCTCGAACTTCGGCTTCCAGGTCGGCTCGACCTTCAAGCCGTTCATCGCCGCCGCCGCGCTGGAGCGGGGCCTGCCGCCGACGAAGGTGTACCCGGCGCCGAACAAGCTGGACTACCCGAGCGGGATCCCCCGCTGTGACGGGTCCCAGTACGTCAACGTCAAGAACGAATCGGCGGAGAACGAGACCGAGGACGAGATCGGCCCCTACGCGCTGCGGACGGCGATGGAGAAGTCGATCAACACCTACTTCGTCGAGATGATCTCCGAGATCGGCCTGTGCCCGGTATCGGAGATGGCGGCGAAGCTCGGCGTGGTCCCGGCGAGCGGGGCGAAGCTGGCCGACGGCCCCGCCATCGCGCTCGGCTCGGAGGAGATGTCCCCGCTGACGATGGCCAACGCGTACGCGACCTTCGCCAACCGCGGCGTCTACTGCACCCCGGTCGCCATCGAGTCGATCACCGACGCGCACAACAAGGCCCTGACGGTGCCGAAGAGCAAGTGCGACCGGGCGATGTCGGAGACGACGGCCGACACCATCAACACCCTGCTGGGCGGAGTGATCGACTCCGGCACCGGTGAGCGGGCCGGTCTGACCGACCGCGAGAGCGCGGGCAAGACGGGTACGACGGACAACCGCTACAACGCCTGGTTCGTGGGCTACACCCCGAACATCTCCGGCGCGGTGTGGGTCGGCTCGGGCGGAGCGAAGAAGATCACGATGGAGAACATCGTGATCGGCGGCAAGCCCTACCTGAAGGTCTTCGGCGGCGGCCTGCCCGGCCCGATCTGGAAGGACGCGGTCACGGGCGCGCTCGACGGCCGCGAGGCCCTGCGTTTCGTCACGGTCAGCATCCCGGAATCGAACCTTCCGTCCGGCGGTCCCCGCGGCAACAAGCCGCCCACCACCACCCCGAGCCGGCCCGGCAAGCCGGGCGGCGGCGACGGAAAGCCCGGCGGGCGGCCCGGCGGCCAGAGCGCCGGAGGCGCCCAGGGCGCCACGGGCGGCGGCAATCCGCCGCCGCCGTTCCCCGGGATCACGATCGACCCGGGCGCCGTGATCGGCGGCCGCGACGACCGGTAGCGGTCGGCGCGCCACGCGAGGGAGGGCCCCAGCCGCAACCGGCTGGGGCCCTCCCTCTTTCTTCGTTCCCGGATCTAGGAGAGCTGCTGCTTGACGACGGCGGCGACGCGCCCGCCCTCCGCCAGCCCGGCGACCTTCGGGTTCACGATCTTCATGACGGCGCCCATGGCCCGCGGCCCCTCGGCACCCGCGGCCTTGGCCTCCTCGACGGCCTGCGCCACGATCGCGACGAGCTCGTCGTCGGTGAGCTGCTTGGGCAGGTAGGTGTCGAGGAACTCGCCCTCCGCGGTCTCCCGCGCGGCCTGCTCGGCACGGCCGCCCTGGGCGAAGGCCTCCGCGGCCTCGCGGCGCTTCTTCGCCTCCTTGGCGATCACCTTGAGGACTTCCTCGTCGGAGAGCACACGGGCCTCCTTGCCGGCGACCTCCTCCTTGGTGATGGCGGAGAGGGTCAGGCGCAGCGTGGACGAGTGCAGCTCGTCACGCGCCTTGATGGCGGTCGTGAGGTCTTCCTGGAGCTTGGCCTTGAGCGTGGTCATGGATGTGAGTCTGCCAGGTACGGGGGCAGTGGCGCTCACCGGTTTTCCGGGTCTGCGACGATGGGTCCATGCGTGCGCGTTACGGAGTACCCCTGAAAGCGGCTGCCGGAATCGCTGCGGTGGGGGCCGCGGGTGTGGCCTACGCCGCCGGTTTCGAGGCGAGGTCCTTCCGCCTGCGCCGGGTCACGGTGCCGGTCCTTCCCCGGGGGATGCGCCCGCTGCGCGTACTCCAGGTGTCCGACATCCACATGGTCGGCGGGCAGCGCAAGAAGCGCGCCTGGCTCCAGTCCCTCGCGGGCCTGCGCCCCGACTTCGTCGTCAACACGGGCGACAACCTCTCCGACACCGAGGGCGTCCCCGAGGTGCTCGACGCGCTGGGCCCCCTGATGTCCTTCCCGGGCGTGTACGTCTTCGGGTCGAACGACTACTACGGGCCGCGGCTGCGCAACCCCGGGCGCTACCTGCTGGAGAAGGCCCAGGGCCGGCACGGGCTGAACGGCAACAAGCCGGTCGTCGGCGCCGTCCACAACCCGTGGGAGGAGATGCGGGACGCCTTCGACGCGGCGGGCTGGCTGAACCTCACCAACACCCGGGGCCGGCTGAAGCTGGAAGGCCTGGAGCTGGCCTTCACCGGGCTCGACGACCCCCACATCAAGCGGGACCGCTACGAGATGGTCGCCGGCGGCCCGGACAAGGACGCGGACTTCTCGATGGCCGTGGTGCACGCCCCGTACCTGCGCGTCCTGGAGTCCTTCACCGCCGACCGCTACCCGCTGATCCTCGCCGGCCACACCCACGGCGGACAGCTGTGCATCCCCTTCTACGGCGCGCTCGTCACCAACTGCGACCTCGACACCAAGCGGGTGAAGGGCCTGTCCACGCACGAGGCGGCGGGACAGCAGGCCTACCTGCACGTCTCGGCGGGCTGCGGCACCAACCGCTACACCCCGGTCCGCTTCGCGTGCCCGCCGGAAGCGACGCTCCTGACCTTGACCCCGCAGGCCTAGCGCCCGCGGGCCGCCCCGCGAAAACCGGATTTCGTCTCCGGCGTGAGGTCCGCTAAAGTAATCGATGTCGCCAGGACAGCAAGTGCTGCAAGGCGGCGATCGGGGTGTAGCGCAGCTTGGCAGCGCGCTTCGTTCGGGACGAAGAGGTCGTGGGTTCAAATCCCGCCACCCCGACAGAGTAAGACCAGGTGAGAGCCGGTACAGAGCAATCTGTACCGGCTCTCTCTGCGTCTGGGTGACTAACTGAGTGACTACGCCTTCCGAGCGTCCTTGAAGATCTCGTCCATGGCCGTTGCCCCGGTCTGGATCACGGGCCTGATCTGCTTCCGGTAGACCGCCTCGGTGACGGCCGTCCCGGAGTGCCCGACCAGCCGGGAGATCTCTTCGAGCGGGACGCCCTTGTCGGACAGCAGCGACACGAAGCTGTGCCGCAGCTCCCTCGGCGTCCACTCACTCGCGTCGATTCCCTCGGCCCCAGTGATCGCCTGCCGGAAGGCACGCCGGACGTTGGTGGAGTCCAGCTCGGTCCCCGTCGCGGAGGAGAAGACGAGCCCCTTCTCCGTCCACTGATCACCGGCGGCTAGCCGGTCCCACCCCTGCTCCTCGAACTGCTGCCAGAGTGCGTCCACGCAGCGCGCCGGCAGAGCGATCGTTCGGCGAGACTTCTTCGTCTTGGTGTCCCCGGTGGAGCGGACCGACCGCCACACCGCGATGTGCGGCGGCACGGGCGGCACCGCGTCCGGGTCCCCCTTCAGGAAGACGTGATCCCAGGTGAGCGCCCGCATCTCCTCCGTCCGGGCGCCGGTGAGCAGGGCCACCACGATGTACGCGTGAGCGGACGTCCCTTCGGCGGCCTTGAGCACCGCCTCGGCCTCGGCCAGCCGGAGCGCTTTCGACGGCCGGCCCGGCTGGCCCGTCGGGATGGCGCACAGCTCCACGATGTTCCGCTTCACCTTGTCCCGGACCATGGCCCGCTTCACGGACCGGTTCAGGCACGAGTGCATCGCCTGAAGCGTGCGGGTGCTAAGCGTCTTGGCCTTCTCCGTCAGCCACTTGTCGACGTCTTCGCCGCTCAGCTCCCGAAGCTTCCGGGCGCCGAGGGCGGGGATCACGTGGATCCGGCTGAGGGAGGTGCAGGTGGCCACGGTCCGCGCGTCGCGGCCGGCCAGCCCGTACATGAGCCAGTCCTCCACAGCGTTGGCCACGGTGTAGTTGGTCGGCGCGACGGCCAGCCCGTCCTCGTGATCGCGGAGCACCTCCTTGAGCTTGGCCTTGGCCTCGGTCTTGGTCTTGCCACTCCCCTTCCGCACGACGCGCTTCCCGCTCGCGTCGAACCCCAGGGTCACGGTGGCGATCCACCGCTGCCGCTTCTCGTCCCAGTGCAGACCGCCGTCTCCCCTGCTGCGGCGCTTGGTCACTTGGTCTCCCCTGCCTCGCGCTCCAGGAGCGCGACGTACTCGTTGATGGCGGATCGGGTGATACGTCGGGCCCGGCCCTCGTTGACGGTGCGAAGGCGGCCGGATCGGATCAGTTCGTAGATGACGGATCGGCTCAGGCTCAGGGCGTGTACAGCGGCTTCGACCTTGAGCAGGACGGGTTCTGCGGGCGGCGTGGTCGTGGCGCTCACTGGTTCTCCTCCGAGGCGTGCGGGCCCGCGGTCCTGCTGGCCGCAGGCGTCGCGGTGCTGGGGCAGGTGTCGTATGTGTCCGAGGCGCGGATTTCTGCGTCATCGCGTCGTCTGTGTCATTCGCCGGTCTGACCTGCGGTTTTCGGTGACGTACCGGGTGGTGGCGTGTCACCCGCCTGTGTCACCCCCGTCCCCGGGTGACGTGGGCAGGTGACGTGGATGACGCGCGGTGACGCAGTCGTGGGCCGTCTGCGTCACCGCTGTGTCCGCACGTCAGGGGCGGTGTGTAGCTCGGGGGTGACACGGGTGACGCAGGGTCTCTTCTTTTAGGAAAAGGAGAGGGTGTTTGTGTTGTGGTGGGATGCGTCGTCGAGCGAAGAGCGGGGCCGCTGCGCGGCACGTCCCTTGCAGCGGCGGCAAGCCGCCGGAACAGCAAGAGGAGCACGCATCCCCGGGTGGCGGGTGCTCTTCTTGCTTGTGCCGGCACCGGTAGCGGTGGCGCCGGTTAGAACGCGGCCTGTTGCTCGCCGGGCGTCGGGGCGGCGGGCCGGATCATCTCGATGTAGCGAGCCGTCCGGGTACGACCCCAGTCGACGAGGACGCCCCGCGCGGCAAGGGTCGGCTGGAGCCGCTTGAGGCGGTCGGAGAAGACCTTCCCGGTGGTGGGCCACCCCTTGGGCAGGGCGCGGAAGTCCTCGCCGCTGTAGAGCTGGGTAAGGACGTGCAGCCACTCGGTAGAGGTCATCCGCGCTTCCTCGCCGGGTTCGAGACCGGCGGCGTGCTTGAGGACGGTCTGGGCGAGGAGGTCGCCTTCGATGACGTCGTCGTTGAGGTCGTCGAGGCTGGCCCGGTAGGCGTCCAGCGCGCCGAGCCCGTCCGCCGCGTCGAACTGGGCGCAGAGGTGGGCGAAGTCCGCCATCCGCAGGTCCGTGGGAATCTCGGCCGCGGTGGCCCGCACCTTCACCGTGAGGTCCAGCAGCGAGCCGAGGATGACCGGCAGCACCTGAGCGAACTCCGCCCATAGCTCCGCCTCCGTCCGCCGCACCCGGGGCCGCACCAGCCGCAGCGGCAAGAGCCGTTCGGCAAGGTCGGGGCGGATCACCCCGACGTCGATGCCGGTCAGCAACAGGGGGCGGCGGTAGCGGGAGCGGACGACGTCGCCATCGGTGAACAGGGCCCGCTTGATGCTCTCGGCACCAGTGACGATGCAGCACATCAGGTCGGACAGGTCCGGCGGCAGGTGCGACAGGTTGTCCAGCGCGGTGACCCATCCGGCGGCCACGGCCGTGATCAGGTTCTCCTCGTCCTTCGGAGCCCGGCGCAGGTCACCGGTCATGCCTTCAATGATCCTCACGAGCATCCGCCCGGCGGTGGATTTGCCGGCGCCCTGGGGGCCGGTCAGGAACGGTGCGGGGACGGGGACGGACGGTTCCAGGCAGCCGATCAGCCACGCCACGGCCAGGCACTCGCTCTCGGCGTTGGCGAAGTTGCACAGCCGCAGCAGAGCGTCGATGCCCTTGCCGTCGGTGTCCTTCTCGGGCAGGGGAAGTTCGCCGGTGAGTTGGGTGCGCCTCCAGCAGACCTCGCGGGGGTCGGGGGTGAGGATGTCCCAACCGGTGGGGTGGATGCGGACGGACTGGCCGTCGTTGCGGCCCAGGTCGAGCCAGGTCGCGCCGTCGAATCCGGGGGCCACGCGGATGTGGGTGGCCTGTACGTCCTGGCTGAGCGCGAGTGCTTCGATCAAGTCCAACGCCTCCTTGAGCGCACTGCCGTTGAATACGCCGAGCCCGTCGTTGAAGAGCCCGACCATGAGTTCCTGCCGGTGGCTGCCTGTCGTGCCCTGGGAGCGGATCGGGCGGGCGACGGGGTGGCCGTTCTTCTGGGCGTAGACGGTGCCTTCGGTGGTGCGGAAGTACCGGAAATGTGCCTGTGCGTAGTCGGTGATGATCTGACGGGCCGGGTTCTTCTCGTCCTCGGGCATCGCTACATCCCCAGCTTCATGCGGGCGTTGGTCCATGCGATCTCGCAGTGCCGCAGGGACTCGCCCTTGGCCTGCGCGGCGGTGAACAGCCGGATGATGTGCGTCTCGGTGAGGCAGCCGCACCAGCCATGCGCGGACAGCACTGCGAGGAACGTTCGGTACACGGTGGCGTGGACCGCGCTTGTGGCCTCGGTGATGCGCTGCTCGGCCATGGCGATCCCGCGTTCCAGGTAGGCGGGCGAGCGGTGGCGACACACCGCATCCCCGGGCCGAGCGGGCACCACAACGGCGGACGGTGCGGGCGCGGCTGCGGCGACCTCCTTCACGGCGAGGGCGCGCACGACATCGGGCAGCAGTGCCATGCGTCCTGTGCCGGGGCCGAGCCAGCGGGCGTAGGACCACGCGGACTTGATGTCCACGCCGGGCCGGATGCCGTTGTGGGAGGTCATGGTGCCGAGGTAGATCCAGTGCTCCCCCCGTGTCGTCGGCACGGTCTTGGTCGCGGGGAGGGTCTGGCGGGCCCACTCAACCGCGTCCGGGTTGTCGAGGTCGACGACGGTGAGCGCGCCGCCGCCGGGGTGATAGGCGACGGCCGCAGCCTGCCGCCATGCTCCGGCCCACGCGGGCGAGGTGAGGATGTCCGGGTCGGTGGTGGCGGCGGCCCAGCCGTGGCAGGGGGCAAGGCACTCGCACGGCCCGCCGGCCTTCATGTGCGGCCTGTCCCCACACGCCGAGCGGGTGCAGGCACGGCAGTTCCCGAAGGGGAGCTTGCCCTCCCGCAGCGGCATGGCGGGCAGGCCCAGTTCGGAGAGCTGGAGCGCGGTACGCAGGTGAGCGGGTAAGGCCTGACGCTTGTGGTCTCGCGGGATGTCGGTGGTGTGGGTCATGCTGGTCTCTCCAGTTCTTGGCGTTCTGGACGAGAGCGGCCCTGGTCTTGGCGGATGTGGGGCCGCTCTTGGCATGTCCGGGCGGATGAAGCGGAATCCCTGCCTCTCGGTGGACAGGGAGGCTGGGGCACCCCCTGTCGGGGTGCGTGTGGAGGGGGTTTCGGGCGTCTGACCTGCGGCGCCTCCCTGCCTCCCTGGTGGATCATTTCCGCAGGTCAAGCCCAGGGAGCCAGGTCGGGGAGGTGGTCAGGGAGTTCTCCCTGCCTCCCTGGCCTGATCCGGTAAAGGCTCCCTCTACTCGGCGGCGGAAGCGGAACCCTCGTCCGGCCGGTTGGCAAGGACGCGGGCGACGCGTTCGCGGCCGATGACCATGCGGCCGTCCGACTTGTACGGCTCGGCGCCGGTGCCGTCGAGGACGCGCTTGAGGTCGATGAACGACCAGCCGCCGTAAGCCTTCTCGTTCAGTGAGGCGAGCCGCTTGAGGACGTCCTGGGTGAGCACGCGCGGCGCGTCGCCGAGGACGGTCAGGATGTCCGCGAGCGGGTCGACCGCCGGGCCGTGGGCGATGGTGTGAGCGGTGGTGACCCCGTCGCGCTGGGCCTTCGCCCGCTCGGCGACCTGGGCGGCTTGCTCGGTGTCGATGTAGTGCGTGCGGACGGTGATGGAGGCCTGTCCGGCTGGGATGGCGATGCCGTCGGAGGCGACGACGACGGTTCCCTTGTCGAGGCCCTGCCGCAGCTGGTGTGGGGCGGCGCCGCCGTCGACGGCCTTGTCGCCCAGCGCCATGCGGGCCTGAGACTCGGTGCCGAGGACGAGGGAGGCCCGCGTGTGGGCGCCTTCGCGGACGAGCTTGGGAAGGTTCTGGTCGGTGGGGTCCTGCGTGCCTTCCCACAGGACGACGTCCACGGCTCGGCCCTGGTTGTGAATCTTGCGGACGGCCATGAAGTAGCGGGAGGTGGCCTTGGAGCCGCCGTAGGGGCGCTTGTCGTCGCCGACGGCCGGGCACATGAACGCGACCTGTGCTTCGTCCACGATGCCGACCAGCGGCGGGAACACGGTGCCGGGCGGCGCCTGGATCCGACGCTCCATTTCCGCGACCAACCCTTCGACCATCTCGGTCGCCTGGATCACGTGCTCGTCGGTCGGGCCCTGGATCAGGGTGGTGGCGAGCCCGTCGAACATGCCCCAGTCGCCCACACCCTTGAGGTCGGCGATCCGGAACTCCACCGTGCGGTCGAGGGCCAGCCAGAGGGCGAGCGCGCGCAGGGCGGCGGTCTTGCCCTGGTTCGACAGGCCGGTCACGAGGACGTGGCGCTGGTACAGGCTGATCAGTGCTGCGTCACCACGCAGGTCCTGACCCCACGGCGCCTTCCCCGTCTTGTAGTTCGCGGTCGCGGTCTCGTCGGTGACCAGCGGGGACGGGCCGATCGGCTCATCCAGGGCGCCGGAGTCGGCGATCCACAGCCGCACCGTGCGGGCGGCGGCCGGGAGGGTGATGAACACTTCGTGCTCGTGCCGGACGAGATTCTCGGCGAGCTTGCGCCGGCGTCCCTGGACCTCCTCCGTCGAGACGCCGGACGGGAGCGTGACGTCGACTTCCACGCCGCATCCGGCGATGCGGATCGGGCCGAGCATGGCGGCGCCGGCGTCGCCCATCTCCTTGATGGCCTTGCGGAGCGGAGCGATCCCCAGGTCGCGCAGGGCCATGACGACGATCGACGGGGTGATCGGTGCTCCGGCGTCATCCCGCTGCTGGGCAGGGAGGGCCCACTGCGGTGCGGTCTGCTGGTGGCGGCCTACTCCCCACAGAGTCAGTAAGGCAAGCCACGGCCCGACGGTGACGGCCGGTCCCCAGACGACGGTGGCGACGTAGACGACTGCTCCGATCGCGTCGATGACGGAGGCGATCGGGGCGAGGATCCAGGAGGCGTCCTTGTTGGCTATGGCCAGCACGACCCCCAACAGGAGCAGCCCACCGATGGTGAGGCCGGTGCCGTAGGCGGCGCTCTTCACCGCGTCCTGCGGGGCCTTCAACAGGTCCATGCGCCGGTGATGGCGGGCTGCCCGGAAGCGGGTGAGGCGGTCCTCCCACTCCTTGGCCTCCTCGAAGTTCCCCGCGGCTTCAGCCGCTCGGATCATCCGCTCGTAGCGGGATCCGGTCCGCCCGTCCCACGCCCGCTTGGCCGTGATCCGGGTACCGCCGATCACGTACAGGCCGTGGCGGGCCACCAGCCGCGCCGCCGTACGGGTCCGCTCGCTGGTGACGGCCGCACGCAGGCCGCGTGCGGAGCGCTTCCACACCCGCACCGGCCGCACCGCCCCCGGGGCAGCGGCAGCCGGGGCGGCCGGGGTGTCGCCGGGGAGTGTGTAGGTGCCGGTGGTGGGATCTTTGAAGAGGGGGACGACGTTGTCGGTCATGCTGAGAACTCCTGCTCTCGCTGACAAGCGGGTGGGTAGGGCCCGGGGCGGCCTGATTCCTTGGCCGGGACGGCCGCCCCGGGGCACAGCTACTTGGTCTTGAGGTTCTTGGCCCTGGCCTTACGGGCGGCCTTCTCGGCCTCCGCCACATCAGCGGCCTGCTGGGCTTCCCGTTCGCGGGCGCCGTCGATGATCCGATCGACCTTCTTCTGCAGGTCGCCGAGGTGGACGTTCTCCCCGGCGATACCGCGCTTGGCCATCCGGGCCGTGTACCAGCCGATCTGCGTGATCTCGCGAGCGGTGAACTTCGGGTCCTTCGCCATCACAGAACTCCTCGAAGAGCTGGGGCTTTGCGGGTCAGCCGCGCTTGCGGCGTGCCTTGCGCACGTTCTTCACGGCCGCCGTACCTTCCGGGCTGCCGACCGACTTCACGACGGTGTGGACGCCCCATCCCAGGACCAGGGCGAGGAACGCCAGGAACGCGAAGTTCGCGGCGATGGAGGTCAAAGCGGCCACCAGCAAAGGGCCGAAGTACACGCCGGCCGCGACCGCGCCGGCACCGACGCCGGAGCCGAGCGCGATGCGCTGCACGGTCTTGTCCGGGGCCGCCTGGTGGATGTGCTGGTACACGACCTGCGGCCCGGCATACGGGGCGGGCAACTGGTCGGGGGTGACGTAGACGTGGCGACCGTCGGGGAGCTGCACGACGCCGGACGGTCGGATGGGTTCGGGCAGGTGGTTCACGGGTGTCTCCCTTCGGAGCACGGTCAGGTCATGCACCAGCCGGAGTCACATCCGGGGTCGTTGTCGTCAAAGGGCAAGGTGTCGACGCCGTCCGGGATCGCGGCCCGCAAGGGCCGGCCGAACCGGGTCAGGTAGACGTGGTCCTTACCGAGGGCGTCGCGGCGTTGGTTGAGGATTTCTTCGAGCTGGCATGCCTTCTCGAAGAGTTCGGGCTGCTCTCGGCGCATGTCGTGCCAGGCCTCGGGCCGGTGGAAGGGACAGAACCAGCACGATGACTTGGGCGGGACGGGGAGGCCGGCGGAGCGGATGATGCGGGCGCAGTCGATGCGGCGGATCCCGTGTTCCAGCAGCGGGTATTCGATCTGCTCGTACGGCTCGCAGCGGCGCTTGTTGGCACGCCCGATCTCGTCCAGGCTGATGCCGATCCCGACCGTGGCCGGCTGGTCCTTGGTGGCGCCGCGACGCTTCAGCTCACGGCCGATGACCTTGATCTTGTAGTCGGCGGTGCAGGAGCGGGTGCCGGGGGCCCCGTTGCTCATCCGCACCGGGAGCTTCAAGGACTTTGAGCCCTCTCGGGTGAGCTCCCCGTAGAGGGTGCGGGTCTCTTTGGAGCGGACCATGACCCGGTCCAGGAGGACAAGCTCAAGCCCGTGCTCGGCGGCGTAGGGGCGGGCGTACTGGTCGAGGTAGGCCATGGTGCCGGGGTTCTCGGAGTCGTCTCCGACGTTGGCCATCAGGAACGTCCGGTAGTCGATCTCACCGGTTGCGGCGAGGACCATGGCGGCCATGGACTGCCAGCCGCCCCCGAAGCTGAATGCCTTCACCTGGGGTGTAGCGGCGGTGGTCATGAGACCACCGCCTGCGCCGTGGCGTTGGCGGTCCGCTCGGCCTTCAACGTCTCGCGCAGCACCCGGGCCTTGGCCGGCGAGGTGCGCAAAGCCTTGCGAATTGCCTCACCGGTCAGATCCTCGATCGACCACGACTCGGTGATGCTCCGAGCCTCGGAGAGAAGCTCCTCCGGGGTGCGGCTCGGTCGGGCCGATCGGGCGGCTACGGGCACTCGACCTGTCGCCCGACGAGGACGCGTCACCTCAGCCGCCGCGATCGGTGACCGCGTCTCGACGACGTCGATCGGATCGGCCGGCACCGGCGCCAGTGTGGGCACCGGGATGGGCGGCTCGATGAACGCTGCGACCGCCGGTTCACCCAGCTCACCACTCGATCGATTTACGACGATCTGCGGCGATTCGGGTTCGATCGAGTCGACCGCCGGACGGTGGTGGAGAACCTTGGCGACGAGATCGGAGCCGAAGTAGATCGACCCAACCGGCAGCGACGTCGCCAACAGCACGAGCGCCCAGTTCGTGAAGTCCCCGTCAGCCAGTCGACTCCAGCCGATCGACTCGGAGTGCAGCTCGGGCAGCAGTCCGTGCACGTAGTTCAGGACCAGCGACGCGAGCGTGTACCCCGCCAGGACCCGCAGCGCGAACCTGCGGGCCTCGTCGGTCAGCACGAGCGCGGCGACGAGCGCGAGAGCCATCAGGCCGTCGACGACGAACGGGTACAGCGTCGCCGCCATGTCGTCTGCGCCGATGGCTGTCGCGATGTCCCGAAGGGCATTCCAGGAGACCCGGAAGGCCATGGCGACCACGACGACCAGCGCGAGGACGAGCGCGGCTTTCGCCTTGCGGTTCATGCCGCGCCATCCGAGGAGGGAAGGTGGGCGGCCCGGTTCTCCAGAGCGGTCCGTGCGGCGAGCACCTGCCGGCGGGCCCGCCGGAGACGCTGCTCGTCCACCTCGGTCGGGGTCCGGTCCAGCGTCGTGATCTCCGCGTCGAGGAGGTCGCGTTCCGCCAGGATCAGCGGCAGCTCGATCTCGATCGCGTTCAGTTCCGCGTCCGTCGGCTCAAGGCCGTCGGACCACGGGGTAACGAGGTTTTGAAGTGCAGCGATAGACTTCACGGGTCTTGCTCCTTCGGTAGAGGAACGGGACCCAACAGCAGCCCCCGGCGTTCGAGCGCCGGGGGCTGCACTGGCGTTGGGGGTGAAGCGGAAAATTCCCGGCTCCCCTCAACCCCGCCCGTGCGAGACGGACGGAGGAGGCAACCGGCCGCGCCGAGAACGGCACGGAAGGTTGAGCAGTACGCATGTCTCCTTCAGGTCTGGGACCTGGCGTAGGCGTATGGAGACGTGACCTTTCGGTCTAAGCCCTCCGGTGAATGACCAGGACCCGGGTGCCCTCGGCCCGCTCTATCCCGGGCCCCTTGTGGGTTCAGGCAGGCCAAATACGCCTGCCGAGGGTGGCTTCTGTCCTAGGACTGGCTGCACCCAGGAAGACCATGACACTTCAGTCCTAGGACTGTCAATGTCCTAGGACTGTGGGAAACTGGCTCTGTCGAGAGGAGTGCCCAGTGGCACCGAAGTGGCGAGAGCTGGCCGACAGGCTGGCTGAGCAGATCAAGAACGGCGACTACACCCCTGGCCAACTACTGCCGCAGATTCGCGACCTAGTCGAGGCGGGCGAGGGTTCCAAGGCCACTGTCAACGCTGCCTACAAGGCCCTGGAGGCCGAGGGGCTCGTCACGTCTTCGCGCGGTGTGGGGACGATGGTTCGCGCACAGACGCCGCTGAAGCGCATCGGCATCAGCCGCTACGACAAAGCGAAGTGGCGCGACGGGGACGAGGTCGCCTTCATCGCGGACCGCGTCGCCTCCGGCCGTACGTACCGGCGCGGCGAGCAGACCCAGTCCGTCAGCCTCATCGATGCACCCGCCCCTGCGGCTGAGGCACATGGCCTGCCCGCCGGCGCCCAGGTGTACGCACGCGCTCGCCTCGTGAAAGAGGGTGAGCAGCCGACGCACACCCTCACCAGCTACTACCGCCCCGAACACGTCGAGGGAACGCGCATCGTCGATCCCACCCCGGGGCCCGCAGGCCGGGGCGGCGGCTTCCGGGTCCTCTACGACGCCGGATACGAGATCGACCACATGAAGGAACGCATCTTCGCGCGCGTCCCCACGGCCGACGAGGTCAAGCTCCTCAAGCTGCCGACGGGCGAGCCCGTGGTGGAGCTCCACCGCACGACGTACACCGCGGACGGAACGGTCGTCGAGTTCGCCATAGGGGTCCACGCCGCGTCGCGCTTCGCCTGGGAGTATGAGTTCAAAGTCCCGGACTCGGCCGAGGGTGGCAAACAGCAGTGATCTCTGAGCAGGCGTGGGCGGACGCGGAACTCATCTGGGATTTCCACCAGATGCACCACGAGCCGCGCCCCTGCTCAGTCGCGGTCGGCCTCGGAAGCCACGATCTCGGCGTGGCCGACGCGACCGTTGACCTTTACCAGCGCGGCATGGCGCCCCTGATCGTCTTCACGGGCGCCACCAGCCCGACAACCCGCGCCCGGATGCCGCGCGG
The DNA here is from genome assembly GCF_042871845.1 of Streptomyces sp. NPDC005533. Taxonomy (NCBI): domain Bacteria; kingdom Bacillati; phylum Actinomycetota; class Actinomycetes; order Kitasatosporales; family Streptomycetaceae; genus Streptomyces; species Streptomyces sp. NPDC005533. The sequence goes on along the minus strand of NZ_JBIAJH010000003.1, from coordinate 150,062 downwards.
TGAGGCCGTGCACTACCGCGAGCGGGCGCTGGAGCTGGGAGTCCCGCCCGAGGACGTCCTGGTGGAACCCAACGCCCGCAACACCGGCGAGAACATCCGACTCGTCCGGGCCCTGCTGGAGGACGCCGGCCGCCCCATCGAATCCGTGCTGCTGATTAGCAAGCCGTACGAAGAGCGGCGCGCGTACGCCACAGCGCGGAAGCTCTGGCCGGAGGTGGAGGTCATCAGCGCGTCCACGCCGATGACGCTCGCGGAGTACGTCGATTCCATCGGCGACCCAAAGCTGGTCATCGACATGCTGGTCGGCGCTCTCCAGCGACTCCAGCTCTACCCGGATCAGGGCTTCATGGTTCACATGCCGGTGCCAGCTCCGGTTCTGGCCGCCTATCACCGCCTGCGGGATAAAGGCTTCACCAGCAGACTGGTTGACACCCCCGCCTCGCAGTCTAGTTAGACCTACCCACCCGAGCCAGGTGCTCAGCGAGGCCAGCGGGGCGGTGTGAGGTTCATCCAACACGCGGCAGCGCTCCATCCGAAGAAAGTCTGCCCACTGCCAGTGGGCCGGGGCGATCAAAGATCGCCAACAGCATGGGCCGCCATAGTCCAGCGCCAGTTGGTTCGGAAAACACGCCCAGAGACCTGTCATGGAGTCCTATATTTGCGCCAACTCGAGAGAGAGGGCGGCTATGCAGGACTTCGAGGTCCACGGTGAGTGGTGGCTCCCCGGCGAAGATCACCACAAGGTGCCCGGCACTCTCCGTCACGACGAGAACGGAACCCTTCTAACACTTCTCGGAACGCTTCGTCCAGAAGTAGACATCATCACCAGTGACGACGACGTGACATATCCCCGCCTTCACGGCTACGCCGGCGGGCGCCCGTTCACTCTCGAGGACTGCTTTCAGAAGCAGATGTCAACGCAGGGAAGTTTTACCTCCGGCACGGTATTCGTCAATCAGGTCTTCAAGAATTTCCACTTCAACAAAGATGAAGAGATCCAAGCGGAGGGGATCACCTTCATGCCTCGCTACCTGAATTATTGGGTAAATCAGTACGGAATATCGCTCACCCGCCGTCCACCCAATAGCGAGAACTTGAACCCGGAAGGCCCCTACATAACTCTCCAAGGGCGAGAGATTCCACCCCAATCGATCCCGCTGTTCGACGGATCCCTGGAACTACGGCATCGATTGCTTCTGTCCGGCGACGGGATCTCGTCACGCAAGATCAAACAGCGTTTCTACTTCCGTTACCAGGCACCTAAGCTGGTGCCCGCGGAGGAACTCTTGCACATAGCGAGCTACGTACAGGATCTCGTCTCCATAGGCACAAATCGCATCGCGCAGCACGAGGGGGTAACCTTCCTCCACCCCGCAGCACGCCACTCTGGACCGAAATCTCCACAGCTTCCTATCGAATTCTTCGCCCGATGGCACGCCTGGAGGAGTGAACCTCGGAAGCCACCGGCGACTAGCCTGTTCGACCTAGCAGACATGGGCGGCATGACAGGCGTGGCGGAATGGGTAAAAACTTCATCTCGCCATCGGCTCGCCTTGGCGCGAGTCATGGGCAGTCGCTATATGAAATCCATGCCACTTAGCGATCGAATCCTAAATGCCGCAGCAGCACTAGAATCCTTCGACAGACTGAAACATCGAGACATCATTGAATTCAGGAGCAGAATGGCGCGGTGTGCCAATTTCGCAGGCGCTGAGTTTACGCGGATGATCGGTCGCGACCGAGCAAAATGGGCCAAGCTGGTGAAAGAGGCTCGCAACGAAGTGGCGCACAACTTGGGCGCCAGCAGCGAGACAACGACACAACTGTTCCTCCATGAATCCCTACACTGGCTCTTCATCCTCTGCCTACTCAAAGACTCGAAAGCCCCCGCAGAGGTATTTCGATCAATTGCCAGAAACTCTGAGTTCGACTGGCTGTGCCAGAAGGTCAGGTCGGTAGTGACCACCGCTTAGACGCCGCCGGTGGGCATGGGAGCTCCACCCTTCGCTGGCGGAAGCTCTGCCATGCTCGTCGAAGGGAGAGCGGTTCGGGTGGGTGTCTAACTGGGTGACAACCGGTGCGGAGGCTGGCGGACGTCCACGGACGATCACGGACCTTCGTTGCAGGTCAGCACGGTAGACTGGGCAGTTCGCCCGTCGACCCGGAATGCTTCGGGACGAAGAGGTCGTGGGTTCAAATCCCGCCACCCCGACTTCGTAAGACCAGGTCAAGGGCTTGATCCGCATCGCGGGTCAGGCCCTTCCTGCGTCCCCGGCGGTTGTCCGGGGGGACCTGCAAGAAGGGCTTGGCCGGCTCTTCCGGGAGCCCCCGGCGACCTCGCCCTTCGTGTCTTCTCCGCGTGCCCGCCTGCCTGTTCGGGTGTGCCCGAGCCCGAGGTCCGTGCCCGTGCCTGCTTCTCCCGCGTCCATATCCGTGCGGCTGCGCGACGTCCTTCGTCCGACGCGGCCGGTCTGGCTCTCGCCGAAGGTGTTCCGGACCGAGGTGCTCGCTGGCCTGGTCGTCGCGCTGGCGCTGGTCCCCGAGGCGATCTCGTTCTCGATCATCGCCGGAGTGGATCCGGCGATCGGGCTGTTCGCCTCGTTCACGATGGCCGTGGTGATCTCCGTGGTCGGCGGGCGACCCGCGATGATCTCCGCCGCGACGGGCGCCGTGGCTCTCGTGATCGCCCCGCTGAACCGGGAACACGGGCTCGGCCACCTGGTCGCCGCGGTGATCCTGGCCGGCTTCTTCCAGATCGTCCTCGGCGCGCTCGGCGTGGCGAAGCTGATGCGGTTCATCCCGCGCTCGGTGATGGTCGGCTTCGTCAACTCGCTGGCCATCCTGGTCTTCGTGGCCCAGGTCCCGGAGATGTACGGGGTTCCGTGGGCGGTCTATCCGCTGATCGGGGCCGGGCTGGCACTGATGGTGTTCTTCCCGAAGGTCACGAAGGCGGTCCCGGCACCGCTCGTGTCCATCGTCATCCTCACCACGATCACCGTGGCGGCGGGCATCGCCGTCCCCACCGTCGGCGACAAGGGCGCCCTGCCGTCCGCGCTGCCCGCGCCCGGCCTGCCGGACGTACCGCTCACGCTGGACACGCTGACGCTCATCGCGCCGTACGCGCTGGCCATGGCGCTCGTCGGGCTGATGGAGTCGCTGATGACCGCGAAGCTGGTCGACGAGATCACCGACACCCGGTCCTCCAAGACCCGGGAGTCCATCGGCCAGGGCGTCGCGAACATCGTCACCGGACTCTTCGGCGGCATGGGCGGCTGCGCGATGATCGGCCAGACGATGATCAATGTGAAGGTGTCGGGGGCGCGGACGAGGCTGTCGACCTTCCTCGCCGGCGCCTTCCTCATGGTGCTGTGCATCGTCTTCGGGCCGGTCGTCTCCGAGATCCCGATGGCCGCCCTCGTGGCCGTCATGGTCATGGTCTGCCTGGCGACCTTCGACTGGCACTCCGTCGCGCCGAAGACCCTCAAGCGGATGCCCGCCGGTGAGATCACCGTCATGGTCGTCACCGTCGTCTGCGTGGTCGTCAGCCACAACCTCGCCGTGGGCGTCGTCGTCGGCTCGCTCTGTGCGACGGTCATCTTCGCCAGGCGCGTCGCGCACCTGGCGAACGTCACCTTCGTGCTCGACCCGGACGGCGGGCAGGTCGTCTACTGCGTGACCGGTGAGCTGTTCTTCGCCTCCTCCAACGACCTGGTAGGGCAGTTCGACTACGCCGGTGACCCGGACAGGGTGGTCATCGACCTCTCGGCGGCCCACGTCTGGGACGCCTCCTCCGTGGCCGCGCTCGACGCGATCGAGCACCGGTACGCCCAGCGCGGCAAGAGCGTGGAGATCACCGGACTGAACGGCCCCAGCGCCCGCCTGCACGGCACGCTCAGCGGGGAACTCTCGCCGGGGCAGTGACCCCGGAGCCGCACGGCCGGGACGACGGCGGGGCGGCGGCGTCGGCGGCGGGGCGGTCAGTACGGGCGGGGCGCCATGTCCTGGGGTCCGGCGGCCGCGCTCTCGAAGACGCACGCGGGCACCGGGCGGGCGGTCGCGCGCACCGACACGGGCGTGGGCGGCTCCGTCGGCAGCTCGATCTGGACGGTCACGGGCTGGTCGGCGTGCGTCGTGGCGTAGCCCGTCTCCTTGCCGTCGACGAGCACCTCGACGACGGCGGTGTGACCGGTCTGGACCGTGGCACTGACCGAGTGCCCGGCGTGGTCGATGTGGAAGTGATGGCGCCGCCTCATGAGACCGCCTCCCGCCGTGACCCCCTGACGTCAAGCGTAGGCACGGGAGCCGTGCACGGCCCGGCGGAACGTACCGGGGTCCGCGCTAGGGGGCGTCGGGTGCGGAGAGCGCCGAGAGTTCGCTGCGCACGAGGGCGAGGAAGGCCGCGGAGGGCAGGGCCTCGACGGCGCGCTGCGCGGCCAGGGCGTCGAGGTGGTCGAGGACCGCGCCGACGGTGGTGAACGGGCCGATCGGGCGGAGCAGCCAGAGGCGTCCCCCGGGGCGGGGCGGGAGGCCGAGGCCGGCGAGGGCGGCGTCGGCTTCCTGGTCGAGGCCGTGCAGGTCCGGCTCGGTGAGCGGGGCGCACTCCACACCGGTGATGTGGCCGCGCCCGTCGAGCGCGGTGTCCACCGCCCAGTGGGTGGAGCGGTCGGGGATCCAGGTCCGGGCCGCCGGAGGCCACACGTACGGGAGGAACACCCAGCGCAGCTCCTCGGGCGCGGGCTCCCAGCCGAGCACCTCCAGCTCCCGGATCTCGGGCAGCCGGTCCGGCTCCAGTTCGCTGCGGCCGGTGCGGCGCAGTGCGAGCGGGTGCGGCGTTCCGTCCTCGTCCCACGACATGCGGGCACGCTATCCGACCCGGTGGCGGATCTGCGTGACCTCGGCGGCCCGGAAGGGCGACCCGGCTGCCGTGTCACGCCCCCAAAGGGTTGGCCGCGATGCGGGTTGCCGCGCCGCCGGCGACGTAGGCGGCTGCCGCGCAGTCGGGCTTGCGCTTCGCCTGGTCCTCGACCAGGGCGGTGAAGGCGGCGCCGAAGCCGGCCCGGGGGTGGGCGGCGAGCAGGGCGGCCGTGAAGGACGGGTCGAACTCGGACAGGCGCAGGCCCGAGACGTCGGCGCTCGTGCCGACCTGCAGGAGGTGGCTCTCGACGTCCTCGGCCGCCGTCACGTCGTCCCGCATGTGCAGGACGATGACCTCCTCGGCGCGGGCCCGGCGGGCGGCCGGCCAGCCGAGCCCCGCCGTCAGGACGCGCGTGACATGGCCGCCGGCCTCCTCGAAGGGGAGGGTGTGGCTGTCAAAGGGGGCGGTCAGGCCCAGGTCGTGGAGGAGGGCCGCCACGTAGAAGAGCTCCTGGTCGTACGCGAGGCCGTGCTGGTCCGCGTACTGCGCGCCGAAGGCGTAGGAGCGTACGGAGTGGTTCAGCAGCGCCGGGTCCGCGTACTCCGACGCGATCAGCAGGGCGGTGCGGGCCGAGTCGGTGTCAAGTGTCCACGTCATGGGGCGTCAGCGTAGGCGGCGGCTGAAGTCCACCTCGGACGGGGCCTCCCCCGGCCAGTTCAGCCGGGCCGGGGCGGGCGGGGTCTCGGCGAGTACGGTGCCGCGCGAGACGACGTAGCGGGGGCGGACCTGACGGCGGATCGCCTCCTCGGGCGACGGGGCCGGGAGCAGGACGAAGGAGGCGGGGGCTCCCTCCGTGATGCCGTACTCGGCGTCCGACAGGCCCAGGACGCGCGCCGCACGGTCCGTCACCATCGAGAAGGCCAACGGGATCTCGTCGGCGCCGGTGAGCTGGGCGGCGTACAGCCCGACGAGGGCGGTCTGGAGGGGGTTGGCGGTGCCGAGGGCGTTCCAGGGGTCCATCACGTCGTCGTGGCCGAAGGCCACGTTGACCCCGGCCGCCAGCATCTCCTTGACCTGGGTGAGGCCGCGCCGCTTGGGGTAGGCGTCGAAGCGGCCCTGGAGGTTGAGGTTGGCGAAGGGGTTGGCGACCAGGTTGACGCCCGAACGGGACAGCAGCCGCTGGAGTTTGAAGCTGTACGCGCCGTTGTAGGAGCCCATCGCCGTCGTGTGGGAGGCGGTGGCGCGTTCGCGCAGGCCCGAGCGCAGGGCCAGCGTGGCCAGCACCTCCACGAACCGGGACTGCTCGTCGTCGATCTCGTCGCAGTGGGCGTCCACCGGCAGCCCGTGTTCCTCGGCCAGCGCGAAGGCCGTCCGCAGCGAGGCGACCCCGTCCTCGCGAGTGTCCTCGAAGTGCGGGATCGCGCCGACGACGTCGGCCCCGCGGGCGATCGCCTCCTGCAGCAGCGCCTCGCCGTCCGGGAAGGATGCGATGCCCTCCTGCGGGAAGGCGACGATCTGCAGGGTCATGACGTTCCGCACCCGGTCGCGCACTTCCAGCAGCGCGTCCAGGGCGGTGAGGGCCGGGTCGGTGATGTCGCAGTGGGTGCGCACGTGCAGCACCCCGTGGGCCGCCTGCCACCGCAGCACCTCGGTGGCCCGCGCGATCACGTCCTCGCGGGTCAGGGTCCGCTTGCGTTCGCTCCAGCAGGCGATGCCCTCCCAGAGGGTGCCGGAGACGTTGGGACGCGGCTCCCCGGCGGTCAGCGCCGTGTCGAGGTGGATGTGCGGCTCCACGAACGGCGCGGTCAGCAGGGCGCCGTGGGCCTCGACGAGGATGCCGGTGGCCGGCGGTTCCTTCTGGTCGTCGTGCGGGACCACGCGGGCGATCCTGCCGTCCTCCGCGACCTCGACGTCGGACAGGCCTGAGGTGTGCAGCAGCCGGGCGCCCCGGACGATCATCCGCATGGCGCCAGCCTACGGATCCGCGCGGGGCCGCGGGCTCAACCGCGCTTGGCCTGGGCCTTCTGCTGCATCCCGCGGGTCTTCGCGGCGGACGACTGCACGTCCCTGGTCGCGGCCTTGGCCCGGGCCTCGGCGGCCGTGTTCTTCGCCAGCGCCCGCTCGGAGTCCTGGTGGATGTGGTGGCCGGTGTGCGCCTTCTTGGCCATGATCGTTCCTCCCTTGGGCTACGGGTCCACTCTGCGCCCGTTCGGAGCAGTCGGCATCCCGGGGACCACTGCGGCCACAATGGGGCGCATGACCAGCGACAGCGAGATCACCGCCGAGACGCCCGACTGGGAGAAGCGGTTCCGGGCACCGCGCGTCGGACTGCCCGACTGGGCGGAGGACGCCCCGGACCGTTCGCTCTTCGTCTCCAACGCGACCGGAACCTTCGAGCTCTACGCCTGGGACCGCACCACCGGCGTCCAGCGGCAGGCCACCGACCGCCCGAACGGCACCACCGACGGCGCCCTCTCCCCCGACGGGGCGTGGATCTGGTGGTTCTCCGACACCGACGGCGACGAGTTCGGCACCTGGGTGCGCCAGCCCTTCGAGGGTGGCCCGGACGAACCGGCCACCCCCGGCCTGGAGCCCTCGTACCCCGCAGGTCTGGCCATCGGCCGCGACGGCACCGCCGTCGTCGGGCGCTCCACGGACGAGGAGGGCTCGACGGTCCACGTGGTCCGCCCGGACGGCTCCGCGCCCACCGTGATCTACCGGCACCGGGAGTCGGCGGGCGTGGGCGACCTGTCCTACGACGGCACGCTCGTGGCCGTCGAGCACACCGAGCACGGCGACGCGATGCACTCCTCCCTGCGCGTGCTGACCCTCGACGGGTCCACGGTCGCCGAGCTGGACGACTCCCGCGGCGCCACGCGGGAGCTCGGCCTGGAGGTCCTCGGCTTCGCGCCGCTCGCGGGCGACACCCGTCTCCTCGTCGGCCACCAGCGGCGCGGCCGCTGGGAGCCGATGGTGTGGGACGTGGCCACCGGCGCCGAGGAGGAGCTCGCGATCGACCTGCCGGGCGACGTCGGCGCCGAGTGGTACCCGGACGGATCCGCGCTGCTCGTCGCGCACAGCTTCGAGGCGCGCAGCGAGCTGTGGCGCTACGACCTGGCCGCGCGGGAGCTCGTACGGGTGGACACGCCGCCGGGGACGGTGTCGGGGGCCGGCGCGCGGCCCGACGGGAGCGTGGAGTACCTGTGGTCCTCGGCGGCCGAGCCCTCGACCGTACGGTCGACGGCGGGCGGGGTCGTCCTGGACCCTCCCGGCTTCAAGGCACCCGGGTCGGTGCCGGTGGAGGACGTGTGGGTGGAGGGTCCGGGCGGCCGGATCCACGCGCTCGCGCAGCGGCCGGCCGGCCACGGCGAGGGCCCCTTCCCGACGATCTTCGAGATCCACGGCGGGCCCACCTGGCACGACAGCGACGCCTTCGCGGCGACCCCGGCGGCCTGGCTGGACCACGGCTTCGCGGTCGTGCGGGTCAACTACCGCGGCTCGACGGGCTACGGCCGCGCCTGGACGGACGCCCTCAAGCACCGGGTCGGCCTGATCGAGCTGGAGGACATCGCGGCGGTCCGGGAGTGGGCGGTGGCCTCCGGCCTCGCGGACCCGGCACGCCTCGTGCTGTCGGGCGGCTCCTGGGGCGGGTACCTGACGCTGCTGGGCCTGGGCACGCAGCCCGACGCCTGGGCGGTGGGCCTGGCCGCCGTACCGGTCGCGGACTACGTGACGGCGTACCACGACGAGATGGAAGCGCTGAAGGCCCTGGACCGCACCCTCTTCGGCGGTACTCCGGAAGAGGTCCCGGACCGCTTCGAGGCCTCCTCGCCGCTCACCTACGTCGACGCGGTGAAGGCACCCGTGCACATCGCGGCGGGCGTCAACGACCCGCGCTGCCCGATCCGGCAGATCGACAACTACGTGGACCGGCTGGTGGCGCGCGGCGCGGAGCACGAGGTGTACCGGTACGACGCCGGGCACGGTTCGCTGGTCGTGGAGGAGCGGATCAAGCAGGTCCGGATGGAGCTGGAGTTCGCGCTGAAGCACCTGCCCCGCTAGTCCCGCGCCGGTGCACCCCCCGTACGGTGGTGGGGTGCACCGGTTTCTCCTGACCCCGCGCTGGTGGGGGATCAACGTCTTCGTCGCGCTCGCCGTCCCCTTCTGTCTGTTCATGGGGTCCTGGCAGCTCGGCCGGTTCGAGGACCGTGTCGACAGCCACCGGGAGGCGACGGCCCAGCAGCCCGCCGACCAGGTGGCCGAGCCCCTGGACTCGCTGCTTCCGGTGGACACGAAGACCTCCGGAAGGCTGGCTTCCACCGCCGGGGAGTACGCCGATCAGATGCTGGTGCCCGAGCGCCGGCTCGACGGCGCTTCCGGCTTCTACGTCCTGACCCTGCTGAAGACCGACTCCGGCAAGACCGTCCCGGTGGTCCGGGGCTGGCTGCCGGGGGCGGCGGACGCGGCGAAGGCCCCGGCCCCGCCGAGCGGCCGGGTCGAGGTCACCGGCGCCCTGCAGGCCCCGGAGAACTCCGGCACGAAGGGGGTCCACTCCCAGGGCGGCCTGCCGGCCGGGCAGCTCGGCGTGATCGGCGCGGCCTCGCTGGTCAACCTCGTCCCGTACGACCTGTACGACGCCTGGCTGACCGTGCAGACCCCGTCGGACGGGATGATTCCGGTGCCGGCGCAGGCACCGGCCAACACCGGGCTCGACCTGAAGGCCTTCCAGAACCTCGGCTACACCGGCGAGTGGTTCGTCTTCGTCGCCTTCGTGCTCTTCATGTGGTTCCGGCTCTACCGCCGCGAGGTGGAGAGCCTGCGCGATGCCGAGGCGGGGCTGCTCGAACCCGCCGCGTAGGGCGGGCGAACCGGGCCCCGCTCGACGCTCGACGCACCGCTCGCCCGACCGTTCGCCTCGTCGGGCTACGCGCCGAGCGGGATCGCACCCGTCCGGTAGACCGTTCCGCCGCAGGCCTCGGGAAGGGTCGTCCGCGTGGTCGCGGATCCCGGCTGCGGGGTGTGCGAGACCGAGACGCCGGCCGTCACCGGGGGCGCCCCCGTCTGCGGCTCGGTGGCCGCCCCCTGCGCCGGAGCGCCCGAGCTGCCCGCGGAGTCCGTCTGCGGCGGCTTGCCTCCCGCGTCCGGTTTCGTCGGCGTACAGGACTCCTTCGAGGGCACCCACGCGAAGCGGACCTCGTACGCCGTGTTCGGCGGGAGCACCAGCACCGGCGCCTCCGCCGACGGGTCGGGCAGCAGCCCGCTCGCCGGGTCCCCCGCGGTGTGGCCGACCACCGCGACCGAGGAGCCCTGGCCGGCCGACGCACCCGGCGCCGGGGCGGCCGAGACGGCGTCCTGGCCGGTGACGGCGCAGCCCTGCGCGGAGACGTTGGTGACCCGGAAACTGCCGTACACCCGGCCGTCGGTCTCCGGGGCGCGGGCCGAGCCCACCACCCCGAGCTGGTCCGCGCCGCATCCGGGCACTCCGGGCGCGGCCACCGGCGGCATCGGACCGGAGCCCGGCACCGAACCGGCCGTGCCGGCGGACGTGCCCGCGGCGCCGGTGGGGCCCGCCGTCAGACCGCCCACCGGGGAACCGCCCAGCGTGGCGTCCGGGTGCCCCGTGGCGCCGCCCACGGCCGGGGAGCCCCCGGAGGAGCGGGTGGACCGCGGCTGGTTCCCGTATCCGTTCTGGTGCGGGTCGGAGGCGACCGCACCCGGCTTGTCGCCGGTGTGCTCACCGTGCCCGGCCATGGCCGGGTGGTCCGTGGCCCCGCCCTCACCGCCCGCCAGGTGCATGAGGGCCGGGATGGCGGTCCCCGCGAGCAGGGCCACCGCGGCGGCGCCGACCAGGGCCTGGCGTTTGCGGGCGCGGCGGGCGGGCACGGCGTGCCGCAGCCGCTCCAGGGCTCCCGCGGCGGGCTGGAGGCCTTCGACGGCCCCGTGCAGCAGGCCCCGCAGCGCCTCTTCCTCGCTCGCTCCGCGCGGCGGAGTGTGGTCGTCCATCATGACTGCGCAGCCTCCATCGCCACCCGCAGCGCGGCAATGCCCCGCGATCCGTACGCCTTGACCGAGCCGAGCGATATCCCGAGCGTCTCGGCGACCTGGGCCTCCGTCATGTCCGCGAAGTAGCGCAGCACCAGCACCTCGCGCTGGCGGCGCTGGAGTCCGCGCATCGCCTTGATCAGATCGTCCCGTTCGAGCTGGTCGTACGCGCCCTCTTCGGCGCTCGCCATGTCCGGCATCGGCTTCGACAGCAGCTTGAGGCCGAGGATGCGCCGGCGCAGGGCGGAGCGCGAGAGGTTCACGACGGTCTGGCGCAGGTACGCCAGGGTCTTCTCCCTGTCGCGCACCCGGTTCCGCGCCGAGTGCACGCGGATGAACGCCTCCTGGACCACGTCCTCGCAGGAGGCGGTGTCGTCGAGGAGCAGGGCGGCCAGGCCGAGCAGGGAGCGGTAGTGCGCCTGGTAGGTCGCCGTCAGGTGGTCGACGGTGGTCCCCGCCACCACCTCGACCGTCACTTCGGCCGTCGTCCCGGCCGTGACCTCGGACGGCTCGTTCCGGCTGCTCCCCGCCGCCTCAGCGCTGTCGCGCGGCGCGGGCACGAGACCGCCGGGGATCGGTACGGCCGTCAGTACGGGCGCCTCGGACGGCCCCGCCGGCGGGACGGGCACGATCACGGGGAGACCGCCGCCGGACGCGCGCAAGCCCCGGCGCGACGGGATGATCCCGAGGTGCGCCGGGAGGAGGGTCGGTTCGAGCAGTGCCTCTGCCACGCCTGTAGGACACGCGTCCCCCCGTCAGGGTTGTACGCGCGAGGCAGCCTCACCGGCCATATCCCCATTGCCCTCATGCGTACCCGCTCTTCCCGAATTGCCCCGTCTTATCGAGACGGCAGTCGGGCCATCACCTTGATCAAGGGATCGGCACCGATCCTACAAAGCGAATTACGCAAATTCACCTGCGATCAGTTCCGCGATGAGCGTGGCATTCAGCGCGGCGCCCCTGCGGAGATTGTCGGCGCACACGAAGAACTCCAGGGCGCAGGGGTCGTCGAGCGAGGTCCGCACCCGCCCCACCCAGGCCGGATCCGTTCCGGCGGCGTCCGCGGGGGTGGGGAACTCCCCCGCCGCGGGATCGTCCACGAGCACCACGCCGGGCGCGGCCTCCAGGATCTCGCGGGCGTGCGGGGCCCCCACTTCGTTGGCGAACCGGGCCCGCACGGTCAGCGAATGCCCGGTCAGCACCGGCACCTGGACACAGGTCACCGACACCGGGAGCTGCTCCAGCTGCAGGATCCGGCGGGTCTCGGCCCGGACCGCCAGCTCGTGCGAGGACCAGCCGTCCTCGCGCAGCTCTCCGGACCAGGGCACGACGTTGAGGGCGAGGGGACCGGCGAAGGGGCCGGTGTCCTCGCCCACGGCACGGCGGACGTCACCGGTCTGCTCCCCGAGGGCGGTCCCCGCGACCAGCGACAGCTGGCGGCGCAGCGCCTCGGAGCCGGGCCGGCCGCCGGCGCTCGCCGCCTGGTACGAGGAGACCACCAGCCCGGTGAGGGAGTACGCGGCGTGCAGCGCGCCCAGGGCCGCGATCATGGCGGCGGTCACGCAGTCGGGGCCGGCGACGATCCCGCGCGGCCGGTTCCGTACGGCGTGCCCGTTGACCTCGGGCGCCACCAGCGGGACCTCGGGGTCCGCCCGGAAGGCGGCGGACTGGTCGACGACGGCGGCGCCGCGCGCGGTGACGACGGGCGCCCACCGGGCCGAGACCGCGGCGGGGGTGAGGAAGAGCGCGACGTCGCCCGGACCGAAGCCGTCGAAGGCGTCCTCGGTGAGGGCGAGCACCTCGGTCTCCTCCGCGCGGACGGCCAGCGTGCGGCCGGCCGAGCGCGCGGAGGCGATCAGGCGGATGTCGCCCCAGACGTCCGCCCGCTGGGACAGGATCTGGAGCAGGACCGAACCGACCGCTCCGGTCGCCCCGACCACGGCGAGTGCCGGGGCGGAGGACCGGGTCGCGGTCATCGTCCGGTGCCTCCGTAGACGACGGCTTCGTCGCTGTCGGAGTCGAGGCCGAAGGCCGTGTGCACGGCGCGGACGGCCTCGTTGACGTCGTCCTGGCGGGTGACGACCGAGATGCGGATCTCGGAGGTGGAGATCAGCTCGATGTTGACGCCCGCGTCGGACAGGGCCTGGAAGAACGAGGCGGTGACGCCCGGGTTCGTCTTCATGCCGGCGCCGACCAGGGAGATCTTGCCGATCTGGTCGTCGTAGCGCAGGGAGTCGAAGCCGATCTGGCCCTTCGCCTTCTCCAGCGCTTCGATGGCCTTGTGGCCCTCGGCCTTGGGGAGCGTGAAGGAGATGTCCGTCAGGCCCGTGGACGCGGCGGACACGTTCTGCACGATCATGTCGATGTTGATCTCGGCGTCCGCGATGGCGCGGAAGATCGCCGCGGCCTCGCCCGGCTTGTCCGGGACGCCGACGACCGTGATCTTGGCTTCGGAGACGTCGTGAGCGACTCCGGAGATGATGGCGTGCTCCACCTGCTCGTCCCCTTGCGGATTCTCGTTGCTGACCCAGGTGCCCGGCAGTCCCGAGAAGGACGAGCGGACGTGGATCGGGATGTTGTATCGGCGTGCGTACTCGACACAGCGGTGCAGCAGCACCTTGGAACCGGAGGCGGCGAGCTCCAGCATGTCCTCGGAAGAGATCCAGTCGATCTTCTTCGCCTTCTTCACGACGCGGGGGTCCGCGGTGAAGACGCCGTCGACGTCGGTGTAGATCTCGCAGACCTCGGCGTCCAGGGCCGCCGCGAGCGCGACCGCCGTGGTGTCCGAGCCGCCCCGGCCCAGGGTGGTGATGTCCTTGGAGTCCGCGGACACGCCCTGGAAGCCGGCGACGATGGCGATGTTGCCCTCGTCCAGCGCGGTGCGGATACGGCCCGGCGTGACATCGATGATGCGCGCTTTGTTGTGGACCGAGTCGGTGATCACGCCTGCCTGGCTACCGGTGAACGACTGGGCCTCGTGGCCCAGGTTTTTGATCGCCATGGCCAGCAGGGCCATGGAGATCCGCTCTCCGGCGGTCAGCAGCATGTCGAATTCGCGCCCGGCAGGCATCGGCGAAACCTGCTCGGCGAGATCGATCAGCTCGTCCGTCGTGTCGCCCATCGCGGAAACCACGACGACCACCTGGTGGCCGTTCTTCTTGGCGTCCACGATCCGCTTGGCGACACGCTTGATGCCTTCGGCATCGGCTACGGAGGAGCCTCCGTACTTCTGCACGACAAGGCCCACGTGCGCTCCTCGCTCAGTCCGTCTCATTGCTGGTGCAGTGTAACGAGCGACCGGGATCCGACCGCTTCGTACCACATCATGAGACGAAAAGATCAAAGAACGGGTTCCCGCGCCGAGGCTCTATTTGCCGTGCGCCCGCGGCCCCGCCGGCCGCGGCGGCCGCGGCGTCACTTGCGGCCGAGGCCGCCCAGCTCCTCCGCCATGACCTGCCCGGCCTGCTCCGCGAGGTCCTCCTCCGTCAGGTCCTCGTCCGTGTCCAGGCCGTCCAGGGCCGCCAGGGGCTGGTTCAGCCGCACGTGCGCGATCAGCGACTGGAGGGCGCGAAGCGTGGCCGAGGCCGTCGGACCCCAGTTGGTGAAGTACGAGAACTGCCACCACCACAGGGCCTCCGTGATGCGGCCCGACTGGTGGTGGATGAGCCCGTGCCGCAGGTCGGCGACCACATCGGCCAGGTCGTCGGAGATCCGGTGCGCCACCGGCGTCTTGCGCGGCTCGTACGGGTCGAAGACCTCGGAGTAGACGTCCACCGGCTCCAGCATGATCGCGAACCGCTCGCGCAGGTCGTCCACGTCCGGCTCCGGGCCGAGGTCGGGCTCGTAGCGCTCCTCCGGCATTACGTCCTGGTACGCGCCGAGCCGGCCGCCCGCGAGCAGCAGCTGCGAGACCTCCAGCAGGAGGAAGGGCACCGCACTGTCCGGGTCCTCGCCCTTGGCCACCTCGGTCACCGCAACGATGAACGACTCGATCTGGTCCGCGATCGAGGCGGCGAAGTCGTCCGGATCCTGGCCGAGGGCGTGCAGCGTTGCGTCAGACATCGAGAAGTCGCCTTCCTTCAAAGGCCCGCCCGAGCGTGACCTCGTCCGCGTACTCCAGATCTCCCCCGACGGGGAGCCCGCTGGCCAGGCGGGTGACCTTGAGGCCCATGGGCTTGATCATGCGGGCGAGGTAGGTGGCGGTCGCCTCGCCCTCGAGGTTCGGGTCGGTGGCGAGGATCAGCTCGGTCACCTCGCCGTCCGCCAGCCGCGCCAGCAGCTCACGGATGCGCAGGTCGTCGGGACCGACGCCCTCGATCGGGCTGATCGCGCCGCCGAGGACGTGGTACTTGCCCCGGAACTCGCGCGTCCGCTCGATCGCGACGACGTCCTTCGGCTCCTCGACGACACAGATGACCGTGAGGTCGCGGCGCGGATCGCGGCAGATGTTGCACCGCTCCTCCTGCGCCACGTTCCCGCACACCGCACAGAACCGGACCTTGTCCTTGACCTCCAGCAGCGCGTGCGCGAGGCGGCGGACGTCGGTGGGCTCGGCCTGCAGGATGTGGAAGGCGATCCGCTGCGCGCTCTTGGGCCCGACGCCGGGCAGCCTGCCCAGTTCGTCGATCAGGTCCTGAACCACGCCTTCGTACAACGGACTGCCTTCTCTCTGTGTGGGGTGCTGCGGGTACTAGAACGGAAGACCGGGAATGCCGCTGCCGCCGCCCAGTCCCTGGGCCAGGGGGCCCAGCTTCTGCTGCTGGAGCGCCTGTGCATTCTCGTTGGCCGCCTGGACCGCCGCCACCACCAGGTCGGCGAGCGTCTCGGTGTCCTCGGGGTCCACGGCCTTCGGGTCGATCACCAGGGCGCGCAGCTCGCCGGAGCCCGTGACGGTCGCCCTCACCAGGCCGCCGCCGGCCTGGCCCTCGACCTCGGTCTGTGCAAGCTCCTCCTGGGCAGCGGCGAGATCCTGCTGCATCTTCTGGGCCTGCTGGAGCAGCTGCTGCATGTTGGGCTGGCCACCACCGGAAATCACAGGACATTCACTCCGTTCATCGGGACCGTCGGGCCTTCGGGACCTCGCAACGCGTGGTCAATCCGAGCCTACGTGCTCCCCGCGCGCTGCGCCCTACGCCGTGAGGACCAACTCTTTCGAGTGAGAGACGGGGCGTACGCGTACCTGCTGGAGACCTCCTTGTGAGCGGAAATCCCGGGATTCGGCGCCCACCGCCCGTCATTCGAAGGTAGGAAGAGCATGCGCATCATTGCGCACACGCGCACCACCACACGTCAGCGCAGGCAGAGGGAGTGCCGGGTGAGCCAGCCGGAGATGCAGCCCGAGGGGCCACCCCGGGATCCCCGGGAGGAAGGCGGCGGACCGATGGCGGCGGGCGATCTGACCGGCCGGCCGTTCCCCCTCGGGGACTGGGGCGAACCCGCGGAGCGGCTCGACGAGCTCTACCGGCGGGTCGAGGCCGATGCGCTGCGCACCGCGGAGTGGTACCTGTCCGACCGGGCGTGGAAGCGCCGGGGCGCGCGGGTGCTGCGCGTCGCCGCTGCCGTGGGGGCCGTCACGGGCGCCGCGATGCCGCTGCTGGAGCTGACGGGCTCGGCGCCGGGCGCCTCGACGTACGGGTACCTGGCGCTGCTGCTGGGCGCGGCCGCGCTGGCCTGCGACCGGTTCTTCGGTCTGACGTCCGGCTGGATGCGGGACGTGGCCACGGCCCAGGCGGTGCAGCGGCGGCTGCAGACCCTGCAGTTCGACTGGGCGTCGGAGAACGTGCGCGAGGTGCTCGGTCCCACCGAGGGGACGGCCAGCGAGGCCGCGGAGCGGTGCCTGACCGTGCTGCGGCGCTTCTCGGAGGACGTCACGGAGCTGGTGCGCTCGGAGACCGCGGAGTGGATGGTGGAGTTCAGCTCGGGCCCCGCCCCCCTGGTGATGCAGTCCCTGGGCGCCTCCGGGGCACGCGCGGACACGAACTTCCCCCCGGCCCGCTTCCCCCTTCCCCCGGGCACCCGCCCGAACATGCCGCGCCAACGCCCGCCGGAACAACCCCGCTGACGGGTGCGCGGCGCGGCGCCCGGGGCACGGCCCCGGGCACCTCGCCGCGCAGCCCCGGGACCACGCGGCGCAGCCCCCGGACCCCGCCGCCGTCAGCTGAAGATGATCATCGAGCCCTGGCCGAGACTGCGGGTCGCCGCCGCGTGCAGCCCGAGCCACACGTGCCGCTCGCGGGCGAAGGGACTGTCGTCGTACGGAATCGGCCCCGCCGGTTCCTCCAGCGACGTCGGGCGCCCCGGCGGAGCCGGCGCGGCGGGCGGGTTGCCCGGGTCTATCCCGATCGCGGGAGCCACGAACGCCAGCTCCCGCAGCAGCCCCTGCGCGGACCCCAGCGGACCACCCCCGGCCAGCAGCTCCTCGTTCGCCAGCGGAGCCGTGAAGTCCACCGGCACGTACGCGCCCGCGTGGTCGTAGTGCCACACCAGGTGCGACTGCTGCGCCGTGGGCTCGAACATCTCCAGCAGCTGCTCGTAGTCCCCGCCCAGCTCGTCCACCGGGGTCACCGGCAGCCCGCAGAGCTGGAGCAGGTACGCCCGCCTCAGGAAATGCAGGGCGTCGTAGTCGAAGCCGGCGACCGGGGCGACGTCCCCGCTCAGGCCCGGCATGTAGGCGAACACGGGCACGGACGGCAGTCCGGCCGCGCTCAGCGCCTTGTCGTACGAGGCGATCTCTTCCGCGAAGGGGTTGTCGGGGCTGTGGCACAGCACGTCGACAAGGGGGACCAGCCACAGGTCACAGGCCACTCGGCCTCCGATCAGTCGTTGTCGCCGATCCGGCCAGCGTAGTGCGCCGAACACCCTCCGCGAAGGGGTGCGCAGAACCTCGGGGGTCAGAGGCCGGCGGCCCAGGCCAGCGCGTGCTCGTTGTGACCCTGCACGATGCGCCGCACCGTGTCGGCGTCCGCCAGCGTCACCGCGTCGACCAGGTCGCTGTGACCGTCCCACAGGGCGTCCCGCAGCTGCGGGGCGCGCTGGAGGTGGGGGACGGCGAACACCCAGCACTGCACGCGGATGCGGTGCAGGAACTCGGTGATGTAGGTGTTGGCGACCAGCCCGCTCAGCTCCCGCCAGAAGCGCAGATCGTAGCCGATCAGCACTTCGAGCGAACCGCTCTCGGCGGCCCGCCGCGCCTCCTCGGCCCGGCGGCGCACCGACACCAGCATCTCGCCGGTGCCGGGGGCCGGGCCGCACTCGGCGAGCCGGCGGAAGATCCCGTCCACTACGAGCGCGCGGGCCTCGATCATTCCCCGGAAGTCGTCCACGGACAGGATGCGGACGCGGAAGCCGCGGTGCTGGACCAGTTCGAGCAGTCCCTGGGCCGAGAGGTCCACGAGCGCCTCGCGCACCGGCGTCGCGGAGACCTCGTACTGCTCGGCTATCTGCTTGACGGTGAACTCGGTCCCCGGGGGCAGGCGTCCCGCGAGCACCTCGTCGCGCAGCGCGTCCGCGATCTGCTGACGAAGTGTGTTGCGGGTGACAGCTCCGCTGCCTGGCATAGGGGTCCGTCTCCTGTCGTAGAGCTCCGGACACCATAGGCCAGACAGCGAGGCTGAAACCGAGTGGTTCGTGATCGTTATGTGGAGGTCAGGACCGTTATGCGGACGAGGGCCGCGCCTAGGCGGTGGTGTGGCGGTCGGCGACCGTCAGCGCCTCGTCGAGCAGGGCCAGACCCTCCTTCGCCTCCGCCTCCGTGATGGTGCACGGGGGGACGACGTGGGTGCGGTTCATGTTGACGAACGGCCACAGGCCGGACGCCTTGCACGCGGCCGCGAATTCGGCCATCGGCGCGTTGTCCGCACCGGCGGCGTTGTACGGGACGAGCGGCTCGCGCGTCTCCTTGTCCCGTACGAGCTCCAGCGCCCAGAAGGCGCCGAGGCCGCGGACCTCGCCGACCGAGGGGTGCCGTTCGGCGATCTCGGCGAGCGCCGGTCCGATCACGTTCTCGCCGAGGTGGGCGGCGTGCTCGACGATGCCCTCCTCCTCCATGGCGTTGATCGTCGCGACGGCCGCGGCGCAGGCCAGGGGGTGCCCGGAGTAGGTGAGTCCGCCCGGGTAGGGGCGGGTGGCGAAGGTCTCGGCGATGGCGGCGGAGATCGCGACGCCGCCGAGCGGCACGTAGCCGCTGTTCACGCCCTTGGCGAAGGTGATCAGGTCGGGGGTGACGTCCCAGTGCTCGGCGGCGAACCACTTGCCGGTGCGGCCGAAGCCCGCCATGACCTCGTCGAGGACGAAGACGATGCCGTGGCGGTCGCAGAGTTCGCGCACGCCCGCGAGGTAGCCGGGCGGCGGGGTCATGATCCCGGCGGTGCCGGGCACGCTCTCCAGGATGATCGCCGCGATGGTCTGCGGCCCCTCGAAGGCGATGGTGTCGGCGAGGTGGGCGAGGGCGCGGGCGCACTCCTCGGCCTCGGTGGTGGCGTGGAAGGCCGAGCGGTAGAGGTACGGGCCCCAGAAGTGCACGACGCCGGCGGCAGCCGTGTCGGAGGGCCAGCGACGCGGGTCCCCGGTCAGGTTGATCGCGGCGGCGGTGGCCCCGTGGTACGAGCGGTACGTGGACAGCACCTTCTGCCGGCCCGTGTGCAGACGGGCCATGCGGACGGCGTTCTCGACGGCCTCGGCGCCGCCGTTGGTGAAGAAGATCTTGTCGAGGTCGCCGGGGGTCCGCTCGGCGATGAGGCGTGCGGCCTCGGAGCGGACGTCCACGGCGAAGCCGGGTGCGAGGGTGCAGAGCCGGGCGGCCTGCTCCTGGATCACGGCGACGACCTTGGGGTGCTGGTGGCCGATGTTCGTGTTGACCAGCTGGGAGGAGAAGTCGAGGTAGCGCTTGCCGTCGTAGTCCCAGAAGTACGACCCCTCGGCCCCCGCGACGGCGAGCGGGTCGATCAGGGCCTGGGCGGACCAGGAGTGGAAGACGTGCTTCCGGTCTGCGTCCTTCACTGCGGCAAGGGTGTGCGAGGAGACATGAGGGGTCATGGCGTCACGCTAGAAGTGCGCAGGTGGGGAGGGATATCGGCGGACTGTATGCGCGTGGGGGGCCGGTCTCGGCAGTCTGTCGGCCCGTCCGCTCCCACGGACGCGCCGGCCGGATCATTGACAGCATCCTGTCGTCATGACAGCCTCTTGTCATAAGGGCTCGCCGGGCGGGCCCACCGGAGCAGCCGGATTCGACGCTGGAGGGCGACCACCATGAGCGAGACCCCGCGCACGCCAGTCCACCTCGCGGTCTACGACACGTACGCGGACTGGGAGACCGGACACACCACCGCGCACCTCACCCAGCGCGGCCACGTCGTCCGCACGGTCGGCCTCGCCGCCGACCAGCCGGTCACCACCATGGGCGGCGTCCGCGTCCTGCCCGACCAGGCCCTGGCCGACCTGCGGCCGGAGGACTCCTCGCTGCTGATCCTCACCGGCGCCGCCCTGTGGGACACCGGCGAGGACCTGGCGCCGTTCGCGGCGAAGGCGCGGGAGTTCCTGGCCGCCGGGGTACCGGTCGCGGCGATCTGCGGGGCCACCGCCGGCCTCGCCCGCGCGGGCCTGCTGGACGGCCGGGCCCACACCAGCGGAGCCTCCTTCTACCTGGCCTCGCAGCCGGGCTACGGGGGCGCCGAGAGCTACGTCGAGGCCGACGCGGTCACCGACGGAGACCTGATCACGGCGGGGCCGACGGAACCGGTCGCCTTCGCCCGCGAGGTCTTCGCCCGCCTCGACGTCTACAAGCCGGACGTCCTGGACGCGTGGTACCGGCTCTTCCACGACTCGGACCCGAGCGCGTACCCGGTCCTGATGGCGGCGGCGGAGGCCGGCGATGCCTGAACCGCAGCCGGCCGGCACCATCCGGGCCCGCCAGGACCTGCTGAGCCGCACCGCGCTCGGGGTGTTCCGGCTGAACGGCCAGTTCCTCTCCGTCTCGGAGGAACTGGCCCGGCCGGCCGGGCTGACGGCCGCCTGGTGGCAGGTGCTGGGGGCGGTGCTGCGGGAGCCGCTGCCCGTCGCGGGCATCGCCCGGACCATGGGGATCACCCGGCAGAGCGTGCAGCGCGTCGCGGACCTGCTCGTCGCCAAGGGCCTGGCCGAATACGCCCCGAACCCCGCCCACCGCCGCGCGAAACTGCTGCGCCCGACGCAGGAGGGGTACGCCGCGGTCGCCCGCATCGGCCCGGGGCACGCCTCCCTGGCCACCCGCCTCGCGGCAGAACTGGGCGACACCGCCTTCGCGGAAACGGTCCAGGTCCTGGAACGCCTGGCCCAGGCCTTGGACACGCTGGCCGCGGACCCGGCCGCACCCGCCGGGCCGGTTGAGGCTTGAGGCGGGGGCCCGGGGGTCGGGGCGGGGGGCGGGGGGAGTTGGGGTTCGGGGTTCCGGGCGGGGCCTGATCCTTGAGCCGCGCCGGCCGCCGCCCGGATCGGGCCCGGGCCTGATCCGGGCGGCGACACCCCGGGCCCGAGCAACCGCCCGGCACCCCCAACCGTCTTTCCCTGCGGAGCCGTTCGGCCAGTGCACGGCACGGGAGGGACCCCGGCATGGAACAGCTGCATCCGTACGACCCCCACCACGTCGGCCCCTACCGTCTGCTCTCCCGCCTGGGCGCCGGCGGCATGGGCCAGGTCTACCTCGCCCGCTCCGACCGCGGCCGCACCGTCGCCGTGAAGCTGGTCCACCACGAGCTCGCCATCCGCGAGGAGTTCCGCATCCGGTTTCGCCACGAGGTGGCCGCCGCCAGGCGCGTCGGCGGCGAGTGGACCGCCCCGGTCCTCGACGCCGACACCGAGGCGGCGACCCCCTGGGTCGCCACCGGATACGTCGCAGGGCCGAGCCTGCGCGAGGTCGTGGCCCGTGACTTCGGCCCGCTGCCGGCCCGTTCCGTACGGATCCTGGCCGCGGGCCTCGCGTACGCCCTCCAGGACATCCACCGCGCCGGCATCGTCCACCGCGACCTGAAACCGTCGAACGTCCTGCTCACCCTCGACGGCCCGCGCGTCATCGACTTCGGCATCGCCCGCGCCCCGGCGGAGCCCGGCGACACGGCGGGCGGCGGCCTGACCCGCGTCGGCGAACTCATCGGCTCCCCCGGATTCATGGCGCCCGAGCAGATCCGCGGCGAGCCCGTGACCGCCGCCTGCGACGTCTTCTGCCTCGGCGTGGTCCTCGCGTACGCGGCCACCGGCCGGCTGCCCTTCGGCGACGCCGAGCAGCCCGGCGGCCTTGCGGGGCTCCTGCTCCGCAGCACCGAGGCGCCGCCCGACCTGGCCGGCGTACCGGCCGAACTGCACGACCTCGTACGGGACTGCCTGCACCGCGATCCCGCCGCGCGGCCGGGGCCCGCCGAGGTGCTGGCGCGGGTCGGCGCGGGCGACACCGTGGCCGACGGCAGGGCCCTGGAGCCATGGCTTCCGGGCCCGCTGGTGGCCCGGCTCGGACGACACGCCGTACGGCTGCTGGACCGCGAGGACGCCGGCCCGGACCGGCCGACGCCCGCCGCCCCGGCGCGGATGCCGATGGCGGCGCCGATGCCGCCCGCCTACTCCGCGTACGCGCCGGCGGCGGTGGAGCCCGCGCCCCGGCCCTGGACGGCGTCGACCGCCCTGCTCCTGGCGGTGGCCGCGGTCGTCGCCGGCCTGTCCGCCGGCACGGTGTACGCGGTGATGAGCGGGGCCGACGATCCGCGACCGCCCGTCGGCAGCACCCGTAAGCCGACCGCGCCGACGCCCGTCCCCACTCCCGCTTCTGCTTCCGCTTCGGGTTCCGGTTCCGCTTCGGGTTCCGGTTCTGCGGCTGACGGACTGCCCGAGGCCTACCTCGGCACCTGGTACGCCACCCACGGCAGCCAGACCTGGCGGCTCACCCTCACCCGCGGCGCGGTCGGCGACCCGGTGATGTCCCTCGCCGTCGAGGACCCTGGCTTCGCCTGCGCCTGGACGGCGCTCTTGCGCAGCGCCCCCGATCCCGTGGAGCTCGACGCCTCCACCGTCACCTCCGGCGCCCCGCCGACCTGCACGGCGGGCACGTGGAGCCGGCTCCGGTTACTGCCCGACGGCACGCTGCGGCGGGAGCTGGCGGGCGGCGACACCCCTGCGCTCAGCTACCGCCGGCAGTGACGCGCGGGGGTCATGTCCGGGTCGACAAGCCGCTGCGACCGGCGGCTGCGTCGAACCCCCTGATGGCAGACTGAGCCGCGTGCTCACCGCTCTCCTCGGCGCGACCGGGGTCCTGGCGCTCCTCACCCTCGTCCCCGGCCCGGACATGGCGATCGTCACGAAGCGGGCCGTCACCCGCGGGCGCGGCGACGGCCTGCGCACCGTCGCCGGCATCGCCGTCGGGCTGCTGATCTGGGGCGCCCTGACCGTGGCGGGGCTCGCAGCGCTGCTCGCCGCATCGGCCGAGGTGTACCTGGCGGTGAAGCTCGCGGGTGCCGCGTACCTCTGCTGGCTCGGGATCCGCTCCCTGTGGCGACCGGGCGCGGAACCGGAGGCCGAACTCCCGGAGGGGGAGCGGCCGGGGGCGCGTCGCACCGGCGGGGCCTGGCGGACCGGTCTCGTCGCCAATGTGCTCAATCCCAAGATCGCCGTCTTCTACACCGGCCTGCTGCCGGCCCTCGCCCCGCCCGGCCTGCGCCCGGCGGCGGGGATGGCGCTGCTGGTCGGGGTCCACGTGCTGCTGACGCTGGCCTGGCTGGGCACGTACGTGTACCTCCTCTCGCGCGCCCGGCGGTTCTTCGCCCGGCCGCGCGTGCGGCGGGCACTGGACCGGGCGACGGGGGTCGTGCTGATCGGCTTCGGCGTGCGGGTGGCGACGACCTGACCCGGGGAGGAGAGGTCGGAGGGCCGACCTTGACCGAGCGCCGTTGCAAGGCTGTTCAGCACTGCCCGCCCCGCTCGGGTCACCCATGTCATACCTGAGAGCTACACGCGGACACGGCTCCATGGCGTGACGACGACCACGGGGTCGAATTTCTAACTTCGGTATCGGAGAAGGGCCCTGACGGCTCTTCCGGATAGCGGGGGAACACACCATGCAGACGGGGACGGCGGGGACGGGCGGCACGACGGGCGCGGGCGCGGCAGGCGCGGGCGACACGGCGGGGGTGGCGGGCTCGGCCGTCGGGGCGGGGGCGGCTCTCGCCATAGGGACGGGCGGGGCCGGAGGCGTTGGCGGGGGCGGCCGGAGGCGCCGCACCCTGCTGGCGGCCCTGGTCGCGGTGGCCGTGGCGTTCCCCATATCCGCGGCCGCCTCCGCCGAGGCCCCCGCCCCCGCGCCGGTCACGTTCGCGGAGGACGCCGCGCCCCAGGTCCGGTATGCCGCCAACCGCGCCAATCTCGCCGAGGCGGCCCGCATGGCGCAGGAAGGCGACCGCACCGGCCGGGCCGCCAGGCTCCGCACCATGGAGGCAGCGGGAGCCGCACAGTTCCTCGCCTTCGACGGCCGCGGCAAGGGCCGGGCGGTCGAGGTGTTCGGCGAGTTGGAGACCACCGACCGCGTCGCCGTCCTGGTGCCCGGCTCCGACACCACGCTCGACACCTACGAGAGGTTCCGCGCCGGCGCCATCGCCCTCCAGGAGCGCCTCCAGGCCGGGCATCCGCACTCCGCCGTGGTCGCCTGGCTCGGGTACGACACGCCCGGCACGGTCAGCACGACCGTCCTGACCGCCGCCCGCGCCGACGTGGCCGCCACCGAGCTGGCGCCCTTCCTGGACCGGTTGGGGGCCATGGCGGCGCCGGGCGCCCGGCTCTCCCTGCTCTGTCACTCCTACGGTTCGGTGGTCTGCGCCCGGACCACGACCGGGCCGGCGGTCAGTGACGTGGCCCTCTTCGGCAGCCCCGGTACGGGGGCCTCGGCCGCCCGGGACCTGCCGACCGGCGCCCGGGTCTGGGCGGGGCGGGGCAGCGGCGACTGGGTGGCCGACGTCCCGCATGTCCGGCTCGGCGGGCTCGGCTTCGGTACCGACCCCGTCGACCCGGCCTTCGGCGCCCGGGCCTTCACCACCGGCGGCGCCGGCCACAGCGACTACCTCAAGCCCGGCACCGAGTCCCTGGAGAGCCTGGCGGCCATCGTCGTCGGCACCACCCCCGCCTCGGAGGCCGGTCATGCGTGAGCTCCGCGCCCGCTGGTCCGCCCTCGCGACGGGCATCGACGCCGCCACCCCGGCCGGCCGGGACCGGACCGTGGACGCGCTGCGGGCCTTCGCGATCCTCGGCGTGGTCCTCGGGCACTGGCTGGTCACCGCCCTCACCGCAAGCGACGGCCGGCTGAGCACCACCAGCCCGCTGGCGCACATGCCCTGGCTGGCACCGGTGTCCTGGCTGCTCCAGACGCTCGCCGTCTTCTTCCTCGTCGGCGGGCACGTCGCGGCCCGCGGGTATGCCGCGGCGCGCGAGCGGCAGGTCTCGTACGGCACGTGGGTCCGGCAGCGGCTGGGGCGGCTGTTCCGGCCGGTGGCCGCGGTGCTCGTCCTGTGGGCCGTCGTGGCGGGCGGGATGCTGGTCGGCGGCGCGGCGCCGGACACCGTCCGGGCGCTGGTCGAGCTGGTGCTGTCGCCGATGTGGTTCCTGCTGGTGTTCGCCGCGCTCACCGCCGCGACCCCGCTCGTGACCCGGCTCAACCCTCTGTGGTCGCTGGCCGTGGTGGCCGGCGTCGACGTGTGGCGCTTCGGCCTCGGCGGGCCCCAGTGGGTCGGCTGGGTCAATGTGGCCGCAGGCTGGCTCGTTCCCTTCACCCTGGGTGCCGCCTGGTCCCGCGGGGCCTTCGCCCGGCGCCGGCCGGCGCTGCTCCTGCTCGGGGCGGGGACCCTGGCCACGGCCGCGCTGGTCCTGTGGGGCGGGTACCCGGCGTCCATGGTGGGTGTCCCCGGGGCCACGGTCTCGAACCTGAACCCGCCGACACTGGCCGCGGCCGCGTTCGGTCTGGCCCAGTGCGGGCTGGCCCTGGTGGTCCGCGCCCCGCTGGCCCGGGCCATGCGGCGGCCTTCGGCCTGGGCGAAGGTGGCCCTGGTGAACCTGTCCGCCATGACGGTCTTCCTGTGGCACCAGACCGCCATGATGGCCGTCACCGCGCTCGGGCTGCTGCTCTCGACCGACCTTCCGGGGCTGCACACCGTGCCCGACTCCGCGGACTGGATAGCGGCCCGGCTGCTGTGGCTGCCGGTGTTCGCCGCCGCGCTGACGGTGTGTTGGGCCGCGTTCCGCACGTACGAGAAGGGCTCCCGCCGTCCGAAGCCCGAGGGCACCGCCCGCATCCTCGTCGGCTCGCACCGGACTTCGGCCCCCGAGGAGGAGATCACCCATGCCTAGGCTGGAGCCCGTGAGCGATGCGAGCGAGTCCCCGGTACCCGACGCCAGAGAACGCCGCGCCGGCCGTCCCGCGCAGCGCGGCCTGGCCCAGGAGTTGTTCACCCTTAGGCGGGATCCCCTCCCGAGGATGTCCCGGCCGCGCTGGCTGGCCCGGCTGCCGCATGTGGTCCTCGGCTACGTGGCCATTCCCTGCGGTGTCCTGACGGGGATGCAGCTGAACGACCACTACGGGGTCACGGGCTCGGCCGTGCTGGGGCTGTCGCTGCTGACGTCCGCGTCCGTCCTGCTCAGCATGTTCCGGCCGATCGCCGCCTGGTGGCTCGGGCTCGTCACGACGGGTCTCGTCGCCTGGGCCATCCACGACCACGTCGGTCAGGGACAGTCGTGGCTCTGGACGCCCTCCGGGCCGTTCACGTTCGCGCCCCTCATCCTGATGGTCGCCCTGCGGGTGCCGCCCCGGGTGACCGTCTGGGTCATCGGCATCACGCTCACCCTCTCCGGACTGGCCGACGTCGTCCTCAGACCGCCCCACAGTCAGACGGTCATCGGGGGCGTCGTCATCCTCTTCGGCTTCGTCGGCGTCCTCGGCTACGCCCTCCGCGCGACGCGGCTGACCCGCGGCAAGCTCGTCGAGCAGGAAACCCTCACCGAGGAGGAGCGGGCCCGGCGCACCCTGCTGGAGGAGCGCAGCCGGATCGCCCGCGAGCTGCACGACGTCGTCGCACACCACATGTCGGTGATCTCCATCCAGGCACAGGTCGCCCCGCACCTGGTGGAGAACCCGTCCGAAGAGCTCAAGGAGAACCTGGCCGGCATCCGGGCCAACGCGTTGGAGGCCCTCACGGAACTGCGGCGGGTCCTCGGGGTCCTGCGCTCCGAGCAGCCCGACGATCCCGCGACGCTGCAACATCCGCAGCCCACCCTGGCCGAGCTGGACGCCCTCGTGGACAACGTCCGGGGGGCCGGGCTGGACGTCACCACCGAGACGGCGGGCATCCGGCGGGCGTTGACCCCGGGCGTGGAGCTCACCGCGTACCGGATCGTGCAGGAGGCGCTGAGCAACTGTCTGCGCCACGCGCCCGGTTCACGGGTGGAGGTCGGCATAGCGTACGGGCCGCGCGAGCTGCACCTGTGCATCGCCAACAGCGCCCCGACCCGGCCGGTCCTGCCGTCCCAGGGTGCGGGACACGGGCTGCTGGGGATGCGGGAGCGGGCAGGCATGCTGGGAGGCGAACTGGCCGCCGGCCCGCGCCCCGACGGCGGGTACGAGGTCAGCGCCGTACTGCCGATGGACCCGCAACACCCGCCCGCCGGCACCGCCCCCGAGACGAAGCAGGCTTCATGAGCACCCCGATCAAGGTGATGATCGCCGACGACCAGATGATGGTGCGGCAGGGCTTCACCGTCCTCCTCAACGCACAGCCCGACATCGAGGTCGTGGGCCAGGCGGTGGACGGGGCCGACGCCGTGGCGAAGGTCGCCGAGCTGGATCCGGACGTGGTGCTGATGGACATCCGCATGCCGGGGATGGGCGGCATCGAGGCCACGTCCGTCATCACCGGCGTCCCCGACGCCACCGTGAAGGTGCTGGTGCTGACCACCTTCGACCTCGACGAGTACGTGTACGAGGCGCTGCGGGCCGGCGCCTCCGGGTTCCTGCTCAAGGACGCCTCGGCCGACCAGCTCGCCGAGGCGGTGCGGGTGGTGGCGGCCGGCGAGGCGCTGCTCTCGCCGAACATCACCAAGCGCCTGATCACGGAGTTCTCCCGGTTGGGGGCGCCGCGGGCGCCGTCGCGGGCCCGGATCGACGAACTGACCGAGCGGGAGACCGAGGTCCTGTCGCTCGTGGCCCAGGGCCTGTCGAACGCGGAGATCGCTTCCCATCTGATGGTGGCGGAGCAGACGGTGAAGACACATGTCGGACGGATCCTGGTGAAGCTGGGCCTGCGCGACCGCACGCAGGCGGCGGTGTTCGCGTACGAGACGGGGCTGGTCCGACCGACGGGGTACTGAGGTGGCCCGGGTGGTCTCTCGCGGCCCTCGTAGTACTTGAGAGGGATGCCGGTATATCCCCTTCAGCGGCGACGCGGACGACGGGACCACCGCCCTACGGTGGGGGTATGACCGAGACGACCACCGGGGGGACAGCCCGGCCGCCTGAGTTCCGACTCGCTTCGGGGCTCTTCAAGAGCCTCCGCGACGACCTGATCACCGATGCGTTCGCCTACCGGCCGCTGCCGCCGATTCGTACGGACGGGCGGCTCGCACGCTGGGTGCCGCGGGCGCTGCGCCCCAGGACGGCGTTCCTGCCGCATGCCGTGGTGGTCCTGCTGTCGGTGATCACGGTGTTCGTCACCATCGTCAACAACAGGATGGTCCCTTCCGGGCTGTCGCTGCTGCTGGGGTTGCTGGCCGCGACGCCGGTGCTGATGACGCTGGTGCGGCCGATCGGCGCCGTCTGGGTGTTGCTCGGTGTGACCCTGCCGCTGGCCATGGTGGAGAGCACGGGCATGACCTGGCCGTGGTCTCCGGGCACCTTCTTCGCCCACCTCGCCGTGATCACCATCGTGGCGTTGCGGAGCCGGCCGCGGGTGGCCGGCTGGCTGTGGCTGATCACCGTGGCGACCGGGTCGTTCCTGCCCTCGCTGATAGGCCAGCCGCTCGAACCCGGACCGATGGCGTTCCTGTCCGCGGTCTCCCTCCTCGCGGTGACCGTCCGCAACACCCGCAAACAGGCACGGCAGGAGGTGACGGCGCAGCAGGAGGTCACGGCCTTCGAGCGGGACAAGCGGACGCTGTTGGAGGAGCGGACGACGATCGCGCGGGAGCTGCACGACGTGGTGGCCCACCACATGTCGGTGGTGGCGATCCAGGCGGAGGCCGCGCCGTACCGGGTGAAGAACCCGCCGCCGGAGCTGGAGGCGGCGTTCGTCACCATCCGGGAGAACGCCGTGGCGGCCCTGACGGAGCTGCGGCGGGTGCTGGGTGTGGTGCGCTCCGCGGACTACGAGGCTCCGGACGCCCCGCAGCCGACGCTGGCCTCGCTGGACGGGCTGCTGGGCAATGTGCGGGAGGCCGGGCTGAGCGTGGAGAAGACGATCACGGGGGCGGTGCGGGAGCTGCCGCAGGGCGTGGAGCTGTCGGCGTACCGGATCATCCAGGAGGCCCTGAGCAACACGCTGCGGCACGCGCCGGGAGCGGCGGCCGGGGTGGAGGTCTCCTACGTGCTGGGCGGCCTGGGGATACGCGTCGTCAACGGGCCGGCGACCGACGATGTGCGGCCCTCGCCGGGGGCCGGGCACGGGATCACCGGAATGCGGGAGCGGGTGGCCATGCTGGAGGGGGAGATGACGGCCGGGCCGACGGCCGCGGGCGGGTACGAGGTGGCGGTGTTCATACCGGTGCGCAGTCGCCAGGAGCCGCAGCCGCTGGCGGCGGAGGGGGCGGCATGACGATCAGGGTGCTGATCGTCGACGACCAGATGATGGTGCGGGAGGGGTTCTCCGTCCTGCTGAACGCCATGGACGGCATCGAGGTCGTGGGCGAGGCGGTCGACGGCCGGGAGGCCATCGCGCAGGTGGCGGCGTTGCGGCCGGACGTGGTGCTGATGGACATCCGCATGCCGCAGATGAACGGCCTGGAGGCGACGCGGGAGATCGTCGCGGCGGACACGGACGCGAAGGTGCTGGTGCTGACGACCTTCGACCTCGACGAGTACGTGTACCAGGCGCTGCGGGCCGGGGCCTCCGGGTTCCTTCTGAAGGACGCGTCGGCCCGTCAGCTGGCGGACGGGGTAAGGGTGGTCGCGGCCGGGGAGGCGCTGCTGGCCCCTTCGGTGACCAAGCGGTTGATCGCGGAGTTCTCGAAGATCTCCGAGACGCGCAGGCCGGCCGATCCGGCGGGAGTGGGCGAGCTGACGGAGCGGGAGACGGAGGTGCTGGTGCTGATCGCACAAGGGCTGTCCAATGCGGAGATAGCGTCCCGACTGATCGTCGCGGAGTCCACGATCAAGACCCATGTGAGCCGGATCCTGGTGAAGCTGGGCCTGCGCGACCGCACCCAGGCGGCGGTGTTCGCCTACGAGACCCGACTGGTCACACCGGCCTAGGACTTAGGGTGCGGGGATGGGCTTTGATCCGTGGGATGCCGCCTTCGTCGCCGATCCGTATCCGGCGTACCGGGAGTTGCGGGAGCAGGGGCGGGCCGTCTGGTGGGAGGCCACCGGGCAGTGGCTGGTGCCGCACTACGCCGATGTGAGTGCGCTGCTGCGGGACCGGCGGCTGGGGCGGACGTATCTGCACCGGTTCTCGCACGAGGAGTTCGGGCGGGAGGCACCGCCGCCGGAGCACGAGCCCTTCCACGTGCTCAACGGCAACGGCCTGCTGGACCTGGAGGATCCCGCGCACGCGCGGGTGCGCAGGCTGGTGGCGAAGGCCTTCACCCCGCGGACGGTGGAGCGGCTCGTGCCCGCCGTGCGGCGGATGGCCGAGGAGCTGGTGGGACGGCTCCTCGCGGACGGGGGCGGGGACCTGCTCGCGACCGTCGCCGAGCCCCTGCCGGTGGCCGTGATCGCGGAGCTGCTGGGCGTGCCGGAGGCGGACCGGGGGCTGCTGCGCCCGTGGTCGGCGGACATCTGCGGGATGTTCGAGCTCCGGCCGGACGAGGAGACGGCGCGGCGCGCGGTGCGGGCGAGCGTCGAGTTCAGCGCCTACCTGCGGGAGCTGATCACCGAGCGCCGCACGCGCCCCGGTGAGGATCTGATCTCCGGTCTGATCGCCGCCCACGACGACGAGGGCCGGCTCAGCGAGCAGGAGATGATCTCCACCTGCGTGCTCCTGCTCAACGCCGGCCACGAGGCCACGGTCAACACCACCGTGAACGGGTGGTGGGCGCTGTTCCGCCATCCCGCGCAGCTCGCCGCGCTCCGCGAGAGCCGGGATCCCGAAAAGTTGTCCACAGCTGTGGATGAACTCATGCGGTACGACACACCTCTGCAGATGTTCGAGCGGTGGGTGCTCGACGACATCCGGATCGGGGACACCGACGTCCCGCGCGGCGCCGAGGTCGCGCTGCTCTTCGGGTCCGCGAACCGGGATCCCGCGCGGTTCGCGGAGCCCGACGCGCTGGACCTCGTACGGGCCGACAATCCGCACCTGAGCTTCGGCGCGGGGATCCACTACTGCCTGGGGGCTCCGCTGGCGCGGCGGGAGCTGGAGGCCTCGTTCGGGGCGCTGCTGGCGGACGGGGTCCCGCCACTGCGGCTCGTCGAGGAGCCGCAGTGGCGGGAGGGGTACGTCATCCGGGGGCTGGAGCGGCTGCTCGTGGAGTTCTAGCCCGGAGACCACTCGTACGGTGATGCCCTCACGCACTCACGCGGTCAGGGCGAGCAGCGGGGTCGGGGCCAGGGCCTCCACGCCCGGGAGTTCGGGCAGGTGGGCGAAGGGTGACAGGTTCAGGACGGCCTGCGGCAGGTTCAGCGCCGGGCCGAGCCGGCCCAGGGCCAGCGCGGTCCCGGCCACCGCCCGGGCGGCCGTCGCGTCGGCGGGCACCGCGCCGTACA
Organism: Streptomyces sp. NPDC005533; assembly: GCF_042871845.1. Lineage (NCBI taxonomy): Bacteria > Bacillati > Actinomycetota > Actinomycetes > Kitasatosporales > Streptomycetaceae > Streptomyces > Streptomyces sp. NPDC005533. Next base: position 118,257 of record NZ_JBIAJH010000003.1, on the reverse strand, counting down.
GCAGGGTCGCCGGCGCCCCGATCAGCCATACCGCCGGGAGCTGGGCGAGCGTGGCGCCGACTGCCGCCCGCCGCGGCGGCGGGCAGGACGGGCGCGGCCCAGGCCGCCGGAGTGCGGGGCCCACAGGACTCCGCCCGTCGCCGGGTCCCCCGCCAGGTGCACCACCAGCCCCGACGCGGCCGGTGCGGCCGGGTCTGCCGGCGCCGTGCCGGGCCACGGGCGCGGCGGCAGCACCCGCCGGCCCAGCACGCCGAGGGTGAGCGCGTACCGCCCGTCCGCCAGGACCAGCACCGGCGGGCGCCACCGCGCGCGGACCACCACGGCCTCGTACGGGGTCCAGCGCACCGCCGGGTCCCGCAGCGCGCGCCGGGCCCGCCGGACGGCGTGGAGCTCCCGCACCCCCAGGAGCACCGGGCTCAGCAGCACCACCAGCACCGGCGGCCGGGTGAGCACGGCCGCGACCACCGCCGGCCACCAGAACACCGGCAGCAGGCAGAGCAGCAACCCGTCCCGCCGCCAGTCGCCCAACGCGCCACCCAGCACCTCGCCCGACGCGTCGCTCGGCGCGGCGCTCGGCGGCTCCTCGTCCGTCGCCTCCGTCACCGCGGCAGGGTGAGCGTCCATGCCGCGGGCCGCAGGGTCCACGTACGACGGCGGACCGGCCCGGTCATCGCCGCGTCGGCCCGGTAGCGGAAGTCCGCGCCCGACACCGACACCGTCTTGGCCCGCGCCGTCACCGTGGCGCCGGCGCCCGCGGCGGAGCCGGCGCCGGCCGGGCCGGTGCCGCCCGTGCGGACCACGACCTCCGCCGGACCCCCGTCGTCGCACGTGCGCACCGACACGTCCTGCACGGGCTGGTCCACGTCCGCCAGGAGCACCCCGTCGGCCTCGACCCGCAGCCGGTGGTACCCCTCGCCCCCGCCCGCGCCGCCGCTCCCGCCGCCGCCCGCCGCCACCGGGCGGACCAGCGTCCGCACCAGCGAGCGGTAGGCGCTCCACACCGACGGCCCGGCCGGCCGCGGTATCCCGCGCACCGGCGGGATGCGCAGCCCGCCCAGCACCACCCCGTCGCTGTCGTCGACCAGCAGGTCGCACGTCCGCACCGCCCCGTCGAGCACCGCCCGGGCCGCGGAGACGGTCGAAAGCGGAACGCCGAGGGAACCCGCCAGCCCGAGGGACGCCACGGGTCCCACCGGGACCAGCGCGAGGGCGCCCTCGCCCAGGGCCCGCTCCCGGTACAGCAGCCCCACGGCCCGGATCAGCGACCGGTCGTCGCCCACGATCACCGGCTGCCGATGACCCCGGCGGGCCAGAGCCCGCGCAAATTCCTCCTGCGAATCCGGGAGGCAGATTTTCGCCGCCGCGCCCGCTGACAACACATCTTTCGCGATCCGCACGGACTCGCCGTCAAGACGGCGGGCGACCGGGTCGACGAGCACGAGCAGACCGCCTACCGGCGCGCCCGCATGGCTCATGGTGGGCTCTGGAGCCGACACCTCGGTCCTTCCTCGGGTAGCATCTTTGTGCAAGAGGCCCTTGCGCTATTGCGCCAGGGCCTTCGTCTATTCCGGGGTACCGGTCCGACGGCTCAGCATGCGTACATCGTCGTACGCCCCCCTGACCTTGGACATGCCCCATCCGGAAGAGGTGTACGCCTGTGCCCGCTCTTGTGCTGCTCGGAGCTCAGTGGGGTGACGAGGGCAAGGGAAAGGCCACCGACCTGCTCGGTGGATCCGTTGACTATGTAGTGCGCTACCAGGGTGGCAACAACGCCGGCCACACGGTCGTCGTCGGCGACCAGAAGTACGCGCTGCACCTTCTCCCGTCCGGCATCCTCTCCCCCGGATGCACCCCGGTCATCGGTAACGGCGTCGTCGTCGACCCGGCCGTCCTGCTCTCCGAGCTGCGCGGCCTGAACGAGCGCGGCATCGACACCTCCAAGCTGCTCATCAGCGGCAACGCGCACCTGATCACGCCGTACAACGTCACCCTCGACAAGGTCGGCGAGCGCTTCCTCGGCAAGCGCAAGATCGGTACGACCGGCCGCGGCATCGGACCGACCTACGCGGACAAGATCAACCGCATCGGCATCCGCGTCCAGGACCTCTACGACGAGTCGATCCTCATCCAGAAGGTCGAAGCGGCGCTGGAGGGCAAGAACCAGCTGCTGGCGAAGCTCTACAACCGCCGCGCGATCGACGCCGCGCAGATCGTCGAGGAGATGCTCCAGTACGCGGAGCAGATCAAGCCGTACGTCGCCGACACCACCCTGATCCTCAACAACGCCCTGGACGAGGACAAGGTCGTGCTGTTCGAGGGCGGCCAGGGCACCCTGCTCGACGTCGACCACGGCACCTACCCCTTCGTCACCTCGTCGAACCCGACCGCGGGCGGCGCCTGCACCGGCACCGGCGTGGGCCCGACGAAGATCAGCCGTGTCATCGGCATCCTCAAGGCCTACACGACCCGCGTCGGCGCGGGCCCGTTCCCGACCGAGCTGTTCGACCAGGACGGCGAGGACCTGCGCCGCATCGGCGGCGAGCGCGGTGTGACCACCGGCCGTGACCGTCGCTGCGGCTGGTTCGACGCGCCGATCGCACGGTACGCCACCCGGGTGAACGGTCTGACCGATTTCTTCCTCACCAAGCTGGACGTGCTGACCGGCTGGGAGCAGATCCCGGTGTGCGTCGCGTACGAGATCGACGGCAAGCGCGTCGAGGAGCTCCCCTACTCGCAGACCGACTTCCACCACGCGAAGCCGATCTACGAATACCTCCCCGGCTGGTCCGAGGACATCACCAAGGCCAAGACCTTCGAGGACCTGCCGGCGAACGCCCAGGCCTACGTCAAGGCCCTGGAGGAGATGTCGGGCGCCCCGATTTCCGCGATCGGCGTCGGCCCCGGCCGCACCGAGACGATCGAGATCAACTCCTTCCTGTAGGCAGGAGACGCACCACCGCAAGGGCGGGACGCGCAGCCGGCGCGTCCCGCCCTTCGTGCTGTCCGGGGCGCCGTCGCACTCCGGCAGCTCAGGGCTTCCGGGCAGGTCACAGGGCCCTCCGTGCCTGCGGGAGAAGAATCTTTCCGGATCCGGTCACATCTGCACGGGCCCGCCCGTCAGTGCTGTGGAGACGCCGACGCAGCCTGAAGGAGAGCAGTCATGACCACCACCTCGACCACCTCGAACACGTCGAACACGTCGAACTCCTCGAACTCCTCCGCCGCCCTCTCGCGGATGCCGAACCCGGCGGAGTTCGTGCCCGAGCTGACCGACATCAGCGCCGCCCTCTTCCGGGCGACGGGCAACCGCTCGGTGCCGCGCACCACGATGAGCCTGGTCCACCTGCGGGCCGGGCAGATCGTCCACAACACCTACCTGACCGTCCTGAACACCGGTTTCCTGCGCAAGGCCGGGGAGTCCGAGGAGCGCATCACCGCCGTCTCCTCGTGGCAGGACGCCCCCTACTTCACCCCGGCCGAGCGCGCCGCGCTCGCCCTGGTCGAGGCCACCCTCCAGCCCGCCACGCCCGGCCGGGAGCGGGTCAGCGACGAGCTGTACGCCGAGGTGGCGGAGCACTACGACGAGAAGGCGCTGGCCACCCTCACCATCGCGATCGGCCAGATCAACTTCTTCATCGCCCTGGCGGTCATCGGCAAGCCGCAGCCGGTCGCCTCGCTGGCCGACAGGCAGTGGGACTGAAGCCGCCGGGCCCGTCTCGGGGGGCGCGTTCCGGGTGGCCGGAAATATGATGTGCACGGGCTCGCGAACGGAGCGGAAGCAGGGACGATGGGTGCACTTCGGAGCGTTCCATGAGCCCGCGCCGCCCCCCGCGCGTGGCGAGCGCCGACCTCCTCAGCATGCTCGGACGGCTCACCGCCCAGGCGCGGCAAGGGGTCGAGCTGCAGCAGGCCCGGGTCGAGCTGGCCGAGGCCCTGCAGCGCGAGATGCTGCCCGCCACCCTGCCCGGGCTGCCGGGGCTGCGCGCCGCGGCCCGGTACGCGCCCGCCCGGCACGGCCTGGACATCGGCGGCGACTGGTACGACGGCTTCCAGCTGCCCGAGGGCGCCCTCGCCTTCTGCATCGGCGACGTCCAGGGACACGACGTGGACGCGGCCGCCTTCATGGGGCAGATCCGGATCTGTCTGCGGGCCGTGTCGGCCGTGGTCTCCGATCCGGGTGAGGTGCTCGGCCGGGCCAACGAGGTGCTGCTCTCCATGGACCGCGATCTCTTCGCGACCTGCAGCCTGCTCCGCTTCGATCCGCGGACGCGGGAGCTGGAGAGCTCCCGCGCCGGGCACGTGCCCTCGGTCTGGGCCACCGTCGACGGCCGGTACGGGATCACCGAGGACGACGGCGGACTGCCGCTGAACCTGCAGTCCGGATCGGGGTACGGGGTGACCCGGCGCCGTCTGACGACGGCGGGATCGATCGTCCTGCTCACCGACGGCGTCGTCGAGGGCCCGAGGTTCCCTATCGAGGTGGGGCTGGAGCGCGTCCTGCGCGTCGTGCGGGAGGCGGCGGGCACCGATCCCGACGAGCTGGCCGCCGAGGTGATGAAGGTGGCCGACTCCACCGGCCACGCCGATGACGCCGCAGTGCTCGTCCTGACGCACGACCTGACGCACGACGCGGCGCGTCACGCCCCGCCGGGGCGCGGGCCTGTTGTCTGATGCTGTGGTGCGCACCGAGGAATGGCGACGTCTGTCCACAGCTGTCCTGCTGATCCTCGCCGTCGCCCTCGCCTACTACGTGGGCGGACGGGTCGGCCTGCACCAGTCCGTGGTCGTCAACGGGGCCGAGGTCACGCCCCTGTGGCCGCCCACCGGCATCGCCCTCGCCGCCCTGCTCTGGCTGGGTCTGCGGACCTGGCCGGGGATCGCCCTCGGCACGTACCTCGCCATCGAGCGGATCGGCGACTTCAACCTCTCCGGCCTCGGCATCGTCGCGGGGAACACCCTCGCACCCGTGTGCGCGTACCTGATGCTGCGGCGGGTGGGCTTCCGCAGCGAGGTCGACCGACTGCGGGACGCCCTGGCGCTGGTCTTCCTGGGCGGTCTGCTGCCGACGCTGATCAGCGCCACCGTCGGGACCTGGACGCTGGTGCTCAGCGGCGACCTGCCCCTGGACCGGTTCTGGCCGGTGTGGTCCGCCTGGTGGGCCGGCGACGCGATGGGCGTGCTCGTGGTGACGCCGCTCCTGCTCGTCCTGCGCCGGATCCGTCGGCCCGGGGAGGGCGGCTACCGCGTGCCCGAGGCGTCGGCGCTGGTGCTCACGTCCGTCGTCGTCACCGTCGTGGCCACCCGCAGCCCCCTGTCCCTGCTGTTCCTCGTCTTCCCGGTGATCATCTGGGCGGCCGTGCGATTCCAGCTGGCCGGCACCGCGCCGTGCATCCTGCTCGTGTCCGTCCTGGCGATCTCGGCGGCGAGCGACCGCACCGGGCCGTTCGACGGGCAGGGCCTCCTGGCCATCATGATCAACCTCCAGGCGCTCAACGGGGCGGCGGCCCTGACCGGGCTGCTCCTGTCGGCGATGGTCACCGAGCAGAACAACGTCCGCCTGAAGATCGAGCAGGTCTGCGAGGACCTCGCCGAACTGGTGGAACACCTCGCCCGGGGCAGGCCCGAACGCTGAGCGCCCCGGGGACGGCGGACCGTCCCGGGGCGCTCAGCGGTGGATCACTTGGACTCGTAGTAGCCGAAGATGTCGACGACGAGGTCGACGTCCTCCCAGCCCTGGTTCCAGTAGTCGACGATGCCGTTCTTGCCGGAGCTCGCCTGGACCAGGTTCGGGACGGTCTTGCCGGCCGTCCAGTTCAGGGTCGAGGCGCCGGGACGCTCCGGGAAGACCGCGGTCTTGTCCCTGTACTGCTGGAGCGAGTTCGGGTCCGGCGCGACCGACAGGAAGCCGGTGCCGCGCGTGTTGGTCACGGTGGTGTTCAGGACGTACCCGTCGATGCCCACCTCGTCGGGCGAGATGCCGTTGTAGATGTAGCTCCGGGCCCTCAGCGGGCCGTGGGGCCAGACGGGGTCACGGGTGTCGATCATGCGGCCCGGCTTGAGCGGCATGAAGGACGCCTTGCTGTCCTTGCTGTAGTAGCCGACGACGTCGACGATCACGTCGGTGGCCGCCCAGGCGCCGTTGAAGACGCTGATCCTGCCGTCCGCGCCGACGGGCACGATCACCGAGTTGGCGATCGTCTGACCGGGGGTGAAGTTCAGGTTCGACGCGGTCGGGGTGGCACCGCCGCCCGGGAAGACCGACAGGTGGCCGGCCTCCTTCGGGTTGGTGACGGTCACGTTCAGCGCCACGGCGGTAATGCCCTCGGGCACGTCGCGCAGGCCGCCGATCTGAGTGGAGAAGGTCTTGCGCCCGCCGAGCTGGCCCCTGTTCGTGCCGAGGCCCTCACGGGTGTCGACGAAACGGGCCGGGGTCATCGGCGCGTAGCCGCTCGCCTCGGTCCGGGTGAAGTAGCCGGTCACGTCCGCGATCAGGTCGACCGGGTCCGCGCCGCGGTTGGCCAGCTCGACGTAGCCGTTCTTGCCGACCGGCACGATGACCAGGTTCGGGACGGTCTGACCCGCCTCGAAGTTGACGTTCGAGGTGGTCGGACGCTCGGTGCCCTCGGGGAACGCCGTGACGTGCCCGCCCGCGGTGGTGTTCGTGACGGTCAGGTTGAGGACGACGGCGGTGACCCCGGCGGGGATCGTGCCGTTGCCGCCGACCTTCACGCGGGTGGAGCCGTACGGGGCGACCTTGCCCTTGACCGCGCCGGTCCCGTCACGGGTGTCCAGCAGGCGGGTGGGGGCGTACGGGACGAAGTCCGAGCCCGCGGTCATGACCTGGAACTCGTTGACGACCTCGGCCTGGTTCGCCGGGTCCGTCACGGTGACCTTGACGGTGTACTCGCCGAGCTCGGCGTAGGTGTGGCTGCTCTTGAGGACGGTGGAACCGTAGGCGTCCATCCCGTCCGTGTTCCCGTCGCCCCAGTCGACGGTGACCTTCAGCGTGGAGTCCGCGCTGATCACGGTGGTCTCCAGGCCGAGTGCGTGCGCGGAGGTGCTCGCCGCGTTCAGCACGAGGGCCAGGTCCGGGTTGCCGGCGGCCTGCGCGGCACCGGCCCCGGTCTTCCCGCCGGGCAGGCCCTTGCGGACCGAGCGCTCGGCGGGGCTCTTGAAGGTCTTGAAGTTCGGCGCCGCGGCCTTCCCCAGATCCACGGCGGGAGCGGCCACGCCCTGCGCGCCCGGTGCGACGGGAGCGACGGGACCGGCCGCGTGGGCCATCCCCGGGACGAGACCGACCGTGGCCGCGATGACGGCAACGGATATTACGAGACGGCGACTGCGCACCGTTCCCCCCAATTTTGAACATGCTCAGGAACTGTCCGGGCCACAGTACATAGATCTTCGTCGCATGATCAGCCGATATCACCGCGAGGAGGGGGAGTTGGCGCGATCCGACCCGCGATCCGACCCGCGATCCGGCCCGCGCTCCGGCCCCCTGCAGGCCCGCTCGTCAGCCCGCGCTGTCGCTCAGCTGCTCCGCCACCGTGAACCGGCAGTGGAAGACCTGCCAGCGTCCGTCCAGGACCAGCAGGAAGGAATCGCCGTCCCGGTACAGCACCCTTCGCTTCGGCCTGTACGGGTGCTGGGGTTCGTGGTTTTCGGCGTGTTCCCGCAGTGCGGCGACGGCCTCCTCGCGCGTCCCGTCGACGTGCCCCAGCACCTTGACGGACCACTCCCGGCCCTCGCCGCTGCCCATGTGCTGCTCGACGAGCAACCCCCACCGGGCCATTACGCGCGCTCCCCGAACCACCGCTGGATGCCGCCGCTCATGTCCGCCCTCCCGCCGACCGGTCCGCGCCCCCTGGATCCACCGGGGCTGGGCGCCTGTGCGCGGATCCTCGCACACCGCCGAAACAGCCGGGACGGGCACCCCGCCACGGTCCCCACCGGACCGCGGACCACTGAAAAGCAGCCGCTACCAGGCCAGTTGCGCGATCTCCTCCGACACCACCGCGCACGCGTCCGCCGCCGGGTCGATGAGCGGGAAGTGCCCGATCGCGTCGAGGAGCGTCAGCCCCACCATCTCGCCCGCCTTCGCCGCGGCCGCCACGTACGCCTCGGCCACCGGCTGCGGGACCACGATGTCGTCCCGTCCCTGCACGACCGCCGTGGCGATCCCCGTCGGCAGCAGGGCCGCCGGGTCGGCGTACGACAGACGGTCCGCGAAGTACTCCTCGCCGCCCAGCAGCTGCGCGCTCGCGCCGCCGCACACGCCCAGCTCCTCCGCCACCGCGAGGTCCGCGATCGGCGCCAGCGCCACCACGCCGCGCAGCATCGGCGGCGACGGCAGCCGCCACGGGGAGTCGTACGGGAGCACGTGCCGGGCCGCGGCCCACAGCGCGAGGTGCCCGCCCGCCGAGTGGCCGGTGACGACGAGGCGGCGCACGTCGGCCTGCGGGAGCGCGGCGGCGGCCAGCTCCGGAAGGGCGTCCATCGCGGCGGCGACGTCGTCGAAGGTCTCCGGCCAGCGCCCGGCGACCGGCCCGTCGGCGTGCTGGTGCGGCAGGGAACTCCCGCGCCGGTACTCGACGTTCGCGACGGCGAAACCCCGCCGGGCCAGGAAGTCCGCGAAGGGGGTGATGTGCCGCCTGTCGTACGGGGCCCGCCACGCGCCGCCGTGCAGGACGGCCACCAGCGGGACCGGGCCGCCCGGGGTCTCGGCGCGCGGGGCGTAGAAGTCGACGACCTGGTCGGGGTGTTCCCCGTACGCGCCGGTCGCGTCCGGCGCGACGGCCGGATGGGAGAAGGCCGAGGCGGCCTCGGCGGCGTCCCGTTCCACGGCGGCGGGGTCCGTCATCGGCTCAACCTCTCGGTAACGCGTGGGACAGCGGGGACAGATGTTCCGGTGTTCCGGCAGAGCGGGACCGTATCAGTCTGGAACGAGAGGTTCCGTGCAGGGTCCGGGATGTGACCGGGCGGACGGAGCCGTAGCCCCGCCCGCCCGGTGATGTGACGTTTCGCTACCGAGTCACCCGAAAATGTGACCCAGTGTGCGTGCGGCGCGCTCGGCGTCGGCGAAACCGACGTAGAGCGGGGTGAAGCCGAAGCGCAGGACGTCGGGCGCGCGGAAGTCGCCGATGACCCCGCGGGAGACGAGTTCCCGCATGACCTCGCGGGCGTTCTCGGTGCGCAGCGAGATCTGGCTGCCGCGGTGCCCGTGCTCGTCCGGGGTGACCGACTCGACCCGGCCCTGCGGGACGTACGCCGCCACGCATTCGAGGAAGAAGTCGGTCAGGGCGAGCGACTTGGCCCGTACGGCCTCGACGCTGACGCCTTCCCAGGCGTCGAGCGCCGATTCCAGCGCCAGCATGGACAGGATGTCCGGGGTGCCGACGCGGCCGCGGGTCGCGCCCTCGGCCGCCTCGAAGGCCGGGGTCATCGCGAAGGGATCCGCGTGCCCGTTCCAGCCCGGGAGCGGGGAGTCGAAGCCGGCCTGGTGGCGCGCGGCGATGTACAGGTACGCCGGGGAACCCGGACCGCCGTTGAGGTACTTGTACGTGCAGCCGACCGCGAGGTCGACGGCGTGCGCGTCGAGGCCGACGGGGAGGGCCCCGGCGGAGTGGCAGAGGTCCCAGACCGTGACCGCCCCGGCGTCGCGGGCCGCCGCGGTGAGGCCGGGCAGGTCGTGGAGGCGCCCGGTGCGGTAGTCGACGTGGTTGAGGAGGACCACGGCGGTGTCCGCGTCCATCGCCCCGGCTGCGTGCGAGGGGTCCACCGGGCTGACGATCAGGCCCGTCAGCCGGGCCGCCGACTGCGCTATGTAGCCGTCGGTCGGGAAGGTGGCCGCGTCGACCAGCATCCGGGTCCGGCCGGGGGCGGCGAGACGGGCCGCGCCGACCAGGGCCTTGAAGAGGTTGACGCTGGTGGAGTCGCCGACGACGACCTGGCCGGGGGCCGCGCCGACGAGCGGGGCGATCTTGTCGCCGATCCGCTCGGGGGCGGTCCACCAGCCGCTCTCGTCCCAGGACCGGATGAGGAGCTCGCCCCACTGCCGGGAGACGACGTCGGCGGTGGTGTCGGCGACACCGGCCGGGAGCGCGCCGAGGGAGTTGCCGTCCAGGTAGACGACTCCGTCGGGGAGGGTGAAGCGCCCGCGGAGCTTGGCCAGCTCGTCGGCGGTGTCCAGGGAAGCCGCGCGGGCCGCCAGGTCGGCGGGGCCGGAGGTCTCAGACATGGCTGCGGGCCGTCCAGAGCTCCGGGAAGACGTTCTTCGTGGCGCGCTTCTCCAGCCAGGTCACGCCGGCCGAGCCGCCCGTGCCCGTCTTCGCGCCCATCGCGCGGCGGGTGGCGACCAGGTGGTCGTTGCGCCAGCGCCAGACGAGCTCGGCGACGTCGGTGAGGACCTCGCCGAGGCGGTGCAGGTCCAGGTGCTCGTCCGGGGTGGCGTAGAGGGCCGTCCAGACGGCCTCGACCTCGGCCGAGGGCTCGTAGCGCAGCGAGAGGTCGCGGTCGAGGACGGCAGCCGGGACCGGCAGGCCGCGGCGGGCGAGCAGGCGCAGGACCTCGTCGTAGAGGCTCGGCTCGTGGAGGGCCTTCTCCAGCTCCGCGTGGACGCGCGGCGCGCCGCGGTGCGGGACCAGCATGGAGGAGGACTTCTCGCCGAGCAGGAACTCCATCCGGCGGTACATCGCCGACTGGAAACCGGAACCTTCGCCGAGCGCGGAGCGGTAGGCGTTGAACTGGCCCGGGGTGAGCTGGGCGAGCGGGCGCCAGGAGGCGTTGAGGGCTTCGAGTTCACGGAGGGAACGTTTCAGCGCATCCATCGCGACCGGGATGCGGTCCTCGCGCAGGGCCTTCGCGGCGGTTTCCCACTCGTGGACGATGACCGTGAACCACAGCTCCATGACCTGGGTCGTGACCAGGAAGACCATCTCGCCCGGGTCGTCCGAGCGCAGGTGCTGGAGGTGGGTGAGAACGTCCGCCTGGACGTAGTCCTCGTACGGGGTGGTGCCGTCGAAGTCGAGGTTCGGGGTGTCCGACCCGCCGACTCCGGAGGCATCAAGGGTGTTCGACATTTCTGTCTCCTCGACACGTGCTTCCGGGTAGCGGTCCGCTCCTTCCGTGAGGTGAGTGGAGCCCCGGTCCCCTGCCCGCAGCATAGGACAACCTCGCGCCGGCGCTCCAGCGGGGAGTGACGCAGACCACACAAATGGTGGGCGCGTCACTCCCCGCCGTACGGGATCAGGCGCTCAGCGTGTCCGCCGCCGTCGGGGACGAGTCGCGCAGGAAGGTCGAGCAGCGCTCGTACTCCTCCTTCTCGCCGATGGCCTCGGCCGCGCGGGCCAGGGCGTGCAGGGCCCGCAGGAAACCGCGGTTCGGCTCGTGCTCCCACGGCACCGGGCCGTGGCCCTTCCAGCCGGCGCGGCGCAGGGCGTCGAGGCCGCGGTGGTAGCCCGTACGGGCGTAGGCGTACGACTCGACCGTGCTGCCGGCGGCGAAGGCCTCGTCGGCGAGGACCGCCCAGGCGAGGGAGGACGTCGGGTGTGCGGCGGCCACCTCGACGGCGGGGGTGCCGGCGGCGATGGCCTCGCGGCCCGGCTCGTCGGGGAGGTGGGTGGGGGCGGGGCCCCCGAGCAGGTTCTGGTGAATGGACATGCCCCCAGTCTGCCGGGCCGCTGCCGCCGGGCCGCGCAGTGGTGGTCGTGCTCCGCTGCGGGAGTTGTGGATCGGCGTCCCCGGGCCGGCGCCTCCCGGCGCGTCCTCGAACCCTCGCCCGGGTCCGCCCCGTTCGAGTCGTGCGGCACACCGGCACGTGCGCGAAGGGCCCGGCCCCCGTCGCGGACGGGGACCGGGCCCTTCGGTGGTGCGGGGTGGCCGCTGGGGCCGCCGACTACTTCAGCTTGGTGCCGGTGGAGCGCAGGTTCGCGCACGCCTCGGTGACACGCGCGGCCATGCCGGCCTCGGCGGCCTTGCCCCAGGTGCGCGGGTCGTACTTCGACTTGACGCCGACCTCGCCGTCGACCTTCAGGACACCGGCGTAGTTGGTGAACATGTGGTCCACGACCGGCCGGGTGAAGGCGTACTGGGTGTCGGTGTCGAGGTTCATCTTCACGACGCCGTTCTCCAGCGCGGTGGCGATCTCCTCGGGCGTGGAGCCCGAACCGCCGTGGAAGACGAAGTCGAACGGCGAGGGCTTCCCGAACTTCTCGCCGACACCGGCCTGGAGGTCCTTGAGGAGCTCGGGGCGCAGGACGACGTTGCCCGGCTTGTAGACGCCGTGGACGTTGCCGAAGGACGCGGCCAGCAGGTAGCGGCCCTTCTCGCCCAGGCCCAGGGCCTCGGCGGTGCGGATGGCGTCGTCGACGGTCGTGTACAGCTCGTCGTTGATCTCGTGGCTGACGCCGTCCTCCTCGCCACCGGTCGGGGTGATCTCGACCTCAAGGATGATCTTCGCGGCGGCGGCCTTGGCGAGCAGCTCCTGGGCGATGGCCAGGTTGTCGGCCAGGGTCTCGGCGGAGCCGTCCCACATGTGCGACTGGAAGAGCGGGTTCAGACCGCGGGCCACGCGCTCGGCGGAGATGTCGAGCAGCGGGCGGACATAGCCGTCCAGCTTGTCCTTGGGGCAGTGGTCCGTGTGCAGCGCGACGGTGATGTCGTACTTGGCGGCCACGACGTGGGCGAACTCGGCCAGGGCTACCGCACCGGTGACCATGTCCTTCTTGTACTGGCCACCCAGGAACTCCGCACCACCGGTGGAGATCTGGATGATGCCGTCGCTCTCGGCCTCCGCGAAGCCGCGCAGCGCAGCGTGCAGGGTCTGGGAGGAGGTCACATTGATGGCCGGGTAGGCGAACTTGCCTGCCTTCGCCCGGTCGAGCATCTCGTTGTAGACCTCGGGGGTTGCGATGGGCATCTGCCGGCTCCTTGGATGTGCGGGGAGTGTGCTTATTGCGGGCCCTGACCTGGGGGCGACGTCATCGTCGCGCCTATCTTTCCAGACTCAGCGCGGGGGTCCAGCCTGCCGGTCTCACGTGCTGGGCGAACGGCCCGGGATGTTTCACGTGAAACATCCCGGGCCGTTACGAAAGCGCAGGTCAGGGCCGCCAGAAGCGTCGGCGCGGTGCTTCGTCGCCGGTTCTCCCGGTGGCCGGTCCGGCGCCCCCGGTCCCCGAAAGGAGACCCGGAAGGGGACCGGAAGGAGGCCCTGCCTAGGACAGGCCGAGGTCCTCGAGGCGGTAGCCGGTGAGGTAGGGGAGACCGGCCTCGGCGATGGCGTCGGCCGCGCCGCGGTCGACGATCGTGGCGACGGCGACGACCTCGCCGCCGGCCTCACGGACCGCCTCGACGGCGGTCAGCGGGGAACCGCCGGTGGTCGAGGTGTCCTCGACGACGAGGCAGCGCTTGCCCTTCACATCGGTGCCCTCGATGCGGCGCTGCATGCCGTGGGCCTTCTGCGCCTTGCGGACGACGAAGGCGTCCAGGCGCTGTCCGCGCGCGGCGGAGGCGTGCAGCATCGAGGTCGCGACCGGGTCGGCGCCCAGGGTCAGACCGCCGACGCAGTCGAAGTCGAGCTCGGCCGTCAGGTCGAGCATGACCTGACCGACCAGCGGGGCCGCCTCGCCGTCGAGGGTGATCCGCCGGAGGTCGATGTAGTAGTCGGCCTCCCGGCCGGAGGAGAGGGTCACCTTGCCGTGCACGACGGCCTTGTCCTTGATCTGCTGCAGAAGCGCATCGCGTACGTCACTCATGGCCCCGAGCTTAGTTGCGCCCTAGCGCAGCCGCCGCCACGTCCACGTCGTGGAGATCTCCAGCGGATCCACGGGGGTGACCAGGCGCGGCAGGGTGTTCAGCCCGTTCGGCGGACCGGACTGCGGCTCCACGCAGACGGCCTCGGACTCCTCGTCGTAGACGACCACCCATTCGGCCCGGCTGGTGAGCCGCAGCTCCAGGGCGCCGGGCCAGGTGAGGGTGACGTCGACACCGTGCGGCATGCCGAAGCAGTCGTCCCAGGGGCCGGGCTTCGGGTCGATGCGGCGGCCGGTGGGGAGGTGGTCGGCGCCGCGCTCCTCCTGCCAGGCGGGCTCGAAGGAGAGCTCCGCCGCCCCGCCGCCGGTCCCGAGGTCGCGCCGGAACCAGGGGTGCCAGCCGGCCTGCGCCGGGAAGGAGTCCCCGTAGGTCTCGACGCCCATGCTGAGGGTGAGCGCGTCCTCGGTGAGTGCGAAGACCTGGGTGACCCGGCCGGGGTAGGGCCACGGCTCGGCGAGGTCGTAGGTGAACGCCGCCTCCGTGGCGGTGGCTCCCGCCGGACGCCAGGGGGCGTCACGGCCGAACCCGTGGAGGGCGTGCGGCGGGTGGTTGACCGGCATCTGGTGGACGCTGCCGCCGTCGCGGAACCGGCCGTTCTCGATCCTGCCGCACCACGGGACCATCGGGAACGCGCCATAGCGCGGGCCCTGGCGCAGCAGCTCCGTCCCGTCGATGCGCAGGCTGCTGACGCGGCAGCCGTTCTCCTGGTCGACCGTCACCTCGGCGCCGCCGGCGCTCAGTTGCGTACTCATGCGGTCGACCCTAATGCGGGCCGCGGCCGCAGGTCAGCGACGGCGGCGCAGGGCCCGGCCGATGACGACCGCCGAGGCCAGCGCGAGGGCGGCGGCCGGGGCGATCCAGCGCAGGCTGTCGCCGGCGGTCGTGGTGGCGGGCGCGGGGACCGGGGCGTACCGGCCGCGCGGCGGCGCGTGGTCCACCTCCTCCGCACTGCGGCCGATCATGGTGCGGCGGGCGTGCGCGGCCTCGGCCGGCGGCCGCGGGGCGCCGTCGAGCTCCTCGAACCCGCCGGCCAGGAACGGGTCCAGCGACGGGGGCGGCACCTCGGTGTCGAAGAGGGAGGCACTGACCTCGGTGACGTCGTCCTCGACGAACCCCGGACCGGTCTCCGCGGCCCCCTCCGCCTCCTCGGCCTCGGCGACGGGGTCACCGAGGGCGGATCCGGCGCCCAGCTGGCCGGCGGCCCGGTCCAGCAGCCGCTGTACGGCGGCGGCCGCGGCCTCGGGGGCGAAGCCGGCGGCCCGCCCGTCGGCGGTGGCCCCGGCGGTGAAGTCCAGCCGGGTCCCGTCCTCGGCGGGGGACAGCCGCAGGTCGACGGAGAACTTCACCGTCCCGCTGCCGCGGACCTCCGTGCCCTCACCCTCGAAGGTGAAGTGCCCCGGGTCCCGCTCGATGACGGCCAGGGCCCCCCGGTAGGTCACGGTGCTCCCGCCGACGCGGACCTTCAGCCGGCCGGAGACCGGCCCGGCGTCGGTGTCGGCGTCCTGCTGGAGTCCGGGGACGCACCGGGCGACCCGCGCGGGGTCGCGCAGCACGGCGCGGAGATCGTCTGCCGGTACCGGGACGAACACCTGATGCTCCATGCGGTCGAGCCTACCGACGACAGCGCACCGGGTCACGAATACCGCGGGTGCGGAAGGGTCGACGGCGGCAGCCCGGGCACCCGGGTGCGTTCGGCGTCGCGCGCGGCGTCCTGCAGCGAGCCCGTCGACAGCGAGCGCAGGGCGGGCGTGTCGCGGTCCACGCGCAGCGGGGGCGCCCCGTCGCGTGCGGCCAGGACGAAGCCCCAGTCCTGCGGCGGTGCGCCGGCCCCGCCGAGGGGGGTGCGGTCGGGACCGGCGGCGAAGCCCGACAGGCGGCCGCCCGCGCTGTACGGGGAGGTATGCAGGCCGGCCGCGCGCAGGGTGGAGTCGACGGTCCAGTACGCACGCGGGCGCGTGGCCAGCGGCCCGGCGTGCACGGCGATCCGGCCCCCGGGGCGCAGCGCCCGCGCGGCCAGCCCGTAGAACTCCTGCGAGTACAGCTTCGTGCTGGGCGTGATGCCCGGGTCCGGGAGGTCGGAGACGATGACGTCGAAGCGGCTGGAGGCGGCCGGCCCGCGCAGCCAGCGGAAGGCGTCCTGCGTGACGACGGCCAGACGGGGGTCCTCGTACGCCCGGGCGTTGAGCGCGGAGAGCATCGGGTCGGTGCGGGCGAGCCCGACCACGCCGGGGTCGAGCTCGACGACGGTGACGGAGGCGACGTCCCGGTAGCGCAGCACCTCACGCGCGGCGAGGCCGTCGCCGCCGCCGAGGACCAGGACCCGGGCGTGCGGGCCGGTCATCGCGGGGTGGACCAGGGCCTCGTGGTAGCGGTACTCGTCGTAGCCGCTGACCCGCAGCCGTCCGTCGAGGTACAGGTCGAGGGAGCGCGGGGAGCCGGTCGGGGGGCCGGTGAGGACCAGTTCCTGCACGCCGGTCTGGACGGCGACGCGCACCTCCCCGCCGTAGACGGCGCGCCGTGCCACCCGCTCGAAGTCGTCGGCGAGGACGGTCGCCGAGGCGAGAACGGCCAGCACCGTCACGTTGGCGGCGATCAGCAGCCAGCGGCAGCGTCGGCTCAGGTCGCGCCGGAACAGCCACAGGACCAGCCCGCCGCCGACGGCCGTGTTGACGGTGCCGGTGAGCATGGCGCCGGTGAGCTGGCCGAGCATCGGGAGCAGCAGGAACGGGAAGGCGAGGCCGCCGACGAGGGCGCCGACGTAGTCGGCGGCGAACAGGTCGGCGACGGCCCCGCCCGCGTCCTGTCTGCGGATGCGCTGGATGAGGACCATCAGCAGCGGGATCTCCGCGCCGATGAGCACCCCGATCGCGAAGGAGAAGGCGACGAGGGCGGGGCGGGACTCCCCCAGCCAGGCGAAGCTCGCGTAGAGCGCTATGGCCGAGAGCCCGCCCAGGAGGGCGAGGCCGGCCTCGATGGCGCCGAAGCCGAAGGCGGGCCGGTGGCGCAGGCGCTTGGCGAGCAGGGAGCCGACGCCCATGGCGAAGACCATGACGGACAGCACGACCGACGCCTGGGTGACGGAGTCGCCGATGAGGTAGGTGCCCAGGGCGAGCAGCTCCAGTTCGTACACGAGCCCGCAGGCGGCGCAGACGAACACGGTGGCCAGGACGAGGAGTCGGCCGGTCCGGGGCCGTACGGGCAGGGCGGCCGGGACGGTCGCGGCGCCCCGCGGCTCCGGAGACGGGAGCACCCGGCGCGGGACGGAACGGTCGATCATGAAGCGAACCGTACGTCACCGCCCACCTCGACCCGGTCACCCACATGGGTGCAAGTGGCGTATAGCTCCAGCCAGTTGGCGTAACCGCCGGGGGCCGTCCGCGCCCGGCGGCGCCCGCCGGCCCCCGGCCCTGCCCGCGCCTCCCCCGGCCGCTACAGCAGCGCCGGCGACTCCAGCGCCGCCTCCGTCGGGACCCCCGTCCGTACGCCCACCCGGGTCCGGGTGGCCACCAGCTGGCCCTCCTGCGGGTACGCGTGCCAGGTCCGCCAGCGCACCTGACCCTCGTGGCGCTGCGCGAGCAGGGCCGTGAAGGCGTGCGGACTTCCGGGGAAGGTCCCCGCTAGTCCGTTCGGGTGGTCAGCCACCAGTGCGAGCAGTTCCTGCGCCCGCCCCGCGAACGACCCGCGGGACAGCGTCTCGACCCGCGCGGCGAACTCGTACTCCCAGTCACCCACCCGCTTGGCCACGCCGAGCGGCAGCGGCGTACTGCTGCCGGGCATGCAGGCGACCGTCTCCGAGCAGAGCACCTCGGCCTCTTCCAGAAGAACCTGGTGGGAGGCCCCGAGGAGGCGCAACTCCACCTTGGCTCCGGACAGTTCGAGGTTCAGTACGGCCAGGGCGGGCAGCCGCTCCCGTCCCAGGGCCCAGGCGAGATCGGCGGCACGCGTGTCGGTGTAGGAGGTCTGGAGGGTCGTGAGCATGAGTCGGCTCCGCAAACGCGCGAGGGAGATGGGCCGGGGCCCGCCAGCGGTAGTCAACGGGTGGGGGGACACCGGCACGGGTCCACAGGAAGTCCAGGGAGGTCCGAGGACTGGTCTACTCAACCGAGGGAATCATGAAAGGCACGGCACTCACAGCGTTTTTACCCAACTTGACGGGGTTTACATCCCCCCGGGGGCTCCACAGTTCACGTGTTCAACGAGTTGCGTCCCGCGCGTCGTCATGCATCGGCGAACGAGTCGTCACGCAGGGGAGAACGACGAGGACGCCCGACGGAAACCGGACCGCCGAACGCCTCGTCCACGCGGTGCCCCGCTGCCCCGTGTCAGCTGGAACCGCACCCTCCGCCGCCGCACGAGGACGAGCCGCAGGACGAGGAGGAGCCGCAGGACGAGGAGGACCCGCAGGACGAGCCGCCGCCCCCGTCCGCCCACGAGCTGCCACTGCGCTTGCGACGGCCGCCCGTGTGCACGCTCGTGGCCGAACGGGCCGCGATCCACACGACGAACGCGATGATCAGGAATGCCCCGACGATGAAGACGAACATGCGGTCCGCCCTTCTCTCATGCCCCGGTCTTCCCGGGGGAGCGGGATCCCCGCGTCCCGCGTGAAGGAAGGATCCCCTCGGGCCGCACGGCCCAAAGCACACTTGAGGAAGTCCAGAGGTTGACCGCAGGATGACGCCCATGAGCGCACCCGTGAGCAGCGACCGCCCCTTCCTGAACCGCCGGCTGGCGGCCTTCGGCACGACGATCTTCGCGGAGATGTCGGCCCTGGCCGCCCGCACCGGTTCGATCAACCTCGGCCAGGGCTTCCCCGACACCGACGGCCCGGCGGAGATCGCCGAGGCGGCCTCCCGCGCGGTCCTCACGGGCCGGGGCAACCAGTACCCGCCCGGCCCCGGCGTCCCCGAGCTGCGCACCGCCATCGCCGCACACCAGCAGCGCTTCTACGGCCTGTCCTACGACCCCGACACCGAGGTCCTGGTCACGGCGGGCGCCACCGAGGCCATCGCCGCCTCCCTCCTCGCCCTGCTGGAGCCGGGTGACGAGGTCATCGCCCTGGAGCCGTACTACGACTCGTACGCGGCCTGCATCGCGATGGCCGGCGCCGTACGCGTCCCGGTCACCCTGCGCCCGCACGCCGGGGCCTTCGCCCTCGACCTGGACGAACTGCGCGCCGCCGTCACCCCGCGCACCCGGCTGCTGCTGTTGAACACCCCGCACAACCCGACGGGCACCGTCCTGACCGCGGCCGAGCTCGCCGCGATCGCCGAGCTGGCGGTCGAGCGCGACCTGCTGGTCGTCACGGACGAGGTGTACGAGCACCTGGTCTTCGAGGGCGCCCACGTCCCCCTGGCGGGCCTCCCCGGCATGCGCGAGCGCACGGTCACCATCTCCTCGGCCGGGAAGACCTTCTCCTTCACGGGCTGGAAGGTCGGCTGGGTCACCGCGCCCCCGGAGCTGGTCACGGCGGTCCGCTCGGCCAAGCAGTTCCTCACCTACGTCTCCTCGGGCCCCTTCCAGTACGCCGTCGCCGAGGCCCTCGCCCTCCCCGACACGTACTACGACGCCTTCCGCGCCGACCTGGCCGTCAAGCGCGACATCCTCGCCGACGGCCTCGTGGCGGCCGGCTTCGAGGTGTTCCGCCCGCAGGGGACGTACTTCATCACCACCGACATCACCCCCCTCGGCGAGAAGGACGGCCTCGCCTTCTGCCGCGCCCTGCCCGAGCGCTGCGGCGTCGTCGCCATCCCGAACCAGGTCTTCTACGACGACAAGTCCGCCGGCGCCACCCAGGTCCGCTGGGCCTTCTGCAAGCGGACGACGGTTTTGCAGGAGGCGGTAGAACGCCTCGGGCGGCTGACTCGCTGAAGGGGCGACAGACGGAAGTGGGGGAACGGGACCTGCCTACAGCCGGGCCCCGTTCCCCACGGGTGAACTACTCGGTGTCCTTGGGATGACGAGTGGACGCGTAGACCAGAATGACGGTCGAAGTCTCCGGACTGACGAGGTAGCGGACCCTGCCACCGCTCGTGATCTCGTACTCCCACTGCTCCAGCTCGGAACCTTTCCACTCCTTGGTGGCGAGCCGTCCGCGAAGCCGGTGCTGACGATTCCAGTTCTCACGCGACGACGGGTCCGTGCGCAGCACCTCCAGGCAACGGTGAGCGCTTGAAAGCGCCACCCGGCACAGCTCCTCCCACCCCGTCACCGCATCGGTCGTCCCGAAGACGACGTTCCATCCACTCAGCGGCGGAACACTGACACGATCGCCCTTTTTCGGGCTCACCCGCCCGCCTCGACCGGCCCCAGGTCCTCCCCGTCGAGCGGACGCAGCGCTTCCTTGAGCTGCTCGGGATCGGCGTTGATCCGAGCCGTCGCCCTCCAGGAGACGAGCGCCCGGTGAACGGAATCTCTGGCACCCAGCTCTGCCGCGTCGGAAAGCGCTTCCAGGAGTTCAACCGTGAACGCGCGCATCTCTTCGTCGTCCAGGTGCCGCACCCACGGGAACACCTCCGGCAGCGCCAGCAGTAGCGATCGGGCTCCGTCGTCATGCTTCATGAGCGCCAGGAAGAGCCGAGAGGCCGTCGTCAGGTTCTCCTCCGTGCGCTCCGCGTGCGTCGCAGTCGTCAGCACCATGTCGGGCGCATCCCGATGCGTGACGCGCAGACAACCGAGGGCGGCCGCGCGCGCGGCTACGGCCTTCGGATTGCGGGACAGATCGGTGAACGAGACCGATTCGGGGTCCGCCCCTAGGTAAGCAAGGCTCATACCTCAGACTGTACTCAGATTACATTCTGAGTGCTAGTGGTGAGATCTATTCTCACAAGAAGTCACGTCACCATCGGACGCAGAAACCACTACTTCCCCTGGTCCGGGCAAGAAGGACGCGATCCAAGCGATCGTCACCGTTTTGGGACTCAGCGGCGTCCTCCTCACAGGGATCCAATACTGGGCCTTGGACCGTTACCTGGCACAGTTCGGCGTCACACCAGAAGAGGTCGGGCTGGATGCAGCAGTCCTTCTGACGCGGGTCGCCACGGCACTGGCATTCCTCGGATTTTTGATCCTCCCGATGCTGCTCTTCGGGCCCGGCGTTTTTGCCATGGGAGCGGCTGCAGGTTCGAACCGGCGGCGGGCTTCACGCTTCGTGTTGAAAGGTCAGGGAGCACCCAGGGCTCCGCACCTTGGCACTGTCGGCACTGGTGGGGTTGGGCTGGACAGCCATGGCCTTGGTCGAAGGCCCCACCGCTGTACTCGCGGAGGGCACTTGGATGGTTATCTGGGTCGGCGGGACGCTCGTCGCAGCGCCGGCACTGCACCTTGCCGGCAAGCATCGGACCCTGGGCCCGCTGCTGCGGCTCTGCCTCGTCGTCTTCTTCATGACAGCGCTCTGCCTGATCTCCTTGGGTGATGCGATGGAGAAACGCGGTAAGCAGACCGTCGTATCGGCTCAGCTGGGCGGCTTGGAGTACGTGCTTGGAGTCCGCCCCCAGTACGTCCGCGCCGATTTTGCCGAAGTGTCAGGGAGCACCGAACCCGCGGACGGCCCGATGCTCTACCTCGGCCAAGCCGGCGGGGTCCACGTCCTCTACGACTGCGCATCCTCGAAGGTGATCCGTAAGGCAGCCGCACAAGTACAGGTGACCAGCCAGGTCGGCCCAGGTCAGGAACGTCTCGCTCTCGAAGTGCAAGGTTCTTGTCGATGATGCCTGGGCGTGTCAAGCCGCCCGAAGGTGCTCCTACCTTGCCCTTCTGCAAGCGCGAGGACGTCCTGCGGGAGGCCGCCTCCCGGCTGCGCGGGCTCTGACGTCCGGCCCGGGGCCCCGCCGTCCGGGGCGGGCCGGCAGGGGTGCTTGCGGCCGGCCGAGGGCGGTGTGAAGCTGTCGCTCGCACGAGTGCCCGAAGCCCTCACCTCCCGGTGAGCGGACCTCACCGAGAGACGGAAGTCGGGATTGATGGCAACGGGCAGAGCGACCGTGTCCGCGTCGCCCCTGGAGATGCGCGCGGTCCGCGCCGTACGGTCGGCCGCGCCGCCCGCGGTGATAGCGCTCGGGGTGTTCGCCGCGATACGCGGGGCCGGGGTGCTGGTGCTCGCCCTCGGGTCCTGGTGGGCCGGGCGGAATCCGCTGCGGGTCCTCGGCCGGTCCTGGGACGGCGACTGGTACCTCCGGATCGCGGCCCACGGCTACGGCCGCACCCTGATGTGGCCCGACGCCGTCACGGGCACCGGGCCCGTCCAGAGCGACCAGGCGTTCTTCCCGCTCTACCCGGCGCTGATACGGGCCGTCTCCGGCGTCCTGCCCGGCGGGCCCGTCCCCGCCGCGCTCCTCGTCACCTGGACGGCCGCGGCCGTCGCCGCCGTCGGGATCTACCGGGTCGGGGAGCGGGTCGTCGGGCCGCGCGCCGGGCTGCTGCTCGTGGGGCTGTGGGCCGCCCTGCCGCACGCGGTGGTGCTCACCCTCGCCTACACCGAGGCGCTGCTGGCCGCCTTCGCCGCCTGGGCCCTGTACGCCCTGCTGCGGGGCCGCTGGTCGTGGGCCGCCGGCCTCGCCGTGCTCGCCGGGCTGACCCGGCCCACGGGGCTGGCCGTCGCGGCCGCCGTGTCGGCCACGGCCCTCCACGCCGTCCTCGTACGAAGATCCCGGGCACCCGGGGTGTGGGTGGCCGGGCTGGTGGCCCCGGCGGGCTGGGCGGCGTACGTCCTGGCCGTGGGGGTGAGGGTGCGCGACCCCTTCGGCGGCTACTTCGCCGTGCAGCGCAGCTGGGGCTCGCGCTTCGACTTCGGCGCCGGGGCGCTGCGCTCGGCGGAGCGGGTGCTGACCGGCGGGCACGTGCCCCTCGCCGGCACCGTGACGGTGGTGCTGCTGGCCGCGGCCGGGCTGCTCGCGGTGCTGCTGTTCCTGGACCGCGCCCCGCTCGCGCTCCTCGTGTACACCGCGGTCCTGCTGGTGATGGCCTTCGGCGGGGCCGGTTTCTTCGAGTCCAAGCCGCGCTTCCTGCTGCCGGCCTTCCCGCTGCTCCTGCCGGTGGCCGCCGTCATGGCGCGAGCCCGGCCCCGCACCGCGGTCGTGGTGACCGCGGTGGTGGCCGGGCTCGGTTACGGCTACGGGCTGTACCTGCTTCTGGTGGCCCGGGTGCCGCTGTAGTCAGTTGGCGCTGTCGGAGTCGCCTTCGCCGTTGTTCTCGCCGTCGGTGGAGTCGATGTCCTTCTCCAGACCGAGCTGCTCGACGAGCCACTTGTCGAACTCGATGGAGGCGCGGACCCAGCTGACCGTGGAGGACACGAAGTGCTCCAGGTTGACGCCGGTGCCGATCAGCATCTGCGCCTCACCGATCAGACGGACCGAGCCGTCGTCGTGCGTGTGGCTGTAGACCTTCGGCCACAGGGTGCGGCGGTTCCAGTCGTCGATCGACTCGAGAAGCTGGGGCTTCTCGTCGATCTTGTGCGGACGGTCGTAGAAGGTCCGCACCGAGAAAACCTGCTGCTCGTCCTCGCCGCGGAACATGAAGTACGTGCGGAACTCCTCCCACGGCGCCGCGAGGTCACCCTCGTCGTCGACGACGTACTTGAGCTCCATCTGCTCCAGCAGCTGCTTGACCAGATCCTGGTCGGGGACGACGGGGCCCGCCGGTCCTGTGGCCTGCGGATCGGGCTGCTGCCCTCCGAAGTTCGGAATCGAGGCCGGGTCGATGCTCACCGTGTTTTTCCCTTCGTGCGGATACATGCATCCTCCCCCATCCCGCCCACCCCGTGTCCAGCCCCGCAGCGCCGATCCGCTGCGGGCGGACACCGGGTCCGCCCGGCCGGCTCAGAGCGCCTTGCCGACCAGCAGGTCCTCGCCCGCCACGTCGACCCGTACGGTGTCGCCGTCGCGGACCTCGCCCGAGAGGATCTCCTTGGCCAGCCGGTCGCCGATGGCCGTCTGGATCAGGCGGCGCAGCGGCCGGGCGCCGTACGCCGGGTCGTTGCCCTTGTCCGCCAGCCAGGCCAGCGCCTCGGGCGTGACGTCCAGGGTGAGGCGCCGGTCGGCCAGGCGCTTGGCCAGGCGGCCGATCTGGAGCTCGGCGATGTGCGCGAGCTCGTCGCCGGACAGGGCGGAGAAGACCACCAGGTCGTCGAGGCGGTTCAGGAACTCCGGCTTGAAGGAGCTCCGGACCACGTCCAGGACCTGCTGCTTCTTCTGTTCCGCGGGGGTGGCCGGGTCCATCAGGAACTGGCTGCCCAGGTTCGAGGTCAGGATCAGGATGGTGTTGCGGAAGTCGACGGTCCGTCCCTGGCCGTCCGTGAGGCGGCCGTCGTCCAGGACCTGGAGCAGGATGTCGAAGACCTCGGGGTGGGCCTTCTCCACCTCGTCCAGGAGCACCACGCTGTACGGGCGGCGGCGGACGGCCTCCGTCAGCTGGCCGCCCTCCTCGTAGCCGACGTAGCCGGGCGGGGCGCCGACGAGGCGGGCCACGCTGTGCTTCTCGCCGTACTCCGACATGTCGATGCGGATCATGGCCCGCTCGTCGTCGAAGAGGAAGTCCGCGAGGGCCTTGGCCAGCTCCGTCTTGCCCACGCCCGTCGGGCCGAGGAAGAGGAAGGAGCCGGTGGGGCGGTCGGGGTCGGCGATGCCCGCGCGGGTGCGGCGCACGGCGTCCGAGACGGCCCGTACGGCCTCGGCCTGGCCGATCAGGCGGCGGCCGAGCTCGTCCTCCATGCGCAGGAGCTTCTGGGTCTCGCCCTCCAGCAGGCGGCCGGCCGGGATGCCCGTCCAGGCGCCCACCACGTCCGCGATGTCGTCCGGGCCGACCTCGTCCTTGACCATCGTCCCCTTGGACGCCTCGGCCTCGGCCTCGGTGGCCTCCGCCAGCTCGCGCTCCAGGGTCGGGATCTCCCCGTAGAGCAGCTTGGAGGCGGTGTCGAAGTCGCCGTCGCGCTGGGCGCGCTCGGCCTGGCCGCGCAGGTCGTCCAGACGCTCCTTGAGCTCGCCGACGCGGTTGAGGGACTGCTTCTCCTTCTCCCAGCGGGCGGTCAGGCCGCGCAGGTCCTCCTCCTTGTCGGCGAGGTCCTTGCGGATCTTCTCCAGGCGCTCCACCGAGGCCGGGTCGGACTCGTTCCTCAGCGCCAACTCCTCCATCCGCAGGCGGTCGACGGAGCGCTGGAGCTCGTCGATCTCCAGCGGCGAGGAGTCGATCTCCATGCGCAGCCGGGACGCGGCCTCGTCGACGAGGTCGATGGCCTTGTCGGGCAGGAAGCGGGAGGTGATGTACCGGTCGGAGAGGGTCGCGGCGGCCACCAGCGCGCTGTCGTTGATGACGACCTTGTGGTGGGCCTCGTAGCGGCCCTTGAGTCCGCGCAGGATGGCGATGGTGTCCTCGACGGACGGCTCGGCGACCAGCACCTGCTGGAAGCGGCGCTCCAGCGCCGGGTCCTTCTCGATGCGCTCGCGGTACTCGTCGAGGGTGGTCGCGCCGACCATGCGCAGTTCGCCGCGGGCCAGCATGGGCTTGAGCATGTTGCCGGCGTCCATGGCGGAGTCGCCGCCGGCGCCCGCGCCGACGACCGTGTGCAGTTCGTCGATGAAGGTGATGATCTGCCCGTCGCTGGACTTGATCTCGGCCAGCACGGTCTTCAGCCGCTCCTCGAACTCGCCGCGGTACTTGGCGCCCGCGACCATCGCGCCGAGGTCCAGGGAGACCAGGCGCTTGTTCTTCAGGGACTCGGGGACGTCGCCCTTGACGATGCGCTGGGCCAGGCCCTCGACGACGGCCGTCTTGCCGACGCCGGGCTCGCCGATGAGCACCGGGTTGTTCTTCGTGCGGCGCGAGAGCACCTGCACGACGCGGCGGATCTCGTGGTCACGGCCGATGACCGGGTCGAGCTTGCCCTCGCGCGCGGCCGCCGTGAAGTCGGTGCCGAACTTCTCCAGGGCCTTGTACTGACCCTCGGGGTCGGGGGTGGTCACCCGCCGTCCTCCTCGTGCGTTCTCGAAGGCGGCCAGCAGCTTCTTCGCGCTCGCGCCCTGGGTGGAAAGGACCTCGCCCGCCGCGCCGCCCTTGGCGGCGATGGCGATGAGCAGGTGTTCGGTGGAGAGGTACTCGTCGCCGAGCCGGCCGGCCTGGGCGTCGGCCTCGGCGAGTACGGCGAGCAGGTCGCGGGTGGGCTGCGGGGGCGCGACGGTGGAGCCGGTGACGCTGGGCAGGGCGGCCAGCAGCCGCTCCGCGCCGGCCCGTACCTCGGCCTGGTCGGCGTCGGCGGCGGCGAGCAGGTCGGTGACGTTCTCGTTGTCCTCGCCGGCGAGCAGGGCCAGCAGCAGGTGCGCGGGGGTCAGATCGGCATGACCGTCCTTGACGGCCCTGCTCGTGGCCGCGTTCAGGGCGTCCCGGCTCTTGTTGGTCAGCTCGGCGTCCACTGCGTCTTCTCCTCTCCGGAGGGATCAGAACTCAGGCATGAACTCTGACAGAGTCAACGTATGCAAAGTTGAGTCTATTGCACTCAAGGCAGCGCGGGACACCCCCGGCCCGTACCCTTCGGCGCATGTCCCATGACGTACTCAACCCGACGCCCGAGTACCTCGCCTTCTGGCGGGAGCGGCACGTCTGCACCCTGACCACCCCGCGTCCCGACGGCACTCCGCACGTGGTGCCGGTGGGCGTGACGTACGACCCGGAGGCCGGGCTGGCGCGGGTGATCAGCAACAAGCACAGCAAGAAGGTGCGCAACGTCCTCGCGGCGCAGGCGCCGGCGGGCGGCGGGGCCCGGGTCGCGGTCTGCCAGATGGAGGGGCGCCGCTGGGCCACCCTCGAAGGGCGCGCGGTGGTCCGTACGGACGAGGCGTCGGTCGCCGACGCCGTGGCGCGCTACGCGGTGCGGTACGGCCGCACGCCGTCGCCCAATCCCGACCGCGTGGTCATCGAGATCACCCTGGACCGGGCCATGGGGCGCGCGTGAGCCGTTGATCCTTCATCTTGTCCGGTTCAGGCACTGGACGCGGGCATCACAACGGCGCCATCGTGGTCAGGTCCACGATGGCGCCGTTGTGTGGGGGTAGCGCCTGAGCGATCTGCAACGACGGGGGAATCGCTTCAGGCACTGCGGGGGGTGGCGGTGGTGATATCGGGTTCGAAGAGCTGGTGGTCGCGCTGATCGAGATTGACGAAGACCATTCCGTAGCGCACCTCGCAGCGGACGGGCTGCGGCGCGCCCCGCGGGCGGCGCAGGCACCGGTAGGCACGTACGTCCTCGTCCTCCTCGCGCACGACGACGATCGGTTGGCCGAACAGGGTGACCATCAACGAGTCGCCGGGGTGGGGGATGGCCGTGGCGAGATCGATGAACTGCCAGCCCGAGCGGTAGGCGGACGCCATCTCGCGGCGGAAGCCGCGGTCGTCGGGGGTCACGCGGACACCGTCACAGGAGCCTCGGTCCAACCCGTATCCCCGCCGTTACCGCCCAGCTGTCCGCTGGTCCAGCCGGTGTCCGCGTACTTGCCCGCGGGCGCCGTGGTCCAGCCGGTGTCGAACTCCGTGCTCGTCAGGCTGGTGCCCTGACCGCCCCTAGCGCTCCCCGCGTCACTTTCGACGGCGCTGACTGCCCCAAAAACCGCAACGGCGGAGAAACCTATGGCAAGCACCGAGCGAAGCATTCTCTTGAACATGGTCGGCTTCGTCCTCACTTGATGGAATCCTCTCCCCCGCGTGTCAGACGATGGCTCATTCAGGCACGTCAATGCCACAGGGACGATGCATCATGTTCTTGCATGTTCAGGACCCTGGGGGGTGGAGATTTGACGCGAAACGAGACAATGGCGACACATCCCCACCCCGTCACGTCCATGTGCGCCGAGGGAACGCGGCTCTACGCGACTGCGCTGAGTACCGGCCGGATCGCCCGGGGCGAGATCCAGAACGCCCCCTGCCTGCTTGAATTCGCCCTTCTGCAGCCCGACCCGGATGACGCCAACCAGCTGCGCCCGGTTCCCCCGTCGGTCGCTTTGGCTCAACGGCTCCATCCGATTGAACGCGAGATCCAGGACCGCCGGCGCAGCGCTGTAGATCTCACCGACACTTTCGAGCCTTTCCTGGCCATCAGCGCGCAGAGCCCGGCCAACACCCACGCCATCACCGTGCTGGAGGGCTTCGAGCGGATCAACGCCGCCCTCAACCTCGCGACGGCCGAATGCCACACCGAAGTGCTGACGGTACAGCCGGGCGGGGCCCGCCCCTCCGAGGCCCTGACCCAGGCCCTGGAGCGCGACCAGCCGCTGATCGACCGCGGGGTCAGCATACGGACCCTCTACCAGCACACCGCCCGGCACAGCCAGGGCACGCTCGCCTACGTGGACCGCATCTCCACGGGCAAGGTGGAGATCCGCACGCTCGAAGAGCTGATAGAGCGGCTCATCATCTTCGACCGCACCGTCGCCTTCATCCCGGTGAGCGACGACCGCCGGGTCGCCCTGGAGCTGCGCCACCCGGGCCTCGTCGACTACCTCATCAAGGTGTTCGAGCAGCTGTGGCACCGTGCCGTGCCCCTGCAGGAGGAGGTGACCTACCGGAGCACCCCCGGCGGGATCACCGGCGTGCAGCGGACCATCGCCCAGCTCCTCATCGAGGGGCACGTCGACGAGGCCATCGCCCGCCGCCTCGGCATGAACGTGCGCACCTGCCGGGCCCACATCGCCAAGCTCGCCACGACCCTCGGCAGCGGCAGCCGCGCCCAGCTCGGCTACCTCATCGCGCAGTCGGGCATCCTGGGCCGGCCGTCGGCCCCTGACCGCGACTGCGACGAGGAGCTGGGCCAGGACCCCGACGAGGTCCGGGAAGGCCTCTAGAAAGCCGTCAGGCCCCGCCCTGGAGGGGCGGAGCCTGAAGGTGCGGAACGGAAGGGGGCCGGGTCAGTCCATCGGGCGCTTGGGGCTCGGCCGCCAGACGACCAGGGCACTGCCCGGCTGCGGGGGCTGGTACTTGACCAGGTCGCGCCGGTACGAGGCGTGCACCTGGGCCTCGCGGGCCTGCAGCGTGGCCGCCGCGCCGTCGACCGCCGCGGAGAGTTCGGCCACGCGCTGCTGGAGCGCGGCGACCTGGTTCTCCAGTTCGATGATCCGCTTGATGCCGGCCAGGTTGATGCCCTCGTCCTGGGACAGCGCCTGCACCGTGCGGAGCAGTTCGATGTCACGGGCCGAGTAGCGCCGGCCGCGGCCGGCCGTACGGTCCGGGGAGACCAGGCCGAGACGGTCGTACTGACGCAGCGTCTGCGGGTGCAGACCCGAGAGCTGGGCGGCCACCGAGATCACGTAGACCGGGGTCTCGTCGGTGAGCTGGTAGCCCCCGCCCAGGCGGGAGGACTGTCGTCGGCGGCCGTCCATGGTCATGCTCCCTTCGCGGACTCGAACAGCGCGGAGCGCGGGTCCTCGGACCCGGTCGCCTCGCGGTACATCTCCAGCGCCTCGCGGGCCTTGTCCGACAGCTCGGTCGGAACCGCGACCTCCACCGTCACCAGCAGGTCGCCCCGGGTGCCGTCCTTGCGGACCGCCCCCTTGCCGCGGGCCCGCATGGTCCGTCCGTTGGGGGTGCCCGGCGGCAGCTTCAGCGTCACCGAGGGGCCGTTCAAGGTCGGGACCTTGACGTCGGCGCCCAGCGCCGCCTCCGTGAACGTCACCGGCACGGTCACCGTCAGGTTGTCGTCCTTGCGGCCGAACACCGGGTGCGCGTCGACGTGCACGACCACGTAGAGGTCACCGGCGGGGCCGCCGCGCTCGCCCGGCGCGCCCTTGCCGCGCAGCCGGATCCGCTGGCCGTTGGAGACGCCCGCCGGGATCCGGACCTGCATGGTGCGCGAGGAACGGGCCCGGCCGCTGCCCTTGCAGACGTCGCAGGGGGTCTCCGCGATCAGGCCGCGGCCCTTGCAGTCCGCGCAGGGGTCGGTCAGCGAGAAACCGCCGCCGCTGCCCCGCGAGACCTGGCCGGTGCCGACGCAGGTCGGGCACACGCGGGGCGTGCCGTTCTTGTCGCCGGTGCCCGAACAGGCCTTGCAAGGCGCCTGCGAGGACATCCGGAGCGGGACCGTGGCCCCGTCCACCGCCTCCGTGAAGGAGAGGGTGACCTCCGACTCGATGTCCTGGCCGCGGCGCGGCTGGGTGCGGGTGCCCGCACCCGGGCCGGCGCCGCGGTTGAAGAGGCCGCCGAAGACGTCGCCCAGGCCACCGCCGAAACCGCCGGCCTGGCCGCCCGGCTGCTGACCGCCGAAGAGGTCGCCGAGGTCGAAGTTGAACGAACCGCCGCCCCCGCCCGGCCCGGGGCGGAAGCCACCGTTGCCGAACAGGGCGCGCGCCTCGTCGTACTCCTTGCGCTTCTTCGCGTCACCGAGGATGTCGTTCGCCTCGGAGATCTCCTTGAAGCGCTCCTCGGCCGAGGCGTCGCCCTTGTTGGCGTCCGGGTGGAACTCGCGGGCGAGCTTCCGGTACGCCTTCTTGATCTCGGCCTCGGTGGCGTCCTTCGGGACACCGAGGACCTTGTAGTAGTCCTTCTCGACGAAGTCCTTCGTGCTCATCCCCGGTGTCCCTCCTCTCGTGCCGCCACGTGTACTGCGTCAGCCCTTGTCGGCTGCATCCGCGTCCTCGCCGGACGGCTTGTCGCCCTCGGCGGACTCGGACTTGGGGGCCGCCCCCGGCTGGGGCTCGGCCACCGCGACCCGTGCGGGACGGATCGTACGCTCGCCGATCCGGTACCCCGGCTGCAGGATCGCCACGCAGGTCGTCTCGGTGACGTCCGGCGCGTACGAGTGCATCAGGGCCTCGTGGATCGTCGGGTCGAAGGGCTCGCCCTCCTTGCCGAACTGCTGCAGCCCCATCTTGGCGGCCACCGTCTCCAGCGACTCCGCCACCGACTTGAAGCCGCCGACCAGCTCGCCGTGCTCCCGCGCCCGGCCGATGTCGTCCAGGGTCGGGAGGAGCTCCGTCAGGAGGGACGCGACCGCGATCTCCTTGACGGTGATCCGGTCCCGCTCCACCCGGCGGCGGTAGTTCTGGTACTCCGCCTGCAGCCGCTGGAGGTCCGCGGTGCGCTCGGAGAGCGCCGTACGGGCCTGGTCCAGCTGCGCGAGCAGCGCGATGTCCTGTGCTGCGTCCCCGGCCGGGGCCGCCACCTCCTCCTTGGCGGAGTCGGCGGCCTGCGGCTCGTCGGGCGTGCCGTCGGCGGGGACTTCGGGCTTCTCGTCAAAACCCGGGGTCTCCTCCGACATCAGGCAGCGCCACCCTTCGGCTTCTCGTCGTCGACGATCTCGGCGTCGACGACGTCGTCGTCGGCCTTGGCCTGCTGGGCGCCCTCGGCGCCGGCGGCGCCCTGAGCGGCCTGGGCGTCGGCGTAGATGGCCTGGCCGAGCTTCTGGCTGACCGCGGCGAGCTTCTCGGTCGCGGTGCGGATCTCGGCCGTGTCCTCGCCCTTGAGGCTCTCCTTCAGCTCGGAGACGGCCGCCTCGACCTCGGTCTTGACGTCGGCCGGGACCTTGTCCTCGTTGTCCTTGACGAACTTCTCCGTCTGGTAGACGAGCTGCTCGCCCTGGTTGCGGGACTCGGCCGCCTCCTTGCGACGGAGGTCCTCGTCCGCGTACTGCTCCGCCTCCTGGCGCATGCGGTCGACCTCGTCCTTGCCGAGCGAAGAGCCGCCGGTGACGGTCATCTTCTGCTCCTTGCCCGTGCCGAGGTCCTTGGCCGTGACGTGCATGATGCCGTTCGCGTCGATGTCGAAGGAGACCTCGATCTGCGGGACGCCACGCGGGGCCGGCGGCAGGCCGGTCAGCTCGAACATGCCGAGCTTCTTGTTGTACGCCGCGATCTCGCGCTCGCCCTGGTAGACCTGGATCTGCACGGACGGCTGGTTGTCCTCGGCCGTCGTGAAGATCTCGGACCGCTTGGTCGGGATCGTGGTGTTGCGCTCGATGAGCTTGGTCATGATGCCGCCCTTGGTCTCGATGCCGAGGGACAGCGGGGTCACGTCGAGGAGCAGGACGTCCTTGACCTCACCCTTGAGCACACCGGCCTGGAGGGTGGCGCCGATGGCGACGACCTCGTCCGGGTTGACGCCCTTGTTGGCGTCCTGACCGCCGGTGAGCTCCTTGACGAGCTCGGCGACGGCCGGCATGCGGGTGGAGCCGCCGACCAGGACCACGTGGTCGATCTCGGACAGCTGGATGCCGGCGTCCTTGATGACGTTGTGGAACGGGGTCTTGCAGCGGTCGAGCAGGTCCGCGGTCAGCTGCTGGAACTGGGCGCGCGTGAGCTTCTCGTCCAGGTGCAGCGGGCCCTCGGCGGAAGCCGTGATGTAGGGCAGGTTGATCGTGGTCTCCGTGGAGGAGGACAGCTCGATCTTCGCCTTCTCGGCGGCCTCGCGCAGGCGCTGGAGCGCCATCTTGTCCTTGGAGAGGTCCACGCCGTGGCCGTTGGCGAACTGCTTCACCAGGTAGTCGACGACGCGCTGGTCCCAGTCGTCACCACCGAGGTGGTTGTCACCGTTGGTGGCCTTCACCTCGACGACGCCGTCGCCGATCTCCAGGAGCGACACGTCGAAGGTGCCGCCACCGAGGTCGAAGACGAGAATGGTCTGGTCGTCCTTGTCGAGGCCGTAGGCCAGGGCGGCGGCGGTCGGCTCGTTGACGATGCGCAGGACGTTCAGACCCGCGATCTCACCGGCCTCCTTCGTCGCCTGACGCTCGGAGTCGTTGAAGTAGGCCGGGACGGTGATGACCGCGTCCGTGACCTTCTCACCCAGGTACGCCTCGGCGTCGCGCTTCAGCTTCTGCAGGATGAAGGCGCTCATCTGCTGCGGGTTGAAGTCCTTGCCATCCAGGTTGATCTTCCAGTCAGTGCCCATGTGGCGCTTGACGGAGCGGATGGTCCGGTCCACGTTCGTGACCGCCTGGCGCTTGGCCACCTCGCCGACGAGGACCTCGCCGTTCTTGGCGAAGGCGACGACGGACGGCGTGGTCCTGGCGCCCTCGGCGTTGGTGATGACGGTGGGCTCGCCGCCTTCCAGAACGCTGACGACGGAGTTAGTGGTGCCCAGGTCGATGCCGACCGCACGTGCCATTTCGATTCCTCCAGCTGACTTGAGTGGAACAGACTCAACCATGCCGCATCGCTGCGCCGGCGTCAACAGACCTGAGTCGAGTCGACTCAACCTTTAGGCCCCGCTTACGCGCAACCACGCCCGGCCCCGCGGGCGTTCGAGGCGCGCGGGTCGGGGCGAAGCCCCGGGGCGGCGGGGAGCGGCCGAACGGGTCACCCGTGGCCGCGCGCCGCCGAACGGGTCACCGTGGCCGCGCGCCACCGCAAGACCGCCGGAGGCATGCGGCACCGTGCTGGCATGCCCCTGCTGTTGTCCCTCCCCGCCCTGCCGGGGCTCCGGCCGGCCCGTCCGCCGGCCAAACGGGTGGTGGACCTGCTGGGGGCGCTGCTCCTGCTCGCGGTGCTCGGCCTGCCGCTCACCGGCGCCACCGCACTGCTGTACGCGACCCACGGCCGCCGCCCCTTCGTGCGGGAGGCCGCGGTCGGCCTGGCCGGGAGGCCGTTCCGTACGTGGCGGCTGCGCACCCACGACACCGGCCGGCTCGGCGCCGCCCTGGACCGCTGCGCCCTCGACGCCCTCCCCCAGCTGCTCAACGTGCTCCGCGGCGAGATGTCGCTGGTCGGGCCGCGCCCGGAGACCCGTACGGACCGCCCCGACCGACTCCTCGTACGGCCCGGAATGACCGGATTGTGGCAGGTGAGCTCGCGCTCGGACCTCCCCTGGGAGGAGATGGCCCTGCTGGACCGGCATTATGTGGAGAACCACTGGCTCGGGATGGACCTCGCGATCCTTGCGCAGACCCCGCGGGCGGCCTGGAGACAAAGGCTCGCCTGAGCGACACAGATCACCGCACGCTCGGCTACATTGCGGCGTCGGGAATGGGTAACCTCAAGCCTTGACTTCATAAGTTACCGCTTAGTAAGTGCCGCCCGAGGAGCCCTCCCATGCAACTCGCCGCGATCATCGTGTCGCTGGTCCTGACCGTGGTCGGCGTCGCGCTGCTCGCCCGAGCCGTGGCGCAGATCTACCGTTTCGTGAAGATCGGTCAGCCCGTGCCGGCCGGCAGCCGCACGGACGACCCGAAGGCCCGATCCCTCACCCTCGTCCGGGAGTTCCTCGGCCACAGCCGGATGAACCGCTGGGGCATCGTCGGCTTCGCGCACTGGTTCGTCGCGATCGGCTTCCTGACGCTGCCGCCCACCCTCGCGCAGGCGTACGGCCAGCTCTTCCAGGCCGACTGGACGCTGCCGATCATCGGCGGCTTCCTGCCGTTCGAGATGTACATCGAGTTCATCGGCCTGATGACGGTCGTCGGCATCGTCATCCTGATGGCGATCCGGCTGCTCAGCCTGCCCTCGCGGGCCGGCCGCAAGTCCCGCTTCACCGGCTCGAAGGCCTGGCAGGCGTACTTCGTCGAGTACGTCATCCTCACCATCGGCCTCGCGATCCTGTGCCTGCGCGGTCTTGAGGGCGCGATCCACCACGTGGACTCGTACGAGCCGGCGTACTTCGTCTCGTACCCGCTGGTCCTGGCCTTCAAGGGGCTCTCGGCGAGCGCGCTGCAGAACGCCATCTACTTCACCGCGATGATCAAGATCGGCACCTCGCTGATCTGGATGATCGTCGTCTCGCTCAACACCAACATGGGTGTGGCCTGGCACCGCTTCCTCGGCTTCCCGAACATCTGGTTCAAGCGGAACGCGGACGGCGCGACCGCGCTCGGCGCCCTCCAGCCGATGACCAGCGGCGGCAAGGAGATCGACTTCGAGGACCCGGGCGAGGACGACGTCTTCGGCGTCTCGCAGGTCGAGCAGTTCTCCTGGAAGGGCATCCTCGACTTCTCCACGTGCACGGAGTGCGGTCGCTGCCAGTCGCAGTGCCCGGCCTGGAACACCGGCAAGCCGCTGTCCCCGAAGCTCCTGATCATGTCGCTGCGCGACCACGCGCACGCCAAGGCCCCGTACCTGCTCGCCGGCGGCGGCAAGGACATGGAGGGCAACGAGAAGGCCACGGCGGAGCAGCTGAAGGACGTCCCGGCCGCGGCCATCGCGGAGGCCGAGCGCCCGCTGATCGGCACCGTCGAGGAGAACGGCGTCATCGACCCGGACGTGCTGTGGTCCTGCACGACCTGCGGTGCGTGCGTGGAGCAGTGCCCGGTCGACATCGAGCACATCGACCACATCGTCGACATGCGCCGCTACCAGGTGATGATCGAGAGCGCGTTCCCGTCGGAGGCGGGCACGATGCTCAAGAACCTGGAGAAGAAGGGCAACCCCTGGGGCCTGGCGAAGAAGCAGCGCGTCGAGTGGACCAAGGAGGTGGACTTCGAGGTCCCGATCATCGGCAAGGACGCGGAGGACCTCTCCGAGTTCGACTACCTCTACTGGGTCGGCTGCGCCGGCGCCCTGGAGGACCGGGCCAAGAAGACCACGAAGGCCTTCGCGGAGCTGCTGAACATCGCGGGCGTCAAGTTCGCGATCATGGGCGGCGACGAGAAGTGCACCGGTGACTCGCCGCGCCGCCTGGGCAACGAGCCGCTGTTCCAGCAGCTGGGCCAGGAGAACGTGGCCATGCTGAACATGGCCTTCGGCGAGGACGACGACGATCCGGAGACGAAGAAGCCGAAGTCGGCGAAGCGGATCGTCTCGACCTGCCCGCACTGCTTCAACACCATCGCGAACGAGTACCCGCAGCTGGGCGGCGAGTACGAGGTCATCCACCACACGCAGCTGCTGCAGCACCTGATCGACGAGGGCCGGCTGACGCCGGTCACGCCGGTGGACGGCCTGATCACGTACCACGACCCGTGCTACCTGGGCCGGCACAACAAGGTCTACACGCCGCCGCGCGAGATCATGTCGGCCGTGCCCGGGCTGCGCCAGCAGGAGATGCACCGTCACAAGGAGCGGGGCTTCTGCTGTGGCGCCGGTGGCGCGCGGATGTGGATGGAGGAGCGGATCGGCAAGCGCATCAACAACGAGCGCGTCGACGAGGCCCTGTCCCTGAACCCCGACATCGTCTCCACCGCCTGCCCGTTCTGCCTGGTCATGCTCACCGACTCGGTGAACGGCAAGAAGAACGACGGCCAGGCGAAGGAACACGTCCAGGTCGTCGACGTGGCGCAGCTGCTCCTGGAGTCGGTCAAGGCACCCGGCCCCACGGAGGCCGAACTCGCGGCCGCGGAGGCGGAGGCGGAGGCGGAAGCCGAGGCGGCTGCGGCGGCTGCCGCGGCGGAAGCCGAGGCGGCTGCCAAGGCCGAGGCGGAGGCGAAGGCCAAGGCGGAGGCGGACGCTGCGGCTGCCGCGAAGGCGGAGGCCGAGGCGGAGGCGGAGCCCGAGGCGGAGGCGGAGCCCGAGGCTGAGGCGGGTGCCAAGGCTGAGGCGGCGCCGGAAGCGAAGGCCGCGCCGGAGGCGGAGCCCGAGGCCGAGGCAGACGCCGAGGCCGCGCCCGCAGCCGAGGACGGCGCGGCGGCCGAGGCCAAGCCCGAGACCGAGGCCAAGCCCGAGGACGCCAAGTAGCACCAGCCCGCACCACGCGGAACGGAACGGCCGGTCCCCCCAGGCGGGGGGACCGGCCGTTCCGGCGTTCCGGGCCCGATATGCACACATTCAGTCGGCGACGCAACGAAGAGCACCACACCATGACACGGTGACGTAAACCGGACACTCGTGAGGGCCCTCGGGGTACCCCTAGGGGTTGTCACAGGTCAGCCGCAAAGGGTGCGCGTTCCCGGCGACCGTCCACAGAGGCTCGCCGGACCAGGTACGTTCGATCACGTGGCTGGATTCAGGATCGGACGCGGCCGGGACAACAACCGCACTCCGCAACAACCCCCGCAGCAGCAGCAGTCGTACGGCCGGCAGCCATCACCGCCGCCGTACGGCCGGCAGCCGTACCCTCCCGCCGGAGGCCCACCTGCGCAGCAGCAGTGGCCGCAGCCGGGCGCCGGGGGCCACGGCGAGCCGGAGTACTTCGACCCGTACGGGCAGCAGCAGGAGCCGCCGTACCCGGCGGGCCAGCAGCCCCCGTACGGCCACGGAGGCCACAGCGGCGGTGGCGGTGGCGGCGGCTATTCGAACGACAACCCGGGGCACACCCAGGTCTTCGCGGTCGGTGAGGACCCGTACAGCCAGGGTGCGCCCTATCATGCGGGTGCGGCCGCGGCCGCTCCGTCCGGGCCGCGACTGCCCTGGAAGGAGCTCCTGCGCGGCATCGTGACGCGGCCGGGCCAGACCTTCCTGCAGATGCGCGACTACGCCGTCTGGGGTCCCGCCCTGACCGTGACCTTCCTCTACGGCCTCCTCGCGGTCTTCGGCCTCGACGACGCCCGCGAGGACGCGATCAACGCGACCCTGTCGAAGGCCGTCCCGATCGTCCTGTCCGCCGGCGTCGCCTTCGTCATCTGCGGTCTGATCCTGGGCGCGGTCACCCACACGCTCGCCCGCCAGATGGGCGGCGACGGCACGTGGCAGCCG
Organism: Streptomyces sp. NPDC005533; assembly: GCF_042871845.1. Classification (NCBI taxonomy): domain Bacteria; kingdom Bacillati; phylum Actinomycetota; class Actinomycetes; order Kitasatosporales; family Streptomycetaceae; genus Streptomyces; species Streptomyces sp. NPDC005533. The sequence goes on along the minus strand of NZ_JBIAJH010000003.1, from coordinate 80,923 downwards.
ACGGTCGGCCTGTCCATGCTGATCATGTCCATCACGGACGCGCCGCGCCTGCTGTTCGCGGTGTTCCTCGGCGGCGACAACATGGTCGTGCAGGTCCTGGGCTGGGCCACCTGGGTGGCGGCCGGAGCGCTCTTCACCTCGCTGATCAGCAAGTCGCACGACCTGCCGTGGCCGAAGGCGCTGGGCGCCTCCGCCATCCAGCTGATCGCCCTCCTGTCGATCATCAAACTGGGCACCATCTAGCCCTCCTGCCCTCCCACCGCACGCGAAAGGGCCCGCCGCGCAGTGTCTGCGCAGCGGGCCCTTCCGTTCACTCGGTGACTCGGTGACTCGGTGACTCGGTGACTCGGTGATCAGGCGTCGAGGACCTGACCCTCACGCTTCACGACGGGCGGTTCGACCGACCAGGGGAAATTGATCCACTCGTCGGTCTTCTTCCACACGTACTCGCACTTCACGAGCGAGTGGGACTTCTCGTAGATGACGGCGGAGCGCACCTCGGCGACGTGGCCCAGGCAGAAGTCGTGGACGAGCTTCAGCGTCTTGCCCGTGTCGGCCACGTCATCGGCGATGAGGACCTTCTTGTTCGTGAAGTCGATCGCCTCGGGGACGGGCGCCAGCATGACCGGCATCTCCAGCGTGGTGCCCACACCGGTGTAGAACTCCACGTTCACGAGGTGGATGTTCTTGCAGTCGAGCGCGTAGGCGAGGCCGCCGGCGACGAACACGCCGCCCCGGGCGATGCTGAGGATGATGTCGGGCTCGTACCCGTCGTCGGCGATGGTCTGCGCGAGCTCCCGAACGGCCCGCCCGAACCCCTCGTAGTCGAGGTTCTCGCGTACTGCGTCACTCATGCGTCGTGCCTCACCTGGGTGCGGTGGAAGTTCTGGAAGGAGCGCGAGGCGGTCGGGCCGCGCTGCCCCTGGTACCTGGACCCGTAGCGCTCGCTGCCGTACGGGAACTCCGCGGGCGAGCTGAGCCGGAACATGCAGAGCTGCCCGATCTTCATGCCCGGCCAGAGCTTGATCGGCAGCGTGGCGAGGTTCGACAGCTCCAGGGTCACGTGGCCCGAGAAGCCGGGGTCGATGAATCCGGCGGTCGAATGCGTCACCAGGCCGAGGCGGCCCAGACTGGACTTCCCCTCCAGTCTGGAGGCGATGTCGTCGGGCAGCGAGACGACCTCGTACGTGGAGGCGAGCACGAACTCACCGGGGTGGAGGATGAAGGCCTCGTCCCCCTCCGGCTCGACCATCCGGGTCAGGTCCGCCTGCTCGATCGCCGGATCGATGTGGGCGTACCGGTGATTCTCGAACACCCGGAAGAACCGGTCGAGACGTACATCGATGCTGGAGGGCTGCACCATCGACTCCTCGAACGGGTCGATGCGAACCCGTCCGCTGTCGATCTCGGCCCGGATGTCTTTGTCAGAGAGAAGCACGTCCCGAGGATACGCAGAGCGCGCGGGCCACCCCCAATCGAGAGCGGCGCCCGCGCGCCCGTCCGCTATCGCTTGACCGCTGCCCCGACGGGCACGGCCTGCCGCAAGCGCGCGCACCGCGGACACCGCAGCAACCGCCCGGGCCCGATCCGGCCGGCACCGAGGTGCTGCAGCGGGAAGGAGGCGGTACTGAAAACGTGCCCTTCGGCACAACGGACGACGGTGTGCTCCATCGAGTCCCTTTCCCCAACGAGCCGTACTGCGACGAATCGCCACATTAGGGGATGATCGGCACCCACTCCAGCCGCCGCTCCGCACCCACACGGTACGCCCCAACTCCCGCACCCACACGCCTCGGTGCACACCACACACGACATCGACCCCACGGCAAATTCACCGGGGGTCGATCATGAGGTAGAGTGGGCGACGATGGAGCTCCAGGCAACTGGCCCACCGCGCGGATGTAGTTTAATGGTAGAACATGAGCTTCCCAAGCTTATAGCGCGGGTTCGATTCCCGTCATCCGCTCTTGAACGAAGGCCCAGGTCAGAGACCTGGGCCTTCGTCGTTGTCTAGACCGGTTCAGGAGTCCCGCACCACTTGCGCACCACTTGACCGCTGCGCGGCCTGCTCGGCGGCCTTCTGCCGCGCGGCGCGCACCATCCCGTCCAGTCCGCCGGCGACCTCCTTCTGCCGCTCGTGATCAGAGTGTTGGTAGATCAACGCGGCCTTCTCCGAGGACTGCCCGGCGCGGACCATCGTGTCCCTGAGCGTGGCCCCGGACCGCGTCGAGAGGGTGTGCCCGGTGTGACGAAGGTCGTAGAACCTGAACGACTTCGGCATGCCGACCTTCACCCGCGCCTTGGCCCACTTCCGCCCGAACGTCGTACGCCGGAACGGCGCCCCCTTCTCCCCCACGAAGAGGAGACCCTCAGGTCCCTTCTCCGCGAACCACGCGACGTGCCGACGCAGGTCTTCCCGCAGGAAGTCGGGCAGAACGATGATCCGTTTACCCGCATCGGACTTGGTCGGCCCCTCCGCCCGCTTGCCGGTGTTCAGCTCCGGAGCGGCCTTCCTGACGCGGATCGTCATGGCGTCAACGTCCACGTCCTTGCGCCGTAGCTCGGCCTGTTCCTCGGGGCGCATCGGCCCGTAGGCACCGAGGTAGACCATCAGCCTCCACCGGATCCCGATCGCCTCGGCCAACGCGTCCACCTGCACCACGGTGGCGATCTCCCGCTCGACCGCCGCCTCCTTACCGGCGCCTCTGATCCGGCAGGGGTTCCGGCGGATCAGCTCGTCGTCAGCCGCAGTTTCCAGGATCGCCTTGAGGAGCCGGTACGACTTGGCGACCGTGGTCGGGGCCTTGGTCGTCGCGAGCCTCTCGGCCCGCCACTCCCGGATGCGGGGCGGGGTGATTTCGTCCAGGTCCCAGCCCTCGAAGGTCGGCAGGATGTGCAGGCGGAGCAGGCGCAAGTACAGCTCGACAGTCAGCGCGCCCAGGTCCCGTTCCGCCACCCACTTCCGCGCGTACTCCTCGAAGTTGACCGCCCCCGCATCGGGGTCCCGCCAGGCCCCGCGGGTCAGGTCGGCTTCCACCTGGGAGAGCCAGACCTCGGCCGCGGCCTCGGTCTCGAAGGTCTCCGGTGACCGCCGCCGCACCCCCGTCGGGTCGAGGTAGGAGGCGGTCCAGAACCCGGAGCGGTACTGGCGGACCGCTCCGAACCTCCGCTTGCCCTTGCTCTTCTTGCTGCGCTTCCCGGCCACTACGCCGCCGTCCGCATCCGTCGGCGGACGGGAACGGCCGGGACTTCACTGGCGCGCATGTACTCCTCCAGCACGCTCACGGCGATGCGCACGTGAGTGCCGAACTTGCTGTAGCTGATCCGGCGTTCGGCCACGAGCCGCCGGACGAACCGCTCGTCCTTCATGCCCAAGTGGATGGATGCCTGCTTCACGCTCAAGAACTGATCGTCGAGGGGGGACGTCTGCGTACTCGGTGCGGACGTCAAGTGCCGCATGCGGGCAGCGCTGCTCACGCTCAGTGCCTCCTGGAGAGGTGGGGGCCTTCCGGCCCTGCTCGTAGAAATCCGCTACTGCCGCTACCTCCGCTACCGCCCTGGTCAGGGGCCTGTTTTTGGTAGCGGATTGGGTAGCGGTAGCGGATAGATGCGCGGCCGGCCCGGCTTTTGGGGGCCGGGCCGGTAGCGGGAGTTGCTGTTGGGGTAGCGGATGTTTTCGGGCTATCCGCTACCTCCGTCAGGCCTGTGACCTGCGAGGTAGCGGAGGTAGCGGAAGTAGCGGATTCTCAGGGGGTGGGGGGAGGGCAGTACCTCGTCCACGCGTCGGCGAGGTCGGCCGCGTAGTAGCCCTTGAGGACCGCTCCGCCGCTTTTGATGTTGCGGGGCTCGATGGGCTTGTTGTCCGCGGTCATGTACTCGCCGAGCATCTTGGCCAGGCCCCGGGAGGTCAGGGGCTTGCCGCCCATGTCGGCCCAGGGCGCCTCTTCCAGGGCGTAGAGGCGGTCCAGGACGGAGATGGTGGGAAGTCGCTCGATCCCGTTCAGGACGTGGTCGCGCAGGTCGGTCAGCAGCCGGATTCCGATGCTGCCCTTGTCGTCCTGCTTGGATGCGGCGACGATCTGCGCGCACGCGGTCCGGGCCCGTGCCGGCCAGTCGCCCCCGGCGGCGTCCGCGACGGCGATGAGGGGCTCCCATACGTCGGCGGGCCGGTCTGTGACCTCGTCGGGCATCTCGGGGAACACCCCGTCGACGAGGTGGCGGACACTGTCCGCCCAGACGGCGAGGCGGTCGCGCAGGGCGTGGCCCTCGGGGGCGTGGAGGCGGCGACGGAACGGCTGGACACGTTCGTTGCGGGCCCGGCGGCGCATCCGGATGATGACCGACCGGGTCAGGATCGTGTCAGGGAGCGAGCCGAGTCCGGCCATGGCGACCACGCAGAAGCTGGGGAACTCCTGGACGGTCTGGTTGGTGCCGTCCCCGACGCACCGCCACATGCCGGCGCCCCGGTGGTGGCCTGCGTTGAGGAACCCGCGCAGGGGCTCGTTGTCCCCGGCCTTGGGGCCGAAGATCGTGTCGACCTCGTCGAAGAGGATCGTCGGCCGGGTCTCCAGTGTCGAGACGGCCCGGAACAGGACCGGCGCGGAGGCGTTCGCCGCGACGAGCGGCTGGGGGACGAGGGTTTCCACGATCTCCAGCGCGCGGGACTTCCCCGATCCCGGTTCGGGGGAGAGGAACGCGAGGCGCGGCGTGGAGTCGAAGCAGTCCAGCAGGTGCGCGTGCGCGTCCCACAGGGCGACGGCCACGTAGGCGGCCTCGGTGGGGAAGACGTTGAAGCGGCGGTGGAAGGCCTCCACCTCGTCCAGCAGCCGGGATCCGTCCGAGGTGGTCTGCGGCTCGGTGTGGGTGCGGGTGACGGTGGTCATGCGGCCTTCCTCCGGGCGTTGGCGACGCGGCCGAGCGGGCAGACGGCGCGGTGGTCTTCGTGGACTTGGATCAGGGCGAGGACGTTGTTGCGGCCCACCGCGCTGCGGTCGTGGCCGCACTCGCACTTCGAGTGCGCCGTGGGCACCGCCCGCGCAGACGGGGCGCAGATGTGCAGAACGGCGACGACGTACCGGCCGTCCCGCACCTGCGGGTCCGGGCGAAGGGCAGAAGGGACGCCTTCGGCGACGACCTTCAGCGCGCCAAGGCCGTCCGGAGTGCGGGTCGGTTCGGCGGACCGGGCCCCGGCGGAGGTGGCAGGAAGGCTCTTCAGGGAGGGGCGGGGGCGGCCGGTCATGCCGTGCGCCGCATCGTGTTGCGGGCGATGGACCAGTTCAGACCTGATCGGATCGTCGTGCGGCACTCGGCAGACGGCATGCCGGCCGACTCCCCCGCCGCCTGAAGAGCCTCCTCCACCACGTCGCGGGGAAGGTCACCGACGGCGATGAATCGCCCCAGAGCGCGGGCGGCCCGCAGCAGCGTCCCGTTCCGCTCGCCCTGCGCGGCGCACTCCACGGAGGCGGTCTCCGCGTTCAGGGCCGCGGCCGCGTACCGGCCCGACTTCACAGCGGAGGGACGGCCGGTGAGTGTCCGCAGAGCCTGCTTGGGGGCGAGCAGCCCGTACAGCCAGGCGGGGAAGGGGGCCGGGGCGACAGGATCGGTCACCTCGTACGCGCCCGCCGCGGTGACGCTGCCAGGGGCGACGACGTACCCACCCCACGCTCGGGTGTCGATCAGCTTGCCGAGCCTGCCCGCGCTGTTGCCCAGCCGGACCCCGTCCGGGGCGGTGAAGTACAGGTGGGACCCGCCGGAGGGAGTCCGCACGCAGAGCGTGGACGGGATGGCCTGCCCGGCGCGCTCGCAGAGCGCTCGAAAGGTGTCCGCGCCGCGAGGCGCGTCCGAACTGCCCTGCCCCTTGGGCATGTCGAGGTCGACAACGACGAGCGCGGACGGGCCGGTGGCGATGCCGACGTTGAAGGGGAGCCGTTCCCACGCGCGGCGGATCCGGTCCGGGTCACTGGTGGCCCGGTCCTCCCACTTGCGGTGGCCTCCCGCGCAGTCCCCCAGGCCGGGGCAGTGGTCATCCCCGTGGAGCGCGGGTCGCTTCTGGCCCGGCCGGAGTGGGAACACGCTCCAGCCGAGAGCGGCGGCATCGAGCGCGGCGGTCAGCAGCGCGGATGCGGATTGATGAGCCATGCTGGATTCCTCCAGTAGGTGCTGGAAGAGGGCGGCCCGGACTTTGGCGAGACGGGGCCGCCCTCGCTGATTTCAGTGGCGGGTGTGGTCGGTGGCCAGGTCCGTCAGTCGCTTCGCCTCGTCAGGGGTGACGTGACGGAAGCGGACCGACACCCGGCAGCCCGGGTACGGGCAACGGACGGTGCGCGTGCCGGTGAGGAGCGCGAGCGCGTCGCCGACGCGCTCGGTCAGGGGCTCGGGCTGGTTCACGCGGTGGCCTTTCAGCGGTTGTTGAGGGTTCCAGCGGCGCGGCCGAACATCCCGGACGCGCTGATGTTCTGGGTGATGTGCTGCACCGGCCCCGCACCCCGGCCGCCACCCCTGCGGGTGCGGAGGGCGAGGGGAACGAGGGCGCCGACGGCGATGAGGGCGACGGTCGCCCAGAGGGCTTCGGTCATGGCGATCAGTCCCGGGGCGGCGTAGGAGATCCCGAACCCGGCCGCGGCGATCCCGCCGCCGAGCGTCGGGGCGAGGAGCGCGGTCGTCTTGGCCCAGCGCGGAATCGATTCCCGGGCCGGTTCCGCTTCGGCGGCGGGGCCGGTGTGGGGGTGGGTGTAGGCGAGGGTGCGGATCCCGTTGGGGAGGGTCACCCAGTCGACACCGGGCGGAACCTCCTGGGGCAGCAGGACGGTGTGCGGCTCGACGGGACGGGGGCGGTGGATGGGGTCGCCGTAGCGGGTGGCGGGGGTGAGCGGCTGGTGGGGTTCGGTGTGCACAACGCGGTCCCTTCAACGGGACGGACCACGTACCGATTTCGGTATGTGGTCCGTGGGCGAGGCTTGTCGCGTACTTGTCGCGTGCTTGTCGTCTGGCTTGTCGTCCCGCTTGTCGCGTGCCTTGTCTTGTCGCTTGTCGCCCCCAAGGTCAAAGCCCCTTTCCGACCCTCCAGAGGCCCGGGGAGAGGTCTTGCCGACGAGGAGGCGACAAGCGACAAGGGGTCACGCGTCGGGGGCGTGCGTGCGGTGGACATAGCGGGTCTTCGTGCCCGCACCGACCCGCACCGCGAGCCCCTCGTCCGCCCACTCCTGAAGCCACCCGCTGATCGTCTGCCGGGTGGTCCCGTAGGCGTCGGCGAGCGCGCGGGCGATCGCGGACGCCCCGGTGCCCTCGGGCCCGGCCGCCTCCAGAGCGGCGAGCGCGGCCGCCTGAGCGGCGTTGTCCTGCTCCCCGCGCAACGCGGACAGGTTCAACCCGCCCGGGGCCGCCTTCGGCGCCGGAGTGGCTTCCGTTTCGGGGTCGGGCGTGGTGGCGAACTGGGCATCGATCTGCGCCCGGAACGCCTCGGCCAGCCGGTCCTCGTCCGACGCGGTTGCCGTGGACTGCCGGTGGGCGCTGAGGTTCAACCCGCCCGCCGGCGCGGCGGGCGCCGCAGTGTCGTGCACGGTGCCGGGGTCGGCGTGTGTGTGGTCGTTGATCCAGGCGGTGCGGGTGGTGTCCCAGCGGCGGGCGTAGTCGGGCCCGGCGGCCTTGGCGGAGATGTCGTCGAGGCGGGGGTGTCGATCGGAGGTGGCCAGGACGATGTCGCGGATCTGGGCGGGCTTGATCCGCCAGGACTTGAACAGGGCGGCCGGGGACTCGGGCGTGCCGAGGAACCCGGACCCCTTGTAGGGGGCCTGCTCAATGCTCAGGCCGCGGCGGCCGGGGAAGAGCTTGGCCAGGTCCATGCCCTCCTTCTCACCCCCGGTCAGCGCGATACGAACCTTCGCCTCGCGGCGGATCATCAGGTTGCCGAGCACGGCCCCGGTGGCGCCGAGAGCGGTGAGGAAGGTCCGCAGGCCCATGGCCCGGGAAATCCGGATGACCTCCAGGATCTTCGCCGCGAGTGCCTTCATGGCCTTGTCGTTACTGGCCAGGATCTCGGCGCCCTCGTCGATAATCAGCTCGATCTGCGGGATGCGCGGGCTGATGGGGAGCAGGTCGGTGTCGGCGTCGGCCATGAGCTGCTGATAGGCGACCTTCCGCCGTTTGGCGATCGCGATTGCCGCATCCAGCATCCGGTGGGCTTCCTCCGGGGTGGAGGCGAGCCAGTCGATGCCGGGCCGGACCACCTGGCCGTTGGTGGGGGTGAGGGCGGGGCGGACCCAGGGCAGGCCGGCGGATCCGGCGTTGAGGTCGATGACCCAGCCGAGCATGTCCTCGGCGCGTGCCACCGCGGCGATGAAGGTGTGGACGAAGTTGGTCTTGCCGGATCCGGTGGGGCCGACCGCAATCGCGCACTGCTCGCGCAGGAACGCGTCCGCCGGACGGCCGTCGGTCCGCACCCCGAGCGGCAGGCCGGTGTGGACCGAGAGGGGGCCGTAGTCGGTGGGGTAGGCGATGTCCTCGGCGAGGACGTTGACGGTGGTGACGTCGATCAGGACCCGGCCCTGGTTGATGCCGGCGGAGGCGGCGGCGGTGCAGCCGTTCGGCAGGCGGGCATCGGCGGAGAGGGCGGCGTTGTACTGGGCGACCTTGTGCCAGGTCGCCCCACCGGGCGGTAGGTCGGCGTCGATCGTGAAGCCGGTGTTCGTCGGCCACACCTCCACCGCGAGGATCCGCAGCGTGAGCCCGCAGACCCTCTGGACGCGGTCGACCCACTCGGCGGCGATCGCCCGGCGTTCGGCGGACAGTTCGCGGGCGACCTGGCGTTCGGCGGCGGCGATGGCCTCCAGCTCGCGGGCCTCCTCGTAGAAGCCGACCGAGCGGGCGGCGGCGCCCATGCCGACGCCGAGGACGGCGAGGGCGCCGAGCTTGGTCCACTCCAGTGGCCCCATGGCGAGCGCCCAGGTGGTCCAGCCGGAGCCGAGGAGCCAGGACGCGGCGCGGGAGGTGATGGTCCGGCCGGCCAGCTTCTGCCGCAGCCCCGACGCGGTGTGCCCGATCGCGCCGACCGTGCCGACGGCGAGGGCCCAGCCGGGCGGCATGTGGGCGAGCGTGCCGACCGTGGCCACCGCGTACGCGCCGGTGGTCGCGGACAGCGCGCCGGTGACAGGCCCGTGGCCGGCGGCCCAGTCCAGGGCGAGCCCCTGGTGCTCGATGGTCTTGTTCTTGGTTTTGGTGGCCATCAGACGTTCCATCCCTTCTCGGCGTCGGGGCCGTTGCGGGGGTCTTCGTGGCGGGCGATGTCGGCCTCGTGGGCCTGCCGGAAGATCGGCCCGAGGTCCTCGGCGACGGCGGTGGCGGAGTTGAGGGCGCCGTAGATGTCGGCGAACCCGTCCGCCACCTCCTTCTCCAGCGGAAACTCCGAGTCGGAGCGCTCGGCGAGAATCCGCATGATGTTCGCGATCGACCCGAGCGCCTCGGGGAGGCCTTCGACCATGGCGAGGATTTCCATGGCGTTCTCGGGCTCGTAGGCCTGCGCGGCCTGCTCCATCTCCGCGGCCAATTCCTCGAACCTGAACCCAGACGTCGTGCTGTCCATCAGCTGTGCTCCTTCACCAGTGGAGGGTGCGGGGATCGGGGTGTCGGGCCGCTCGGCACGCTCGCCAAGCCGGTCACCTTCGATGTCCTGCTCGTGCTCGGCGTCCGCCTGCTCCTCGGCAGCCCGCTCGTCGTCCTCAAGCCCGTCATTGATGTCCGCGTCCCGTTCTTCGCGCTCGGAACGGGCCCGGCCGAGCAAGTAGCGGTACAGGCGCCGGCCGGGGTGCTGCAGCCACGCCCAACGCAGCTTCCGGCCCAGCGGGGTGGTCACCATCCCGAGCAGGCCGAGCACGCCGCCGAAGGCAGCGGCCCACGCACGGCGGGCGTGGAAACGGGCTGCGGACCGCAGCAGCGCCTTCCGCGCCGCCCTCTGCGCCGGGGCCTTCAGCTGCGCGACCCGGGCCCGGTGGGCGGCCGTCTGGACGGCGGTGCGGCCGTTGGCGACGGCCCGGCCGGCGGCCCGGTCCCGCGCGGTGCGGGTTGCGCCAACGGCCTTGTCCCGGGCGGCTGCGGCCTTGGTCATCCCCTTGGCCAGGGTGCGGGCGGCAGGGCCCCGGGGCTTGGCACCTACGACCTTGGCCGTGCGCTCGGCGGCCTTGGCGGCGCGGCGGGTGTCGGCGACCTGGCGGCGCGCCTGCACCGCCGCCGTACGCGCCGCGGCCCGGGTCGGTGTCTGGGTGCGGGCCTGCGAGCGCAGCTCCTGCACCTGACCGGCCCGGCCACCGGCCAGACCACCCGCCGTGTGCGCGGCGCGCTGCCGAACTGACGGCTTACCGGCCTTGTCGTGCTTGCCGACCGAACCGACGGACCGGCCGAGACCGGCCCCGTTGAAACGCTTGCGGGTGCTCTCACCTGCGGACTTACCAGCACCACCACCCGCGCGGGGCGTGGTGCGGGATTGTCCGGGGATCCGGCCCGACGGGCCGCGCCCTCCCCCATCGGCAGTACTCCGGGTGCCGGCCGCAGTCGCCTTGGCCGGGGCCTTCTTCTTGCTGTTGTTCTTGTTGCGGTGGTGGGCGGCGGCGGTGCCGAGGACGGCGGCGCCGGTCATCGCGATCGCCGCCGCGACGGGGCCGCCCGCCAGAGCGGCCGTGGCTAACAGGCTGGCCGCGGCGTTCGTCCCCGACAGGGACAGAGGCACCACGGGGAAACCACCGGGGGTGTGCTCCACCTCCTTCCCCGGAGTAGGGGCCGCCGTTTCGGCCGACGGGGCCTGAGCGGAGGGGGCTTCCTCGGGGGGAGCCTGCGGTTCGGTGATGGTCTCGGTCATGCTGAACGTGCTCCTTCACGGGAGAGAGAGCCCGGCCGACGCTGTAGGAGGTTGGCGGCCGGGCTCTCGTGCTGATCAGGCGACGCGCTGTTCCTCCGGGTACGCGCACGGGGTGCACATGCCGAGCGCGGCCGGGATGACGTACCCGGCGTCGCGGCGGCAGGACGGGCACCAACGGCGGGCAGCGTTGGCTTTCGCGAGGGCCTCGGCCCGGCGGGCGGTCATCGGCCGCACCGGGCGGGCCAGGTCAATCCGGTACAGGTAGGCGACCAACCGCCCACGCCGACGGCGGGGGCGTTCCAGCTGTGCGACGACGTCCTGTCCGCCGGGGCGCAGGCCGAGGGCTCGGAGCTGCCGGCGGGTGGCGAGCCCATCGGGGGCGAGGCGCCAGGAGTAGCTGGGCAAGGCACTCACCGGCGCAGGCGGTGGTAAGCGGCCCTGCACTCGGCGGCGTGGTGGTTGGCCCTGGTGCGAGTCGTGTCCACGTGGTGGTCGATGCTGCTGTAGCCGTAGCCACAGCCGTGACAGGACCAGTAGGAGCTGTGTCGGGTGCCCGTGATGTCCACGGCGGCGCCGACCTGGTTGTGCAACCGGATCAGCAGGTCGTCCGGTTCGGCCGGGGCGGTGTTCGGGGAGAGCTTCACTGTGCGGCTCCTTCCAAGGCCGGACGCGGGCTGGGGGCGGTGAGTTCGCGCAGTTCCTGGTAGCGGGCGGAGGCCCAGCCGACGGACCAGCCCGTCAGTTCCGCGGCGACCCGCACCGGCAGGCCCGCCGCGAACGCGGCCTTCACGACCTCCCGTGCGCGGTCCTCGCCGAGCTTGTCGGCCGGCGGCCCAGCGGCGAGAAGCGCGGCGCGTTCACGCTCGATCCGCTCCTGTTCACGAGCCTGTTCACGACGTTCACGCTCGGCCCGCTGCTGTGCCTCCAGCTCGCGCTGCTGGGCGGCCTGGCGTTCAAGGCGTTCACGCTCGGCCTGCTGCTGTTCACGGATCTGTTCACGGCGTTCAGCTGCTTCCCGCTCCGCCCGGGCCGCAGCCTCCGCCTGCTCGGCTTGCTCGCGCCGGATACGGTCCTGCCGCTCGGCCTCCTCGCGAGCGAGGGCGGCCTCGTGTTCACGCTGTTCACGAGCGATGGCCGCTTCGTGCTCACGGTGTTCACGAGCGGCACGGATCCGGTTCTCCTCCCGCTCCGCCGCCGCCCGGTCCCGGACGTCCTGCTCAGCGCGCTTACGGGCCTCCACCGCCAGGACGGCCGCAGTCAGGGCTCGCCGGTAGGCGAGCCCCGCTTCCGCAGTGACGATGAGGAGGAGCGGTGCGACCGCGTGCACGGCAACCCCGACCAAGTCCCCGGCCAGCGCTGATACGCCGATGTTCAGGGCGAGGGTCATGGCGCCGGTCATCCACCGCAGCGCCACCGGCCACGCTCCGCCGTGCCCGCCGAGACGGGCCAGGACAGAGTCGAGACGGACCACGATCACCACCGCCGCGTCGACTACGAGGGGCAGGATCGGAGCCGTCCACCGCCACTTCTCCGGCGTGTGCGCGGCCATGAGCGGTGTGACGGTGAGGACGGAGTAGAGCATCGCTCCGCCGACGATCAGCCAGGTACCGATGGACAGGGCACGCTCGGATGAACGGATCTGAACACGGTTCACGAGACGTCCTCCGCCGGTGAACGCTCCTCCGACGGGGCAGGAATCGCGGTGAAGCCGATCAGCTTCACGGGGCCGCCGGAGTAGTTCGTCTCGGCCTTCATGACCGCCGTGCGCCCGTCGCGGTGAACGCTGTGCTGCACCGTCCGGCGGCGGATACCGAGGGCCTGGCGCCACATCTCGAACCCCTCGGCGTCGTCGTAGAAAGACAGCTCCAGCAGGTTCGGGTACACGGTGGAGATCGACACGCACGGCGCCGGCAGGTGGCGGTACTGGTCGGCAAAGAGGCGCAGCGCCATCAGCGGCGCGCCCATGGCCGACAGCGGCAGCGTCGGGGCGGTCATGCGGCACCGCCCGGCATGCCCGCAGCGGCCGCGGCCCGGTTGGTCAGCGTCCGCCGGACGGCGAGCACCTTGCGGCGGGCCCGGCGGATCCGCCGCTCGTCCAGCACCGACGGCGTACGGTCCAGCACAGTGATCCTCGCGTCGAGGAGGTCGACCTCCGCCAGGATCAGCGGCAGCTCCCACTCGATCGCGTCCAGCTCCGCGTCCGACGGCTCCAAACCGTCCGACCACGGCGTAACAACGTCCTGAAGTGCAGCGATGGACTTCATTGGGTCTAGCTCCTTCGACAGAGGAACGGGACTCAGCAGCCCTCGGCGCGGGAACGCCGGGGGCTGCACTGCGTTGTGGAACAGGAAGAAATCCGGCTCCCCTCAACCCCGCCCGTACACCGCGAGGGGCGGCGGACGGGCGGAGGAGGCAACCGGTCCGGCTGGGCCGGAAGGTTGAAAATGAAAGTTCACGTCCACTGTTGAGTTCTCAAAGATCCGCCGCTTCCTTCGAGGGGTCCCTCACAGGGCTCTCCAGGCGCCGCGAACCGCGCCAAAGCGGCACGGATCACCACCCCGAGCTTGACCAACTTGGCTAGCCCGGTGACTCTGAGAACAACGTAGCCAGCCTGGCTAGTCACGTCAAGCCATGACTAGCCAGGCTGCTCAAATAGTCAGGTTGGTCGTAGGATCGAGGCATGACCTTTGCGCTTGAGCCTCTGGACCCGGACGACGATCGGCCGCCGTACGAGCAGGTTGCGCGCAGTCTCGGCGCGGCGATCCGAACAAGGAAGCTCGCTCCCGGTGAGCGGCTCCCGTCCCACAAGATGCTGACGGACCACTTCGGCTTCGCCCGCGCCACGATTCAGCGGGCCCTCCGGGACCTTGAAGACGAGGGCCTCGTCGTTTCCCGCAAGGGCAGCGGCGTATTCGTGCGAAACCGCACGGAGCGGCCGGCCGGACTACGGCCCTACGTCGAGCAGGCCTTCGCCAGCCGGAACGTGACGATCGACTTCGCTGGCTTCTCCAGCGAGACCCTGCACGGGGCCCTGCAAGAGCCTCTCGACAAGATCCGCGTGGGTCGCCTCACCCCGTCGAGCATCCGCATCCGCATCCTGGTCCCCGACATGTCGGTACCCCAGGCGGCGCCCGTGCGTCGCGAGGACTGCGCAGACGACCCGCGGCTTCGAGCTCGTATGCACGACATCATGGTCGGCTACACGCGAAGCATCTCCGATGCCATAAGCGAGCTCAGCCACCTCGGACTCGTCCAAGAGAGCACTGTCGACGTGCGCGTCCACAGCGGAACGCAGTTCTTCAAGCTCTATGTGATCAACAACGAGGATGCCTTCTTCGGCTACTACCCGATCCGCCCAAACAAGGTGGTAGCCCAGGGCGAGGCCATCGACATCTACGACCTCGTCGGCAAGGACACGATCCTCTTTCACTACTCGCTCAACGACGGCGACTCATCCAGCGGAGCGCAGCAGGTAGAGCAAGCCCGCATGTGGTTCGACAGCGTTTGGGAAACTATCGGGAGGAACGCCAGTGCCGACGCAAGCTGAAGCACTAGGCACCGCACTTCGCATTTCAAGGGCCGTCCTCTTCGACTTCGATGGACCTATCTGCGACGTGTTCCGCGGCCTCCCCGCGCCCAACATCGCTGACGAGCTGGCCGACCTGCTCGCGGCGCTGGCGCCGGCCCTGGGAGGTCCCGCGCGAGCCACGAGCGACCCTATGGAAGTCCATAGCCTTGCCCAGGAGGGGGGCAGCACTGTCCTCGCGGCAGTGGAAGCGGCTCTGACGGCGGCGGAAATTCGGGCTGTTAAGGTCGCCGGCGCCCCTACCAACGGCTCCGTTCGAGCCCTTCACGCAGCACGCGAAGCAGGACGTCAGGTCGCGATCGTGAGCAATAATTCAGCCGAGTGCATTTTGGAATACCTGACCCACCACGGAATCGCGGGGCTTGTCGACAAGATCATCGGGCGTCCCGTGTTGCGGCCTGACCTGATGAAGCCCTCGCCACACCCCGTACTCGCCGCCGCTTCGGCATTCGGCGTGGCATCCAAGCTCACCGTTCTCATCGGGGATTCACTAACGGACATTGAAGCGGCGCACGCTGCTGAAGCAAGGAGCATTGGGTACGCGAACAAGCCGCACAAGGAGGCATCGTTGGCCGCCGCAGGTGCGGATGCGGTGGTTCTTGACATGCGCCAAATCGCAGACTCTCTGATCCTGCTTGACGGAATCGGGTGCTAGACAGGAAGGGACGGCTCCGAGAATGGCAGAGAATCCGAGGCGTGAGCAACTCACGACGCGACCATTCGCAGCATAGCCAAATCGCGCAGGTTCACTCCGAGGCGGGCGAACCGGGACGCTTTCCAGAATCCCAAGCACCAAGGTGATCTTTATGCAAAATCAGAGCTTTATGCATATTGAATGCAGTCCAACCAAAATAGGACCGCGGCACCCTCAGCGCGTCAGCGCTTGAATTCAGAGCCTCCTCCAGCTGGTCCACCGTGGGCATTTCCTTAAGCGTCCTCCTCGCCCCCTGAAGGACGATTTTCAGGCGGCTGAAGGATGCTTCAGACTCCTCGGCGTCAGCCACTTCGGATGTACAGAATTCCCTGTACAACTCGCGCCACATGACCGTGTGAGGATCAATTTCCGTGACGTCAGATCGGGCGGTCCACGCCTCGTTTGGAATTACCCACATGAGGCGCCGACTCGACTTCTGAGGCTTCTTTCGCCCCGCCACCTTAACCATCCCCTGTAGTCGAATAGGCTCACCAGACGCACCTTCCCGCAGGAAGGGAACCACACGCCAATAGTCCAACAGATACGTAACCCTGGCATACGGCTCAAGCCGGAAAACACTCTTCGTTGAAATGGTGTCGTCACTATTAAACTTGAGGAATGAAGGGCACACGGAATAGTGACTTTTTTTAACTCCAGCCACCACTAGCGCTGGATTATAGATCGTGACACTAGAACGGCCGGGATTTTCTACGACGAGTTGAGCTATCTCGATATGGGCAGAATGGAGGCCCCCCTCAAAGGGATACGGAATCTCCCATTCCCCCGTTTCATTGACGACGATCGAACCCTCACTGAGAATACCCGCATTTAGATAGACTCGGACACGTCCACCATCAAGGACGTGTTTGGTAATCTGCCATCCGAGCGAAAATGCGGCCACGGTGAGGCTGAGCAACCCGACACCTAGCGCTAGGGTCGGGATTTGAATTCCAAGAAATTCGGCGGGGTTTGCGCTCATCACAGCATGCTAGCCATCCACTGCACTGCAGGTCAGGCAGTCCGCAAAATCCGCAAGTAGCGGTCGAGTGCGGACGACAGGGGCGGAGGCTGGCTCCCAGCAAGGCGGGGAACTACCCGCCCAGTCTGGGGTTGCAGGCCCGCCCGACCCTGCGGACGACACCGTCATCCTGCATGCATCGCAAGATGGGCGCACCACTTGCGCACCACATCGTGTGGCCACACGCGGTAAACAGCGGTCACCTGTGCCCACGTGACGGAACCAGGGATACCAGCAAACAGCCTGGTCAGGGCGGCAACTAGCGTCACAGGGGCGGGGATTCCCAAGCTTATAGCGCGGGTTCGATTCCCGTCATCCGCTCTTCCACGAAGCCCCAGGTCAGCGACCTGGGGCTTCGTTGTTGTCTAGACCTCTACAGGCTCGCCGTGCCCTCCGCGTGCCCTAACGCCCTGTGGCGCGCCAAGCACCCCCCGCCGGAGCGCAGCCGTACCGAATCGCGAGACGCATTTCCTGTAGCCCGCACCATATCGCCGCTCGAATGTGCGTGTTCGCAACCCCGAATGCAGGCCCTCAACCACAGTGCCCGCGCGCCCGAGTTGAGGGCAGCGCGGCATGCCCCCACCCACCCGAAGGTCACTGAAGGCACTCCCCCGCCGAAACACGAGCGTGCTCGCCCCGTCCCGCCGGATGATCACGAGTGGTGACAAGTTGGTGACGCGTTGTCAGTCGCGGGTGCTTTCATGGGTCCGGTGCGCATGGAGGCGCATCTCGACTGGTGGGGGGACATAGCAGTGCCCTGGATCAATGAGTACTTCCGGTCAGACGGCACTCGGGTCAAAGGCCACGTCCGGCTCCCTGCCGGTGCCCGGCGGGAGACTGCACTACTCGGCCTGATCGTCGCCGGCGTGATCGTCTTCGGGAACGGCACAACATCGGCGGGGGCGGGAACAGGCGCGGGTCAGGAGTTACCCGGGCCGCAGTCGACGGTGGTCTACCCGATCAAGTGGCCGGCGTGGGAAAACCGCCCCGCTCCCCAGCCCATACCGTCGGTCTCCTATCCAATCGTCTTCCCCAGCTCAGGGCCCAGCAGGTGAGCCCCCGCCCACCCGCGAAGAGGCGCAGGCGCACCGGCCCAGCGTGGCGCCGGAAGGCCACCGGCTCGGAGGAGCTGTGGCTCATCGGCTTGGCCGGCCTCGTGGCCCTCAGCCTCGTTGTGGCGGTGTTGTCGTGGCTGGCTGCCCATCCCTGGGTTCTGGTGCTCGGCCTCCTCGCAGCCGCTGCTGCGGGCGGACTATGGCTGCGCAGGCGCCAGGAGACCGCCCGATGGGAGCAGGTCCGGGCCCAAGGCCTGCGCTACGCCGTCGAACACCTCGACAGCCTCCACCACAACGACTTCGAGTTCGCCGTCCGGGACCTCATGCACCGTGACGGCTGTGCCGACGCCCAGAAGGTCGGCGGACGCGGCGACAACGGCGCGGACGTCAAAGCCACCGATCCCTACGGCCGCCGCTGGGTCATCCAGTGCAAGCACCGCAGAGCCGGCTGGTCCGGATCCGCGGTCGGCACCCCCGACCTCCACGTACTCAACGGCACCGGCCGCCAGATACACGGCGGCGACGTCCTCGTCATGCTCACCAACGGCCGCTTCTCCAAGCCCGCCCTCGACTTCGCCAAGTCCCAGCACCTCCACCTCGTCGACCGCCACCTCCTCGCCCAATGGGCCAGCGGCTCCCGCCCCCTGTGGGAACTCCTCCGCGCCGTCCCGCCACCCCGCAAGCCGTCATCACTGTCCTGACCCTCCGAGAACGGCCCGGCCATCCCCTGGACCGCAGCCACAGGAGACACGCCGGTGAGGTGGGCGCATCGTGCTGCGCCCGTGCGTTCAGTCCAGGCCAAGGGCTTCAAGGTGAGCCAGGAAGGCCGCAACCAACCGAGGGCGTGTGACATCGGGGACCGGCTCGTCCGGAGCATCTTCCTCGATGCCCCACTCGGTGTTGAAGGTAACGGCCTTGTTCTGAGGCACGACCTGGTCCCGGAGCCAGACGACGAAGTTCGCCGCTTCCAGTGCGGTGCAGTTCTTTACCGCCACCCCCTCCGGGGACAGAAGTGCGAAGCCCTCCAGCTCCTCTTCACCGAAGGTGACCCCGAACTGCAGGCTGGTGTTGCGGACTGGGCCTGTGTGGCCTTCATCGACCTGCAGGAAGGCTTCCGGGTCCCCTGCAAGCAGGTGGGCCCTGAAACTTTCGAAGGTGAGACCCCAGGTCTCCCCGTCAATGGGCGTGAAGACGTACATCGTGCGGAGTTCGGCAAGGTCGGACGGGTTCACGCGGGTGCTCCTTGGTGGAGAAGCCGATCAGGGGACGTAGCGGGCGTAGCCCTTGGCCCCGTATGCGGCCATCATGACGCGCCAATAGGAAACGGCGTCGGCCCACCTCTTGGTCGAATCCGAGTGCCTGCCCGATCAAAGAATCAGGCTCGGAACGCCCTTGGCTTTTGGGCGCACCACTTTGCAGCAGCTTGCGTCGGTGCGCCATCGTGGAGGGCGTGCCCCGACCGTGCCCGTAGGGACGGTCAACAGGGGTCACATGCGGGCTCAAGGGCTCCCCAGAGGAGCCAGCAGCGCCTATTCTCGCAGGTCAGGTGCGGTAGTAACCCACTCTGCACAGTAGATTCCCAAACTTGTAGCGCGGGTTCGATTCCCGTCATCCGCTCTTCTACGAAGGCCCTGGTCAGAGAGCAGGGCCTTCGTCGTTGTCGGAACCCGTCGGGGTGGACTCAAGCGCCCGGTGGTGCGGCCTCGTTGGTGGGGTGGGTGGTCGGCGTGCGTATCGTTGCCGCGGGCTGGGCGCGGGAGTTGAGTCTGTGAGGACGGAAGGGGGCGGTATGCGAGACGCGGGGGACGGGCTTGAGGAGTATCGGGGAGAACTGACCGGGTACTGCTACCGGATGCTGGGGTCGTACGCCGAGGCCGAGGACGCCGTGCAGGAGACGATGGTCCGGGCCTGGCGGAACGTCGAGCGGTTCGAGGGACGGTCGTCGCTTCGGTCGTGGGTCTACCGCATCGCCACCAACGTGTGCCTGGACGCCCTCGCCGCGGGCAGGCGGCGGGCTCTGCCGATGGACCTCTCGGAGCCGGCACCCGGAGCATCGCCCCCCGGAGCCCCGGAAGAGGCCGCCCTGTGGATCGAGCCCTGTCCCGGCGGGGACCCCGAGGCGGCGACGGCAGCGGGTGAGTCGGTGCGGCTGGCGTTCGTCGCCGCGCTTCAGCACCTGCCGCCCAGGCAGCGGGCCACGCTGATCCTCCGGGACGTGCTGACCTTCTCGGCCCGCGAAGTCGCCGAGCTGCACGGCTCGACCGTCGCCTCGGTCAACAGCGCCCTGCAGCGGGCCCGAGCCACGCTCGCCGCGCACCGCGGCCCCGCCGACGACCTCGGTACCCGGCCGTCCGACTCCGTCCACGGGATGCTGGCCGAGCGGTACGCCAGGGCCTTCTCCCGCTACGACATGGAGGAGCTGAACATGCTGCTCCACGTCGACGCCACGCTGTGCCTGCCCCCGTACGCCAAGTGGATGCGCGGGGTCCGCGACATCCAGGCGTGGCTGACCGGACCTGCCCTCGGGTGCCGCGGCTCCCGTCTGATCCCGACCACGGCGAACGGCACCCACGCCTTCGGCCAGTACCGGCCCGGCCCCGCCGGGACGGGCTACGAACCGTGGGCACTCCAGGTCATCGAGTTCTCCGGCGACCGCATCACCGGCATCAACGCCTTCCGCGACACCGAGCGTCTGTTCCCGCTCTTCAACCTGCCGGCACGTATCGAGCCGGACGCCTCCGCCGACACCGGTGCCCTTGCCCGGGCCACCCCCTGGGCGAACGGGACGCCGTCGCCCGGGACCTGAGCCCCCGTTGCGGTCCGCTAGCGGTTCGCCGGGGCGCCGGCCAGCCGGGCCGCCACGGCGGTCAGCCACAGCAGGCCGAGTCCCGCGCCGGCGGGGAAGCCCGCCCCCGCGTCGGCCGGGAAGGCCGCGACGACCCAGAAGGAGACGGCGAACACGCCGACCGGGACCGGGCCCCACGTGCCGCCCGCGCCGCCGCGCCGCCGCGCAGCACCTGCCGCAGTCCTGCCGCCCCGACGATCAACAGCGCGACGGCGAGCGTGAAGTTCACCGTCTGGATCCAACCCGCCTCCCCGGGGGCGAGCTGGCTGATCGCGTGACGCGTGAAGTCGAACCCGTCCCGTGCGAAGCCCTGCGCGAGGCCGGCCGCCAAGAACAGCGTGCCCGCCACCACGCGGCCCGGTACGGCTTGGCCCGCGAGAATGGCAGCACCCGCACTCGGGGATTCGGTATCTGTCCCCGCGGTCAGAGAATTTAACGGGCCCCGCAGGGAGAGTTTTTGTGGCGGCGCACACGGTGGAAATATCTACGCACGCAAACCGCTGCCGCATGCTACTGTCGATCTCGGTTGCAGTTTTGGTACCCGAAAACTTCAAGCGCTCCAGTCGGCCTCGCGCCACTTTCAAGCGCTTCATATGCCCGGATCATTTTCCGGCGGGGGCATCATCGCGGCGACACGGTTTCCGTACAGTGCGGATGCCGGCGTACTGCCCCAAAGGAGATTCACATGGCATCTGGCACCGTGAAGTGGTTCAACGCGGCCAAGGGTTTCGGCTTCATCGAGCAGGACGGTGGCGGCGCGGACGTGTTCGCCCACTTCTCGAACATCGCCGCCCAGGGCTTCCGTGAGCTGGCGGAAGGCCAGAAGGTCACCTTCGACATCGCGCAGGGCCAGAAGGGCCCGACGGCCGAGAACATCGTTCCCGCCTGACGCTGACGCGTATTTCGTAGCTGGGGCCCGCATCCCTCGGGGTGCGGGCCCCAGCTGCACGTATTTCCCGCCGTCCCGCAGTGGTGTCACCTGCGGGAGTCGCCTGCGGACCGAAGCACGCAGGCCACCTCCCGGCTTTTCTGCATTTCCTGCAGGCCGGATTCGATTTCGCATTCCATTTGGCCCGTTCTTGCGATTCCCTGCACCAAAAACCAACCGGGGGAATTCCTTGATACGTGCCGTATCAAGGAGGGTTCTGAATGAACCGCACGCGTACGAACACCCGCTCCTCCCGCACCCCCAGCCGTAACGGCGGACCCGCTTTCGGCGCTGCCGGCGGTACGGAGCGGGGCAGCCGCTTCGGTACGAGCCGTTCGGGCGGCTACGGCCGACGGCCCGCAGCGGTACAGGGCGAATTCGCCCTCCCCGAGACGATCACCCCGGCGCTCCCGGCCGTCGAGGCCTTCGCCGACCTCGACATGCCCGAGCAGCTGCTGTCCGCGCTCGGCTCCGAGGGCGTCACCGTGCCGTTCCCGATCCAGGCCGCGACCCTGCCGAACTCCCTCGCGGGCCGTGACGTACTGGGCCGCGGGCGCACCGGCTCCGGCAAGACCCTCGCCTTCGGCCTCGCGCTGCTGGCCCGCACGGCCGGACAGCGCGCCGAGGCCCGGCAGCCGCTCGCGCTGGTCCTCGTACCGACCCGCGAGCTGGCCCAGCAGGTCACGGACGCCCTCACCCCTTACGCCCGCGCCATGAAGCTGCGTACGGCCACCGTCGTGGGCGGCATGCCCATCGGCCGGCAGGCCAGCGCGCTGCGCGGCGGCGCCGAGGTCGTCGTCGCGACGCCCGGGCGGCTCAAGGACCTGATCGACCGCGGCGACTGCCGGCTGAACCAGGTCGCGATCACCGTCCTGGACGAAGCCGACCAGATGGCCGACATGGGCTTCATGCCGCAGGTCACCGCCCTGCTCGACCAGGTGCGCCCCGAGGGCCAGCGGATGCTGTTCTCCGCCACCCTCGACCGCAACGTCGACCGGCTGGTCCGTCGCTACCTGACCGACCCCGTCGTGCACTCGGTCGACCCGTCGGCGGGTGCGGTGACCTCGATGGAACACCACGTCCTGCACGTCCACGGCGCCGACAAGCAGCGGATGACGACGGAGATCGCGGCGCGCGAAGGCCGGGTGATGATGTTCCTCGACACCAAGCACGCCGTGGACCGCCTCACCCAGGACCTCCTCAACAGCGGCGTACGGGCGGCGGCGCTGCACGGAGGCAAGTCCCAGCCGCAGCGCACCCGGACCCTGGCCCAGTTCAAGACCGGGCACGTGACGGTGCTCGTCGCCACCAACGTCGCCGCGCGCGGCATCCACGTCGACCACCTCGATCTCGTCGTGAACGTGGACCCGCCCACCGACCCCAAGGACTACCTGCACCGGGGCGGCCGCACCGCCCGCGCCGGCGAGTCCGGCAGCGTCGTCACCCTCGTCACACCGAACCAACGCCGCGAGATGACCCGCCTGATGGCAGCCGCCGGCATCGTCCCGCAGACCACCCAGGTCCGCTCCGGCGATGAAGCACTGAACCGCATCACCGGCGCCCAGGCACCCTCCGGCATCCCCGTCACCATCACCGCGCCGGTGTCCGCGCGGCCCGGGCGCAGCGCCGCCTCACGCGGTCGGCGTAGCCCCGGATCGGCTGCCCGGCGCGTCAGCGGGCGACCTGCAGCCTTCGATGTGGCGGCCTGACCACCCCTTGATCAGGAAACTGACCCATCTCTGCAGGAGGCACGTTGTGACGCTGGTCCAGATGCAGCCCCGCTCGGCAGGTGCCCCCCTTGTCGCCCAGACCGTGGACAAGGTCATGGAGGCGGCCGGGCCTCAAGTGTGTGATGACATGACGGTCGAGGTGGCCCTGTCCGTCATGGCCAGTGCCCGCGCCGGACATCTCCTCGTCTGTGACGACGACGGCCTGTGCACCGGAGTGGTCACCCGGGCCCGGCTCGACGCCGTCCGCGACAGCGCCGCGTACACGGACCGGGTCCGGCTGCGTGACATCCTCGGCGACCGCGGGCCCTTCGCCTCGCCCATGACCATGATGGTCGAGGCCGACCACGCGATGCGGTACCGGCGGCTCGACGCCCTGCCCGTCGTCGACGAACAGGGCGTCGCCCTGGGCGTGCTCGCCCTTGCCCGCTGAACGACCACCTCTCTCTTCGTGAGGCGTCTTGCGCTGCCTCACCGCCCGCTTCCCGGGCCGTGACCCGAGCTCGGGTCACACAGCAACGAGGGCCCGACCGGCACGTGCCGGTCGGGCCCTCCTGCGTAGGGACGGACTTCCCTGCGCGGCGCGGGGTCAGTGGTCGAAATAGCTGAAGTCGCCCACGGTCCAGGCGCTGACGTCCGCGATCGAGACGCGGTACATCCCACCCGTCTCCGGGATCCCCACCGTGCCCTGCAGGATGCGGGCCACGTGGAAGTGCAGATGGGTGGGAGGCCCGTCCCGGCGGGGCGCGGCGGTGAAGGTGGCGGAGAACTCGGCCAGGCGGGCCGAGTCCGTCAGAACCTCCGACACCCGCTGCCTCCACACGGCTTCGGGAGCCAGCCGGCCGGTGATGACGGCACCGCTGGTGACCACGGTCAGGGACATCTGGTTGCTCTGCCCGGACTCCACCAGGGTGGCGACGTCCACGAGCAGCTGGTCAGGCTTCGACATGGGAGCCGATTCTATTCACGGGCCTTCCGCCCGCTCCAGGGGTCGCGCGACCAGGCGAGCAGGGCGCCGCTCACCGTCTTCCCGCCCGAGGCCCGTCGGGTGCTCGACCACGCTGGTCTAGCTGTCCTCAGCGCACGCGAAAATCTATGACGGTCGGAGTAGACATTGGGCTGTGTCCTGGTTATGGTTTCTCTCGTAGCCCAGAGAGACAGCAGGGCCCGGCAGAGACGAACTGCCGGGCAGCAGTACACGAAGTCGCAGTACGCAGGACGGTCCGGTGGTGGAGTTCCGAAGCCAGGTTTGTGCAGGACGGTGACGGGGCTGACGACCGGACCGGGTGGCCCGCAGTGATCAGGGGCCGCCTTGAGCAGTACGCATTACCGCATCACCGCAGTACCGCAGTACCCAGCAGTGAAGTAGGGAGCAGCACCTCGGTGAAGGCGTCGGCTGCGGGCGCGCGCACCGGGAAGTTCGGCAGTGGGGTTCTAAGCCAGAGCAGACGCAGGATGGGCGACGGGGCTGGCTGCCGAAGAGTGGCGCCGACACGGGCCACCAGCAGTGAAAGCAGTACAGCGGTAAGTGCAGTATCAGCAATGAGGTAGTTGATCACCGAGGGAAGAACGGAGGGGCCCAGCACCATCAGGGATCGCCCGGGCGGCAGTCTGAGCCCGGGTACCGCAGGACATCGATAGTGAGGTGGTCTCCGGTCAAGCAACCGCGATCCCCGTATTCCCGGCAGCATCGTGGCCGGGTCGGCGGAAACAGAAGGCCGGCGCAGGACTAGGGTCGGCAGATGGTGTAGTAGTTCCTTCGGGGCCCGGGTGCCAATGGCGCCCGGGCCCCTCCACGCGTTCCATGAGAGAGGTTCAATGACAGCAGACGACTCGTTCGGCCGTCTCGATGACGACGACTACCCCGCCTACACGATGGGCCGGGCCGCCGAGATGCTCGGCACCACCCAGGGCTTCCTCCGCGCCATCGGCGAAGCCCGCCTCATCACCCCGCTGCGCTCGGCAGGCGGACACCGCCGCTACTCCCGCTACCAGCTGCGCATCGCCGCCCGCGCCCGCGAACTCGTCGACCAGGGCACCCCCATCGAGGCCGCCTGCCGCATCATCATCCTCGAAGACCAGCTCGAGGAAGCCCAGCGCATCAACGCCGAATACCGCCGCGCCGCCGAATCGCCCGGCCCGCCCGCCTCGGCCTGAGGTGAGCGCGCCCGGCCGGCAAGCGCGGGCCGCGCCCGAGGGGCGTTCGCGCCACCAGCCCCGTTTCACGTTCGCGCCACCAGCCCCGTTTCGACCGTCAGCCCGTCTCGACCGTCAGCCCGTCTCGACCGCCGCCGTCCGGTCGTGGTCGCAGGGCGGTTCGGTCGGAGTGCTATTCGGGCGCTGATGCTTCCGTGAGGTCCGCCCCGGCGTCAGCGCTGCGCTTGTCCTGGTGGGTGCCGTGCCAGTCCAGGCACATCACCGTGGCGTCGTCCTGGAGACGGCCCCGGTGGGCGCGCAGCACCTCGGCGACCAGGGCCCGGGAGGCCTCGCGGGGGTGGAGAGCGCTGGTGCGCACGATCAGGGAGGGCAGGTCGACCTCCACGGCGCGGCGCTCGAGCATGCCGTCGGTCAGCATGACGAGCCGGTCACCCGGCCGCAGGTCCAGCCGCTGCACTCGATAGGCGGCACGACGGTGGACACCGAACGGCAGGTCCACTTCGGGCACGATCTCCTCGACCCTCCCGCCTCTCAGACGCAGCGGCCAGGGGTGTCCGGCGTTGACGAACCCAGCGGTCCCCTCGAGCAGGCTGGCGCGCAGCAGCTGCCCCGTGACGAAACCCTGCCGGCCGTGGCCGACGACCGCCTGGTTGGCCTCGTGAGCCTGCGCGTCGAGGTCGGCGCCCCCGCGCCTGGCCCGCCGGAGCGCACCCACGGCGAGGGTGGCGAGGAGTGCGGCTTCCACGTCGTGGCCCATCGCATCGGTGACGGAAAGCTGCATGGTGTCCCGATCGACGACGTAGTCGAAGGTGTCCCCGCCGACGTGCGTCGCCGGTTCCAGTGCTCCGGCGACCGTGAACTGGGCCGCCTCACACGCCAGCGAGGTGGGAAGGAGCCGGTGCTGGATCTCGGCCGCCAGGTTCAGGGGCCGCGTACGGCGGCCCCACTGGTAGACATCGGTGAAGGACCGGTTCGCGATGACGATGTAGGCCAGGGCGTGCGCGGTGGCACTGATCTGCCGTCTCGCATCCTCGTCGGGGAGGTCGGGGAGGAAGAGCTCCAGCAGGCCGATCGCGTCGCCGCGGTTGGTGACGGGTGCGACGACCCTGACCAGCCCGGCGCTCTCCCGCTGCACGGCCGGCCGCTGGGTGCGCACCACGTCCCCGTAGAGGGTGCCGGGGAGGGCGATGCGTTCGGGGGGCTCGTCGGACCTGACGTCGTCGGCCGCGCCGAGCCGTACCACCGAAGATCCGTTGAAGTCCACGATCAGGAACGAGACGGTGCCCGCGTGCAGACGGTCCCGGAGCATGCGCGCGACGACGTCCAGCGACTCGACCGGGGAAGCGGCTTCCGCTGCCGAGAGCGCTCCGGCGAGGTCCACCTCTCCCTCCCGGTCGCCGTCGGCTCCCTCCCGCTCGCGGTCGGCGCGCCACCGCTGTACGCCGGGATCCCTCTCCCCCGTGGGTGGCATGGCCTCTCTCCTTCCCGGCAGGCGGTAGTCGCACTCGCCGCAAGAGCTGCTCCCCGGCCGGACCGACCCGGTGCCCACCTTGCCCGAGGACTCGCAGACCGGGTGCTCGCTACCGGCCGCGAAGGCCGTGCTGCCGGGCCGGATCACCCGAACAGCAGGCACGGGCCGCAAGCCGGGGAACGGCTCCCCGCTGCCGACCGGCCCACGGCGGCGACGACTGGACGCAGGGCTGGGGACCGATCCACTCCGCGTAGGGGCGGTGGGCCCGTTTCACACCGAAGCCCCAGGTCGGAGACCTGGGGCTGGTGGTGGTCCGGAACTCGCCGGGCCCGCGGGCTGGTCAGGCGTGCTTGTCCGACGGCTGCTGGGGGGGCTGGACCGACCAGCTCGGCGGCTCGTCCCGGCCCGAGTCCTCGTCGCGCTCCGCGTCGGCGGCCGTCGCCTGGACCAGGCCCGGCGCGTGGTGGGTCGGCGCGTACACGGCGTACAGCTGCATGGGCTCGTCACCGATGTTGGTGACGTTGTGCCAGGTGCCGGCGGGCACGAAGATGGCCCAGCCGTCCTCGACCTCCCGGTCGAAGTCGAGTCGATCCTTCGCGCTGCCCATCTGGACGCGGCCCCGGCCCGCGTCGAGGCGTAGGAACTGGTCGGTCTCCGGGTGCGCCTCCAGGCCGATGTCCTCACCGACCGGGATCGACATGAGGGTCAGCTGAAGGTACTTCCCGGACCAGGCGACCGCGCGGTAGTTCGGGTTCTCGACGGTCGCCTTCTCGAGGTCGAAGCTCTGCGGTTCCGGCCCGATGTCCTTGATGGTCATGTTTCTCTCCCGGTCAACGAAAAGCGGTGCGCGGTACGCGCTACACGGTCGGTCGCCGTCTTGCGCCGGCCTACGTCGATGATCTCGGAGCCCCCGGCCCTTCCGGCCACCGGCGCGCGAGCTGCTACCGCACGAACGGCCGCCTACCCCATGGCCTTCCGCCCAACCCATCGAAATGCTGCGCGGAGCAGTCCGTGGACAGGTCTGGTGGAGCACTGGGGCGCCTGTCAGGATCAGGCCATGATCGAGTCCGCGAGAGTCACACGATGGAGCAGAGCCCTCGACTGGGCGGGGCTGGTTCCGTCCGGCCTCCTGCTGGTGAGCGGCGTCCGGCAGTACCGCGACGGCGGGTCCGTGGGGTGGCTGATCGGCGGCGTGCTCCTCGTTCTGGTCAGCCTCTGGGTGGTCTACCGCGGGATGGGCCGCCGGAGGGCCCGGACCGCGGCCCCGCAGTAGGCGGGGCCGCCGGGCCGGCCCTTCCGCACCGTCGTCCTCGGGGTGGCAGACGACCTAGGCGGTGCGTTCCGCGGTGGGCGTCGGGGCTCCGGCGCGCTTGGCGGCCACGCGCTGTGCGCGGCCGGGGCCGCCCGATATGCGGTGCAGGCCGTAGCCGCCGGGCTGGTGCGCCTCTTCGGCCATGTGCTTGACGACGCCCTTGCACACCGCCTCCTTGAGCTTCGCGCCCAGCCGGCCGTCGACGTGCAACCACACCGCGACGTCGGACCGGTTGCCGAACTGGAAGATGCCGGCGCGCCGGCCGAGGCTGATGCACTGGGCGCCGAAGAACTGGTTGAGGGTCTCGGGCCGTTCACCGGCGATCCGGCTGAGCACCGTGTCGGCGGCGCGCGCGCCCATCAGCATCGCGGCCTGGCAGCTCATCCGCAGCGGCAGGTCCGACGGCGCGGCCGAGTCGCCGGCCGCGATGACGCGTACGTCGTCCACGCTGGTCAGCGTCTCGTCCGTGAGCAGTCGCCCCTGGGCGTCGGTGCTCAGCCCGCTGCGCGCGGCCAGGTCCGGCACCGCGAAGCCGGCGGTCCAGACGGTCACCTCGCTCGACAGCGTCCGGCCGTCGGCGAGCCGTACGGCGTCGCGCGTCACGGCCGTCACCTTCGTGCCGGGGCCGTCGAGCACGGTCACCCCGAGTGCGGCCAGCCGCCCGGCCACCGAGCGCCGGCCCCGGGCGTGCAGGTACGGCCCGAGGACCCCGCCGCAGACGAGGGTCACCGCCCGCCCCTGCTCGGCCAGTTCGGCGGCCGTCTCGATGCCGGTCGGGCCCGCTCCGACCACCGTCACCGCGGCCGACAGGGGCGCCTGGTCGAGGACGGGCCGCAGCCGCTGCGCCTCCTCCAGCGTGCCGAGCGGGTAGGCGAACTGCGCGGCGCCGGGCACGCCCGGGTCGGCGCTGCCGCTGCCCACCGCGTAGACGAGGTAGTCGTAGCCGACCGTGCCACCCGATGCCAGCGCCACGCTGCGCCCGGCCGCGTCGATCCGCGCCACGGTGTCGACCACCAGCCGCACGCCGTCGGCCAGGACCTCGCGGTAGTCGACGACCGCGCTGTCGGTGCCGCCGACCAGCTGGTGCAAGCGGATCCGGTGGACGAAGGTCGCACGCGGGTTGACCAGCGTCACGCGCACGTCGCCGCGCCGCGTCAGCCGGTTGGCCGCCATCACGCCCGCGTACCCGCCGCCGATCACGACGACATCGAAGTTCTCAGCCATGGTGTCCTCCGCTTCTTGGGGTGTCGGCTTGTGGACAACGGCCGACCGCCCGCCGTGACAGCGTGTGAGGCAGATCACTTCACCGACGGAGCGCCGCGCGGCCCCGCACCCCCCGAGCCCGGTTCACGGGGCTGCCGGGCGTGCTGCCGGCGTGAAGATCCGGTCCAGGTGGTGGTGGAGCACCGCGAGGGCCGACTCGGGGCCGCGCTGGCCCACGAGGATGCTGGTGCCCATGGTCGCCGTCATCGCGAGCAGGCTGATCGCCTCCGTGCGCGCGTCGACGCCGGGGTCGGCCAGGCCGGACGCCTTGGCCCCTTCGAGCAGGCCGGTCAGGGCGTTCTCGGCGGCGTCGGGGTTGTCGATGAAGGGCTGGGCGGCCAGTGCCTCGTCGGTCACCGACAGGATCGAGTAGGAGCTGTAGAGGAGGTGGAAGGTGCGGCTCTCCTCGTCGGTCGGCAGGGAGGCCAGCAGCAGCGCCTCGATCGTCGCGCGCGGGCCCGGGTCCGGCCCGGCGGCGGCCAGACGGGCGCCCACCCGCGCGGTGAAGCGGTGCGTGAGGTGCTGGAGTCCGTAGAAGAGCAGCTTCTCCTTGGTCTCGAAGTAGTACTGCACGAGGCGCAGGGACACGCCCGCCTCCGCGGCCACGTCCCGCATGCCGACCGCGTGCAGCCCGCGCCGCCCCGCGACCTGGATGAGCGCCTCGGCGATCTGGGCGCGCCGTTCCTCGTGGTCCACGCGCTTCGGCATCTGCCGTCGTCTCCGCTCTCGGTCGAGTCCGCGGTCCGGGCTCTCCGGCCGCCTTCATGGTACCGCCGTATCATGATCGTGGTACGGTCGTACCACGAAGAATGACTCCTCCCGGAGGTGCCCCGTGCCCGAGAACACGACCCGTGCGCGCCGTGACATCGGCCGCTACGTCAACGACCAGCTGCGCGACCGCTACTTCGCCGCCTGCGAGGCCGTCTACGCCCTGGGCGCGCCCGCCCGCTCCGAGACGGACGTCGAGACCAGCTTCGGCACCACGCACGTCTACCGGTACGGCCCCACGGACCCGGCGGCCGAGTCACGCACGCCCGTCGTCCTGATCCACGGCTCCGGCGGCTGCTCCGCCCAGTGGTACCCCAACACCCACGCGCTCAGCGCCGAACGCCCCGTCTACGCACTCGACACCCCCGGAGACCCCGGCCGCAGCGTCCAGCGCGAACCCATGTGGCAGCCCGAGCGGGCAGCCCAGTGGATGGACGAGGCCCTCGACGCCCTCGGCCTCGACCGCGTCCACCTCGTCGGCTCCTCCTACGGTGGCTGGCTCGTCATCAACCAGGCCCACCTCAAGCCCGGCCGACTCGCCTCCGTCACCGCCCTCGACCCCGGCGGCCTGGAGAAGGTCGGCCTGCGCTTCTTCGTCTGGATCTTCGCCAGCCTCTTCGCCAGCTACGCGCCCAAGGCACTGCGCCCGCGCCTCGCCGCCTGGCTGGAGCAGCCGGTGATCATCGTTCCCGAACTCCGCGCCATGATCCAGGCCGGCGTGCGGGCCTTCCGGATCCGCCGCCCCGCGCCACTGCCCCTGTCCGATGCCGAACTGGGCTCCATCCGGACGCCGTTCTACCTGATCATGGGCAAGCGGAGCCTGCTCGTGCACCCGAAGCGGCAGCTGGAGCGGGTGCCGCGCCTGATACCCGGCGCCCGCGCAGAGATCGTCGCCGCCACCGGGCACGGCCCGCAGATCGACCACCCCGACCTGGTCAACTCCCGGATGCTGAGCTTCATGGAGGACGTCGACTCCCTCGGCGCGCACGCCGCCCCGACGGTGGAACACGACCTGTAGCTCCGCGCTGCGCCGCCCGGGTGCCCGTACGCCGTGTCGTCCCGGGGGCGCCGGCCGACGGTACGAGGATGTGCCCGACGGAACGGGGCTCCCGGGGGCGCACCAGCGGATGGGGTGGACAGGCGTGTCGACATCGAGTCACGAGACGTTCGGCGCACCCTGCTGGGTCAGCCTGATGGCCCGCGACCCCGGCGCCTCGCAGGCGTTCTACGCCGCGGTCCTCGGCTGGCAGTTCGGCGCGGCCCGGCTCGGGGAGGGCTTCACCGTCGGCTTCAGCGACGGGGTACCGGTGGCCGGGATCGGCGCCCTGCCCCCGGCGGTCACGGCCCCCGTCGCCTGGACCCCGTACTTCGCCGTGGACGACGCCGACGTCACGGCGGGGCGCATCCGCGAACGCAGCGGAACCGTCGCCGTCGGCCCCCTCGCCTTCGGCACCGGCCGGGCGGCGCTCGCCTCCGACCGCGACGGGGCGGTGTTCGGGATCTGGCAGGGGGACGCCATCCCCGACTGGGGCATGGGCGGGGAAGCCGCCCCGGCCTGGCTCGAACTGCGCACCCGGGACGCCTTCGACGCCGCCATCTTCTACGGCGAGGTCCTGGAGTGGGCCTGCGGGCAGACCGGCTGCTGCGAGGTCGCCTACGTGGAGGAGGACAACCGCATCCAGCTGCGCCACGCGGGCCGGACGGTGGCCCGCCTGCACGGCGGCAGCCTCACGGCGGCCCCCGATCCGGCCCTGCGGCCGCGCTGGCACGTCCATTTCGCCGTGCCCGACGTGGAGACCGCGGTGAAGGCGGCCACCGCCCTGGGCGGCAGCGCCGTCTCCGTGCCCCGTCCCGTGACCGGCCCCGCGGCCGACTCCGGACTCTTCCCGCACGAGGTCACCCTGCGCGACCCCGACGGCGCCCTGTTCGGCATCGTGGGCCCCTCCGGCCGCGGCCGCTCCTGACCCGTCGGCAACCGGCCGCATCAGCCGGACCGTTGCGCCGGCCGGCGTGCACCGCTGCGCGTTCACCCCGGCTCCGTGGCGCCCTCTCCCCGGGGGGTGCCGAGCCAACGGGCCGGCAGGGGCTCGCGGGCCACCACGTACCCGACGGCGATGGAGACCGTGAGGACGACGAACAGCACGATCAGCCAGGACATCAGGGCGAAGACCGACCCGAGGCTGCCGAACTGCCGCATGCTGCGCTCCACGGCGTGCGGCATGTAGAGCTTCGACACCGTCGACAGCAACTGCTCCCCCGTCCCGGCCAGCACCGCGCCGGGCAACAGCGGCAGCCACGGCACCCGGGCGCCGAGCAGCAGGTGCTGGGTCCACCACCAGAGCAGCGTGCCGCTGACCACGCCGAGCAGGAAGCCGACGACCGGGCCGGCGCCGAAGGCGCTCTGGACCGGCCCCTGGAAGAGCAGCGCGCTCAGCCAGACGAGGATCCAGGCCAGCCACCGCCAGGCCGCGAGCCTGGCCTTGGCCTTGGGCAGGTGCCAGGAGCGCTCGCAGGTCATCTGCAGGGCGCGGCTGCACGCGGTGGCCGAGATCAGCGTCACCACGACCCCCACCGCGCCGGTGCTCGCGGTGGCGGTGGAGTCGGTGGCCGAGTACACCTGCCGCACCTGGTCCAGGGCGGCGTCCTGGAGCCCGAGCGTGGCCCGGAGGGACGAGACCAGCTCCTGCTGGAGCCAGTCGGGTGCCAGGGCGCCGATGACGAAGAGGGCCGGCACTGCCCCGAGGAAGGCCTGCGCGGCCAGCCTGAACGCGCAGTCCAGGACCTTGACGGCGGCGAGCTGTTCGAGGATCCGGCTCAGCAGCGGCGTGTGCTTGCGCATCCACGGGGGCAGGCGGAGCCGGCGCGCGGTGGCCTGCGGACCGGACACGGTGCACTCCTCACGGGGATGGTTCCCGACGTCGGTGACCAGCCTTCCACGAGAAACAGAGAACAGTGCATATCCGGCATTTCACCGCCCGGTCCCGTCACTCCCGTGATTGCATCCCTCCCGTAACCCGTCACCCGACCCGTGACCGTGAGGGGGCTTGGCCGCATGTTCCAACGGCCGACGCGCGCGATGCGCCGGGACGTGACCCAACTGATCTGCGCGCTCGGCGGGCTGGTGCTGGGGCTGCTGGCCCCCCTGGCCGACGTGGGACCACAGGTGGATGCCGGACGCGTGACGACCATGCTGTTCTCGGTCGGGTTCGGCGTCATCAGCCTGGTGAGCATCATCTACTCGATGCTGTTCCTGGTCGTGCAGTTCTCCGCCAGCACGTTCACCCCGCGCCTCGCTTTCTTCCGCGACGAACCGATCGTCTGGCGCGCCTTCGCCTTCGCCGTCGGCGTCTTCGTCTTCTGCGTCGTCGCGGGGCTCGGCATCGGCACCCGCAAGGAGGTCGCGGCCCTCCTCCCCTGCACCGCCATGATCCTCACGCTGATCGCCCTCGCCCAGATGAGGACGCTGCAGACGAAGGCGTTCGACTCGATCCAGCTCGCCCACGCGCTCACCGCGATCGTCACCCGGGCCCACCGGTCCTACGACACGCTGGACCTGCGGCCGTACGCTCCCGGCCGTGCGGCCCCGGCGCCGCCGCCCCCGGGGAGCGGCGTCACCTCCACCGTGCGCTGGTCCGGGCCGGCAACCGTGGTCCAGCAGCTCGACGTACACGCCCTGGTGGCGCTGGCCCAGCGGCACGACTGCGCGATCGACTTCCGGGTCACCCCCGGCCGGCCCCTCTCGCGGGGCATGCCCCTCGCCGAGGTGACGGGCGCCGAACTGACCGAGGAGGTCCTGCGCGAGGCCGTGGTCACCGGCGTGGAACGCACCTTCGACCAGGATCCCGAACTGCCCTTCAGGCTCCTGGTCGACATCGCGCTGCGCGCGCTCTCCCCCGCCGTCAACGATCCGGCGACGGCGGTGGACACCGTGGACCGGCTGGAGGACCTGCTCACCCGGCTCGCCGACCGGGAGCTGGACTTCGGCCGGTTCACCGACGGGGCCGGGCGGGTGCGGGTGACGGTCCCCGTCCCCGACTGGGAGCAGTACGTCCGGACGGCCTTCGACGACCTCCTCTTCGCCGCCGCGCACTCCCCGATGGCCCTGCGCCGCGTACGCGACCTCCTCGGCCGGCTGGCGGAAGAGAGCCCCGAGAGCCGCCGGGCCGTCGTACGGGAGCGCCTCGCATGGGCCGAACGCACCGGGAGCGCCGCCTATCCGCTCATCTGGACGCCCGTGGCACTGCCCTGACACGGGCGGCTGGGCCGTCCGCACGCGGAGATGCGGGCCGCGGCGGCGGGTGCTGCAATGGCCGGGGGGTTCCGCCCGCCTGCGCGAGGAGTGGTTCCATGGACGGCACCACCGCCGCAACACCCCGGGCGCGCCGGCGCGTCCTGTGGGGCTGTCTGCTCCGCTCGGCGGCCTCGATCGTCCTGATCACGGCGCTGTACTACCTGGCGCCCCTGGACGGCGAGATCGTGCTGCGCACCATGGTCTCGCTCGTGCTGGGCCTGGGTCTCTTCGGCTGGCTGGTGGTCAGGCAGGTGAGCGCCGTCGCCCGGGCGGCCTTCCCCCGGCTGCGCGCCATGGAGGCGCTGGCCACCGCCGTGCCGCTGTTCCTGGTGATCTTCTCCGTGACGTACTTCCTGCTCGCCAAGGAGGTACCGGGGACGTTCTCGGAGCCGCTGAACCGCACCGACGCCCTGTACTTCACGCTCACGGTGTTCGCGACCGTGGGCTTCGGCGACATCGTGCCCGTCACGGAGACCGGCCGCGTGCTGACCACCCTGCAGATGGCCGCCGACCTGCTCCTGGTGGGCGTGATCGCGAAGGCGCTCTTCGGCGCGGTCGAGCTCGGGATCCGCCGGCGCGGGGCCGGGCGCGCCGATCCGGACGAGAACGACGCGTGAGCGTACGCGGCGGGACCCCGGCCGGAGAACCGGCCGGGGTCCCGCCCGGTCAGCCCGTCAGCACTTGAGACGGGTGGAAGCCGCCGTCGTGGTCTCGTCCAGCTGCTGGATCTGCGGCTGGAGCTGGGTGAGGGCGTCCTTGCCGGTGGTGTCGCCCGGCAGGTCCTCGTAGCCCTTCTTGAGGTTCTCGGCGGCCGACTTCACCGCCTCCCGCTCCGCGTCCTTCAGCTTGCTCAGGTTCTCCTTGACCCCGTTCCAGTCGTCCTGGACGGCGTCGTAGGCCTCCTTGACCTGGTCCTTGGTCGCGGAGGCGGGGTTCAGGGCCTTCAGCTTGGCGTTGTCGGCCTTCAGCGCGGTCAGGTCGGTGCAGAGGTCCTTCGCCGCCTGGGTGGCCTCCTCCTCGGGCGAACTGTCGTCGGAGCAGGCGGAGAGACCGAAAGCCACGCTGACGCAGAGCAGACCGATCACCGGGAAACGCTTCATGGGGGCCTTCCTCAGTCAGACAAACCGGATGTACGGGATCTTCCGGTACACCTGCCAAAATATGCAGATCCCATGACATTCCGCATCCGCATGACTCCGGACGGCAGCGCCCGCCCGCCCCGCTACGGCTTGATGTTCTGGTTCAGGTGGAACAGGTTCCCCGGGTCGTACGTCCGCTTGACCTCGACCAGCCGGTCGTAGTTCCCCTTGTAGTTGGCCCGGATGCGGTCCTGGTCGTCATCGGCCATGAAGTTGACGTAACCGCCCTCCTCGGAGTGCGGGGCCGTCGCCTCGTAGTAGTCGCGGACCCAGGCGATGTTGGCCTCGTTGTCGGCGGGGTCCGGCCACATGCCGGCGATGACGGTGGCGAACGAGGCGTCGCGGTAGGCGTAGGCCGTCGCGTCCGGGGCGACCCGGTGGCAGGCGCCGTTGACCGGGTAGATGTGGACCGTGGAGTTCACGGCGGGCAGCCGCGGGGCGTGCTCCAGGTGCGCCGCGATCGCCTCGTCGGTGAGCTCGGTGACGAAGTTGGCCTTCCAGTAGTGCTGGAGTCCGGGCGGCACCAGGGCGTCGAAGGCGCTGTTGAGCGCGGGGTACGGCATGGGGCCCACGTGCTCGGCGACCACCGGCGCGAAGTCGTGGAAGGCCTCCAGGGCCCGCGGCCCCTCGTCGAGCGGCCCGGCCCAGCAGGCCACGATCAGCGCGAACGGCTCACCGTGCCGGTCCTCCGGGATGAAGGGCAGCGGCGGGGCGATCTGGAAGGCCGGGAACCCGCCCAGCTCCTCCGGGGCGTCGGCGATGTGGTCCGCGAAGGAGCGCAGGACCGTGGCGGCGTCCTCCAGCTCGAACAGCATCGGACCGCCGTAGATGTCCTTGACCGGCCCGAGCCGGTACTCCAGGGAGGTCACCGCGCCGAAGTTGCCGCCGCCGCCGCGCAGCGCCCAGAAGAGGTCGGCGTGCTCCTCCTCGCTCGCCACGAGCAACCGGCCGTCCGCGGTCACCACATCGGCCGAAATCAGGTTGTCGCAGCTCAGACCCATTCCGCGGCACAGGTAGCCGATGCCGCCGCCGAGGGTGAGCCCGCCGATCCCGGTGGTCGAGATGATCCCGCCGGTCGTGGCCAGCCCGAAGGCGTGCGTCGCCGCGTTGAAGTCCCCCCAGGTCGCGCCGCCCTCGGCGCGCGCCGTGCGGCGCGCCGCGTCCACGCGGACCCCGCGCATCCCCGACAGGTCGGCGACGACGCCGTCGTCGCAGGTGCCGAAGCCGGGCACGCTGTGCCCGCCGCCGCGCACCGCCAGATCGAGCTCGTTCTCACGGGCGAACTCGACGGTGGCCATGACGTCGCCGGCGTTGGCGCAGCGCACGACGGCGGCCGGCCTCCGGTCGATCATGGCGTTGTTGACCTTGCGGGCCTCGTCGTAGGACGGGTCGTCGGGCGTGACGACGGGCCCGCGGACCCGTTCGCGCAACTGGTCGATCGAGAGCTTGCCCATGGCCATCGCTCCTCGTACCTGGTGCTCTGGAAGCTGGTACCGCAGCCGGCCCGCGTACCGGTCCCGCGCTACGGCTGGAGGTGGCTGAAGCCCACCTCGAAGTGTTCGACGGAGACGATGCGCTGGCCCTCCCGCTGCGCCGTCTCCTCACGGATGCGGGCGGCCTCCTCCTCGCTGTCCCGCATGGTGCGCTCGTCCTCCCACAACGTCAGCGTCTTGGCCTCCCCCGTGGCCCGGTCGACGAGGTAGTAGACGCCCCGGAAGCCTGGAACGTCCTGGACCTGGCGGACGACCGCCTGCGAGCTCGCGGTCAGGTCTCCCCCCGCGGGGACCGGTGATCCCTGGTAGGTGCTCAGCCTCGCGAACATCTCCAGTCCTTCCTGGCCGGGCCGCCGGTCGGCGCACAGGCGGCTCCACGACCAGCGTGCTCCGGCAGGCCGCGCCCCGCATGCCGGGACGGCGCGACAATGGGTGAGGTACACGTCTGCCGTTGCCGTTGCGGAAAGGCGGGTCATCGACGTGCCCTACATAGCCGTGACCGCCCTGAGTCATGTCGGGCTGGTGCGAGAACGCAACGAGGACAGCCTCGTCGTCGGCCCGTGGACGCTGTGCGGGACCGTGACGCAGAACCCCCAGACCCTGCTCTTCCCCTTCGGCAGACCGCTCGTCGTCGCCGTCGCCGACGGGCTCGGC
Organism: Streptomyces sp. NPDC005533; assembly: GCF_042871845.1. Taxonomy (NCBI): domain Bacteria; kingdom Bacillati; phylum Actinomycetota; class Actinomycetes; order Kitasatosporales; family Streptomycetaceae; genus Streptomyces; species Streptomyces sp. NPDC005533. The sequence goes on along the minus strand of NZ_JBIAJH010000003.1, from coordinate 43,676 downwards.
GGGCAGCCGGCCGGCGAGGTGGCCAGCGAGCTGGTCGTACGCCACCTCGCCTCGCTCGGCGCCGAACTGGACGGCGAGGACGCCCTCGCCGACGCCCTGCGCCGCTGCAACCAAGCCGTGCACTCGGCCACCGACGGCCGGCCGGACCTGGCCGCCATGGGCACCACGATCGCCGGGACACTCGTCCTGCCGGAGTCGCTGGTGGTGTTCAACATCGGCGACAGCAAGGTGTTCCGCGCGGCGCCGGACGGCCTGCACCAGGTCAGCGTCGACGACAGCCCGCCGCCGGCCCCCGGACACCGCACCACGTCGGCCGTCACCCAGACCCTCGGCGGCAGCCGCGGCTACCACACGATCGCACCCCACATCGCGGCCTTCGCGCTGACCGAGGGCGACCGCTACCTGGTGTGCAGCGACGGGCTGACCGACCCGGTGCCGGACGAGGAGATCGAGGACCTGCTGCGCGTGCACGACGACGGCAGGGCCGCCTTCGAGCTGTGGCGGGCCGCCATCGACGCCGGCGGGCCCGACAACATCACGCTCGCGCTGGTCCGCATCAGCGCCTAGGGCTGCCCCTCGCCGTACGCGTCACCCGCCCTGCGCCGTGGAAGAGTGCGCCGAAAGCCCGACCATCCGCGTGACCTGCGTCACAGCGCGGGCGTCCCCGGCCAAGGGGCACACGCGTTTATATGATTTTCACGCGTCGATTTCCGTTCCCGCAGGTGCGTCATTACGCCAGACCTGCTACAGGGAAAAATCTACGCCCCGCGAGCCGACTCCCGTGCTACTGTGAAGTCAGTTGCAGTTGTGGTTCCCAAAAACTTACAAGTGCTCTCACCTGATTTTCGGTGGGCGCACTTTTTATTTCCGGCGCATGCAGTGAGATTTGCACATTCCGGTCGGGGCAATCATCGCGGCGACGCCGGGCTCGCACAGTGCGGTCCCGGGCACTGCCCCAAAGGAGAATTCATATGGCATCTGGCACCGTGAAGTGGTTCAACGCGGAAAAGGGCTTCGGCTTCATCGAGCAGGAGGGCGGCGGCGCTGACGTCTTCGCCCACTACTCGAACATCGCCTCCTCCGGCTTCCGTGAGCTTCAGGAAGGCCAGAAGGTTACCTTCGACGTCACGCAGGGCCAGAAGGGCCCGCAGGCCGAGAACATCGTTCCCGCCTGACGCTGACGCGTACACGCAGCTGAGGCCCGCACCTTGGGGTGCGGGCCTCGGCGCGTTGCTTTTTCCCCGCTCACGCCCTGTCGGTCGCCGACGGCCCGCGTGAGCGGCGGGTGACGGCGCTCCGCGCCGGCCCGCCTCGACGTCCGGCCGGGCGGCAGTGTCTCCACCGACGCACCGCCCCGCCCCCGCCCGCTTGCACCGTCCGCCGCACCCCGGCTCTCCGACGCGCAGCGCGGCACCCTCTCCACGACGGACCGGCCCGCCCCTTACGGCACGGCACGGCCCCGTCCCGGCTTTATCTCGGCTCGTTCTCGCGAATCTCCCCTGCCCGGGAATTCCTCGATACGCGCCGCATCGAGGAAGGTTCTGCATGAACCGCACCACCCGTTCGAACGACCGCACTTCCCGCACCCCCCGCAAGGGCGGCTCCGCGAGCTTCGGCGGCTCCGGCCGCGGCAGCCGCGCCGGCGGCTCCGGCGGTTCGGGTTACGGCGGCTCCGGCCGTTCCGGCGGCTACGGCGGCAGCCGCCGCCCCGCCGCCCTCCAGGGCGAATTCGCCCTCCCCGAGACGATCACCCCGGCGCTCCCGGCCGTCGAGGCCTTCGCCGACCTCGACATGCCCGAGCAGCTGCTGTCCGCGCTCGGCTCCGAGGGCGTCACCGTGCCGTTCCCGATCCAGGCCGCGACCCTGCCGAACTCCCTCGCGGGCCGCGACGTACTGGGCCGCGGGCGCACCGGCTCCGGCAAGACCCTCGCCTTCGGCCTCGCGCTGCTGGCCCGCACGGCCGGACAGCGCGCCGAGCCCCGGCAGCCGCTCGCGCTGGTCCTCGTACCGACCCGCGAGCTGGCCCAGCAGGTCACGGACGCCCTCACCCCTTACGCCCGCGCCATGAAGCTGCGTACGGCCACCGTCGTGGGCGGCATGCCCATCGGCCGGCAGGCCAGCGCGCTGCGCGGCGGCGCCGAGGTCGTCGTCGCGACGCCCGGACGGCTCAAGGACCTGATCGACCGCGGCGACTGCCGGCTGAACCAGGTCGCGATCACCGTCCTCGACGAAGCCGACCAGATGGCCGACATGGGCTTCATGCCGCAGGTCACCGCCCTGCTCGACCAGGTGCGCCCCGAGGGCCAGCGGATGCTGTTCTCCGCCACCCTCGACCGCAACGTCGACCGGCTGGTGCGCCGCTACCTGACCGACCCCGTCGTGCACTCCGTCGACCCCTCGGCCGGCGCCGTCACCACGATGGAGCACCACGTGCTGCACGTGCACGGCACCGACAAGCACGCGACCACCACCGAGATCGCGGCGCGCGACGGCCGGGTGATCATGTTCCTGGACACCAAGCACGCCGTCGACCAGCTCACCAGCCACCTGCTGAGCAGCGGGGTACGGGCGGCGGCGCTGCACGGCGGGAAGTCCCAGCCGCAGCGCACCCGGACCCTGGCCCAGTTCAAGACCGGGCACGTGACGGTGCTGGTGGCCACCAACGTCGCGGCGCGCGGCATCCACGTGGACAACCTCGACCTGGTCGTGAACGTGGACCCGCCCACCGACCCCAAGGACTACCTGCACCGTGGTGGGCGTACCGCCCGTGCGGGCGAGTCCGGCAGCGTCGTCACCCTGGTCACGCCGAACCAGCGCCGCGAGATGACGCGTCTGATGGCAGCGGCGGGCATCGTCCCGCAGACCACCCAGGTCCGCTCCGGGGAGGAGGCGCTGAACCGCATCACCGGCGCCCAGGCGCCCTCCGGCATCCCCGTCACCATCACCGCGCCGCAGCCGGAGCGGTCCGGGCGCAGCGCGCGTTCCTCCCGCGGTCGGCGCAGCCGCCCCGCCCAGGAGCGCCGCCGCTCCCTGGGCATGGCCGCCTGACCCGCGTCCCGCGACGCCCCCGCCCCGCTCGACCCCGTCCCGCCCGCTCCGTCACGTCTGTGAGGCATCATGCGCTTCGTCATCGCCCGGTACCCCTTCGACCTCGAGAAGAGCGAGGTGGAGGAGAAGATGAAGGGCGTCAAGGCCGAGCCCGTCACGGGAGCGTCGGTGATCATCAGCCGCCGCACCTACCCCGTCAAGCAGGTCGGTGAGGTCGTCACCCGGCAGGACCGGCGCGACTTCACGGCGGCCGAGGTCACCCGGGCGCTGACCCGGCTCGGCTTCACCTGCCGCGACCTTTCGGTCCCGGCTCCGGCGCCCGTACTGACCCCGCTCCAGGAGGCCTCGGCGCTGCTCGGAAGCCCGGCCGATGCCTGACCGCGGTTGCTAGAGTCGCTGTCCATGTCGATCCCTGACGACCTGCTCCTCGATCTCGCCGCCATGGTCGAGTCGGAGCAGACCAATCAGATGTCCCTGACCGTCGTGGTCCACGGTGCCGTCATCACGGGCCGGCTCGCCCCCGAGAGCGTCTGGCGTCAGCGGGTGGCCGAGGTCCTGCGGGACTCCGACCAGCTGGGCCCGTTCGCCGAGATCTTCAGTTCCGCCGACCGCGGTGACAGACAGGCCGCCGAGGCGCCCTCGCACCTGCACTTCCACGTGGCGCGCATCCTCCAGGGCACCCTGGGCATCCCCGAGACGGGCGGCATGTACCGGATCGCGGTGAAGGACGTCAGCGCGTGGACCGTCGGGGATTTCAGCTACTCCGACAAGTGACGGGCAGGTTCCCGCCGCAGCACGCGGAAGAAGGCCCCCGCATTTCCTCTGCGGGGGCCTTTTCCGGTGGACCGGTTACTTGCAGGGCGGCACGAGGCGCACGCGGTCGATGATCGCGATGTTGTTGCTCTTCATGACCGCGGTGACCTCTCCGCAGACGTCGTTCACGCGCACCGGACCGGCGTACTGGCTGAAGTTCCCCTCGTCCGTCTGACACGGACGCGGCGTGCCCGCGGGGCGCGGCTTGGAGGTCTCGCAGATCTTCAGCTTCATGTACTTCGCCGTGCCGAGGTTGTTGTCGAAGACGGCACAGGACCCCACACCCTCCTTGCGGTAGGTGAAGAGGGTTCCGAAACGGCGGGAGTCCGGAAGCTGCTCGGCGAAGGTCAGCTCGTAACCGGCGCCGCACAGGTTGGCCGTCGCGGCGGCCGCCACCGGCTGGGCCTTGACGACGGCGCGCGTGGTGGCGTCCGCCGCGGCGGAGATCTGCACGCCGCCGGCGGCCGGTACGGCCTCCACCGCGGAGGCCTGCGGGGCGGTCAGGGCGAAGGACGCCATGGCGACCGCGGCGACGGTCACGCGCAGGGCGGATTTCTTGGAAACGAAAGACATGTTCTCCCCCAGATACTGATTCCGCGATCCCCGATTGCACTGCCGGAGTCGCGCGGACTAAAGTGTCGCTAAAGCGCCTGCACTTCACCCTGATTGGTCGCGCCAGGCCGAAGCGACATCCAGTAGATCATCACCAACTGCCGTCATTTCGGGCCTATCCGGCAATCACGGATAACGAAATGGCAATATCGTCGGGGCCATTCACGGAGAGGTCCCGGTCGGCCCGCCACGGTCGGGCCCGGCCTGTGCCGAGCGCCACGCGGCGGACACGGTGGGCCACCGCCGCCGTGTCCACATCCTGGACAACTACGCTCGTTTCATGAACGCAGAAGCCGACGCCCTCGCCACCGTGAAAGACGCTGACCGGAAGCACGTCTTCCACTCCTGGTCGGCGCAGGAGCTCATCGACCCGCTCGCCGTCGCCGGCGCCGAGGGGTCGTACTTCTGGGACTACCAGGGCAACCGCTACCTCGACTTCTCCAGCGCCCTGGTCTACACCAACATCGGCTACCAGCACCCCAAGGTCACCGCGGCCATCCAGGAGCAGGCGGCCAAGCTGTGCACCGTCGCGCCCGGCTTCGCCGTCGACGTGCGCTCCGAGGCGGCCCGGCTGATCGCCGAGCGCACCCCGGGCGACCTCGACAAGATCTTCTTCACCAACGCCGGCGCCGAGGCCGTGGAGAACGCCGTCCGCATGGCCCGGCTGCACACCGGTCGGCCCAAGGTGCTGTCCGCGTACCGCTCGTACCACGGCGCCACCTCCACCGCGATCAACCTGACCGGGGACGCCCGCCGCTTCGGCAACGACTCCGCGACCGCCGGCGTCGTGCACTTCTGGGGGCCCTTCGCCTACCGCTCGCCGTTCTACGCGGCCACGGAGGCCGAGGAGTGCGAGCGGGCGCTGCGGCACCTGGAGGACACCATCGTCTTCGAGGGCCCGCAGTCCATCGCCGCGATCATCCTGGAGACCGTCGGCGGCGCCCCGGGCGTCCTCGTGCACCCCGACGGCTACCTGGCCGGCGTGCGCGAGCTCTGCGACCGCTTCGGCATCGTCTTCGTCCTCGACGAGATCATGGTCGGCTTCGGGCGCACCGGCCGCTGGTTCGCCTCCGAGCACTGGGACGTCACCCCCGACCTGATCTGCTTCGCCAAGGGCGTGACCAGCGGTTACGTACCGCTCGGCGGCGTCGCGATCTCGGCCGCCATCGCCGAGACCTTCGCCCGCCGGCCCTACCCGGGCGGGCTGACCTACTCCGGGCACGTGCTGGCCTGCGCCGCCGCCGTCGCGACGATCAACGTCATGGAGGAGGAGGGCACCGTCGAGCAGTCCGCCCGCACCGGCGCCGAGCTGCTCGGCCCCGGCCTGCGGGCGCTGGCCGAACGGCACCCGTCGGTCGGCGAGGTCCGCGGCCTCGGCACCTTCTGGGCGCTGGAGCTCGTACGGGACAAGGAGACGCGCGAGCCGCTCGTCCCGTACAACGCCGCCGGTGCGGACAACGCGCCGATGGCCGAGTTCGCCGCCGCCTGCAAGAAGGGCGGGCTCTGGCCGCTCGTCGCCGGCAACCGCATCCACGTGGCGCCGGCCTGCAACATCGCGCCGCAGGACGTGGCCAAGGGCCTGGAGATCCTCGACCAGGCCCTCTCGGTGGCCGACGCGCACACGGTCTGACCTGCCGAACCATACGGTCGCCCAATCCGTGGGTGCCTGTCTTGGACGTTCCGCGCCATTACGAACACCACGTGAACGTGCTGAAATCCGAACAGAGCACCTACGAACCGGGATGCACGTCAGTCCCGGGGCGGTCCTCCGTGACCGAACGGCGGGGAGCGGGCCTTCCGCTGGACGCCGGGCGTACGGGATCCAGTCAGCCGGACTCCGTGTACCCGAAGGAAGACAGCCATGAGCAAGCACGTCCTGGCGCAGAACCAGTACGGCAAGGCCGAGAACCGCATCGTCAAGGTCACCCGCAAGGGCAATGGGGGTACCTCCCAGACGGAGTCTGGGGGAGGTTCCTGGCACGAGATCCGCGACCTCAACGTCTCGGTCGCGCTCCGCGGTGAGTTCCGCGACGTCCACCTCACCGGCAACAACGCCAACTGCCTGCCGACCGACACCACGAAGAACACCGTGTACGCCTTCGGCAAGGAGCACGGCATCGACTCCCCCGAGGCCTTCGGCATCCTGCTCGCCAAGCACTTCGTCTCCTCGCAGCAGCCGATCCGCGAGGCGCAGATCCGCATCGAGGAGTACGTGTGGGACCGCATCCCGGTCCCGACGCGCAAGGAGCAGCACTCCTTCGTCCGCAAGGGCCAGGAGGTGCGCACCGCGCAGATCACCTACAGCGAGACGACGGGCCTGCAGGTCATCTCGGGTCTGAAGGACCTGACGGTGATGAACTCGACCAACTCCGAGTTCCACGGCTACATCAAGGACAAGTACACGACCCTCCAGGAGGCGTACGACCGCATCCTGGCGACCAAGGTCACCGCGCGCTGGGCGCACTCGGCGCTCGCCGCCGGCGACGCCTCGTACGACTGGGACCAGTCGTACAAGAAGGTCCGCAAGAACATGCTGGAAGCCTTCGCGGAGACGTACTCGTACTCGCTGCAGCAGACCCTGAACCAGATGGCCGAGCGCGTGCTCGACAACTGCCCCAAGGTCAACGAGGTGCGCCTCAACCTCCCCAACAAGCACCACTTCCTCGTCGACCTGGAGCCCTTCGGCCTCAAGAACGACAACGAGGTGTACTTCGCGGCGGACCGGATGTACGGCCTGATCGAGGGCACCGTGCACCGCGACGGCGTACAGCCGGTGATCGCCACCTCCGACTGGATCGTCGCGTAGCGCTCGACGAGAAGGCCCGACCGTCGGCCCGGACCGCGTCGCGGGGTCCGGGCCGAAGCGCTGCGTCAGTCCTCGTCCGCGTCCTTCGGGCCGCCCACGAGCAGGTTCCAGCGCCCCGACCGCCCGGTGAGGGTGGTCACCGACTCCGGCCGTACGTCCAGCCGCCAGAAGACCGGCGCCGGCAGCTCCAGGGCGTACACCACGGCCGCCCGTACGACGGCCCGCTCGACCGTCATCCGGTGGGTACCGGCGGGCAGCGCGGCCAGCTCCGCCCCGACGCGCGCGATCAGCGCGTCCACCGACTCCCCGCCCGGGGGCGCGTACCCGGGGTCCGTCATCCACGCCTGCAGGGCCGCCGGGTCCTCGGCCGCCACCTCGTCCAGGGTGCGTCCCGCCCATTCCCCCGCGTCCAGGCCGCGCAGCCCCTCGTACCCGGGGCACGGCCGCGCGTGACCGAAGCGGCCCAGGCGGGCGTCCGTGTCCAGTGGGAGCCCGGAAAGACGGACGCGTGTCAACGGGGTCTTCATAAGGGGAGCCTAAGCGCGGTACGGTCCGGACGAGACAACTGCATGACGACGGCTGACGGAAGCACCGGTGAGAATCCGGCACGGTCGCGCCACTGTGAAACCTCCCGGAGGGGGAGGCGAGTCAGACCCGTCACCGTCGTCGAGAGCACCACTGACCGGGACGCGTGTTCCCTCTGGAGGTTCTGCCATGGCCCACTCCGCCGTGCCCACGACGAACGCCCCCGCCATCGCCCCCATCTCGCTCTCCGCCCTGGCCCCCTGGGCCGTCTTCGTCGGCATCCTGATGCTGGTCCTGCTCTACTTCGTCGGCGCCGAGCAGGGCGCCACCGCCGTCTTCCAGGGAGAGACGGTCCACGAGTGGTTCCACGACGGACGCCACCTCCTCGGGTTCCCCTGCCACTGATTCCCCTGCCACTGACCTCCGTCTCCGCAAGGGAACCGAACCATGAACGTTTCCCCCCGCACGCTGCTCGTCAGGGGCATGCTCGCCGGTCTGCTGGCCGGCGCCGCCGCCTTCCTCGTCGCGTACCTCCTCGGTGAATCCAAGGTGGACGCGGCGATCGCCATCGAGGAGGCCGCCGCGGCCGGACACGACCACGGCGAGGGGGCCCCGGTCAGCCGGGCCCTCCAGGCCACCGCCGGCCTCGGCACCGGCGTCCTGCTGTACGCGGTCGCGCTCGGCGGCATCGCCGCGCTCGTCTACTGCTACGCGCTGGGCCGCATCGGCCGCTTCGGCCCGCGGGCCACGGCCGCGCTGGTCACCGCGGCCCTGTTCGTCACCGTCACCCTGGTGCCGTTCCTCAAGTACCCCGCCAATCCCCCCGCCGTCGGCGACCCGGAGACCGCCGGGCGGCGGACCGCCCTCTACCTCCTGATGATCGCCCTGAGCGCGCTGCTGGCGGCGGGCGCACTGATCCTCGGCCGGCGGCTCGCGCCGAGGCTCGGCAACTGGGACGCGTCGGTCACCGCCGGTGCGGCCTTCGTCCTCGCTGTCGGCGTCTCGTACGCCCTCCTGCCCGGCGTCAACGAGGTCCCCGAGGCCTTCCCGGCCGCGCTGATCTGGGACTTCCGCGTCACGTCCCTGGCCATCCAGACCACGCTGTGGACGACTTTCGGCCTGGTCTTCGGCTATCTAGCCGAACGGGCCCTTGCGCCCGCCTCCGGCCCCAAGGAGGCTGTGCAGCCGACGAGTTGACGAAGAGGGGGCCGGTAGCACATGCCGACGGCGATCAGGGAATGGCGAGGCTGGACGGGCGCCGCCCCGTTCTGGCTGAACTCGTTCCTGCTGCTCCTGGCCCCCTGCTGCGCCGTCACGCTGTTCGGCCAGATCGGCGTCATCGCCGCCCTGGCCGCCCTCGGCGGCCTGGTCCGTCACCTCTGGTACGGCGACTACGGCCACCCGGCCGTGCACCTCGCCGCCGTAGCGATGGGCGCGGGCACGGCCGCCGTCGTCATGTGAAACACCGACGCCACCTTTCCCTCACCCTTTCGGGCGCATCGCCCACGGACTCGGGAAGGGGCCCGGGCATACGGTACGAGCTGGGGAAACACGGGGATCCCGGGACGACACGCCCGTGACGGACTGTCAGCCCCCCGTGTTTCACCGGGTGCCGGTGGGCACAGGAGGTGTCCACTGCTCACATGACCCGGCCGCACGCGCCGGACTGGAGGGATTCCCATGCCACGCGCCCAGTGGGTCGTCGCCTCGCTGACGGTGGCTCTGCTGTCCACCGGCATCGTGGTGTTGCAACGGACCGAGGGCGCCAAGCCCGCCGCCGTGACCACCGACGACGCACTGCCCTCGCGGGCGCTGGGGCTGTCCGGTCACCGCCGGCTCGTACGGGAGCTGGAACAGTCCGGGCTGTCCGGGCAGTCCGGGCAGTCCGGGCAGCACACCCCCGGCCGCGGGCAGCGGTCGCCGAGGACCGCCGCCGGGCCGCTGCGTACGGTCACGGGACCCCTGCGGGCCGCGCGGCCGCTGCGGCTGCGCATCCCCAGTCTGGGCGTCGACGTGCCGCTCACCGGCGACCGCGACGCGGTTGCCTGGGACGACGACGGTCCGGCGCCCGGGGCGGCCGGGACGGCCGTGGTCACCGCGGACGGGCTGCGCCTCGGCGAGCTGCGGCGGGGCCGCACCATCGAGATCCCGCGCGCGGACAGCCGTACGGCCGTGTTCACCGTCGTACGGGTCTCCTCCGGCGGGGCCGCCACCCGGGAGGATCCGGCCGGCCGGCCCCAACTGCGGCTGCTCGGCGGCGAGACCACCGTGCTGGCCCGGCTGACCGGGCAGCGCCGCACCCGCTGACCCGCCCCTGTGGTCCCGCGGTCCGGCGCGACCGCGGCCCCGGCCCGCCCCCACGGCCGCCGGCCGTCGGCCGTGGGGGGTGTCTTCGTCCCCCGGTCGGGGGCTTCTCCGGACCGGTCGGGGAGTCGCCCGGCGTGGCGGGGCACACCCCTCGCATGAGCGGGAGGCGACGCGCGCGTACGGCACTGACCCGGGCCCTGACCGCGGCCTGTGTGGTGCTGCTGTGCGTGTTCGGCGCCGGCCCGGCCGGCGCCGCGGCCGCGGAATCCCGTCCCGCTTCCATGGCGCCCGCCGAGCCCGGCGAACCGGGCGAGGGCCAGTCCGATCCGGCCGCCGACCCCGAGGCACGAGCGGCCGTACGGACCGGCGCGCACGGGCTGCCCGGCGTACGGCGCGTCACCCTCGCGGTGTTTCACGTGAAACACCCGGACGTGCCGCCGTGCGGGCCGGTCGCGGAGACGGCCGAACCGGCCCTGTCCCTGCGGACGGTGCGGAGTGTGGTCCTGCGCTGCTGAGCGGGCCGAGGAGGTGTCCGCCCCCTCCGGCAGGACATCCCCCGGGGTATCCCCGGTCGCAGCAGCCCCCACACCCCCCTGAGCACCGCGAGGTTCCGCCATGCCCATCGACCCGTACGCCGCACTGAACGCCATGCTCCGCGCCGAGGTCACGCGCTTCACCCCACCGGTCCGCACGGCCGAGCCGGCCGAGTCACCCAAGGCCCAGGCCGTGACCGTGGCCGTCGAGTCCGAGAGTGAACCGCAGCAGACGGCCACCGCCGACTCGGCCGCGTAGGGCGAACCGAGGCGCCCGCAGGACCGTGCGGTCCTGCGGGCGCCTCGTTCCGGGCGCGGCTCCGCGCCCGGGGTCCGGAGGTCAGTCCTCGCGCTGGTAGTAGCGGTAGAAGGCAGCCAGGCCGACGCCCAGGCCGACGAAGAGGCCGATGACGGTGGAGCGGAGCACGGAGGCGTTGGTGAGGCTGTGCAGGTAGCCCGCGGCGACGCCGAGGAAGACGCCGTACGAGGCGGCGTGGACCTCGCGCCTGAGGCGGGGTCCGATCCGGGCCAGGGCGAACATGATCCCGGCGAACAGCACGCCGCACAGGATCCCGTAGAAGACGTTGCCCGCGTCGACCGGACCCGTCTGGCGCTGGATGAAGGCGGCCCATACGCCGTACACGAGTCCGGCGAGCACGGGTCGCAGGTAGGCGCTTTTGCTCAGGTGGGCCATGTCCGCCGACTGCCAGGGCTGCCGCCGGGGGGCGGTGGGTGCCGCATGTGCCATGACGGGCTCCTCTCTCCCATCATCCAGGGCACACCCGCCACCCCGGACCGGCAAGTGGATCAACGGTCAGGGCGTGCGCACCGGCGTCGCTACTGCACGGCGAGCCGGGCTCGGAGCCGGGCCGGGGCCCCGGGGGCCTGCCGCTCGGCCTGCCGGCGGATCTCGTCGAGGTTCTGGGCGGCGAGGCCTTGCGCCAGGCCGGTTCGGCCCGGGTCATGGCGTGCGCGATGGCGCAGTCGGCGGCATCGGCCGCCGGGGCGCCGGCGCCGGGACCCTGCTGCCGGATCGGGTGACGATGCCCGCCCGGGCCGGCGCCTGCAGCTGCTTGTTGAGGTAGGCGGCGGGCAGGTCGTGCCACGCGGCCAGCCGCGCTGCCGAAACGGCCCGGCCCGGGCCGCTCCAGGCCAGGTTGACGCAGCTGTGCAGCGCCCACTCGACGCCTTCGCCCGGAGGCAAGGGTGTCCCACCGCCGGACGGCCGACCCCCCAACCGCAGCAACACCGCTCGCGCCCGGGCCCGCGCCCGCTTTCCCTGGTGACGTGCGCAGCATCCTGTCGGCGGTACTGATCGCGCTCGTGGCCCTCCTGGTGCCCGCGAGCGCCGTCGCGTACTGGGCGGACCACGAGCTCGGCAACGCCGACCGCTACACCGCCGCCATGTCCCCGCTGGCCGCGAACCGCGCCGTCCAGGAAGTCGTCGTCACCCAGGTCACCCGCGCCCTCGCCGGGCAGATCGACGCGGGTCCCTTCCAGATGGGCGTCGACGCGCTGCTGGGCGAGGCCCTGCACTCCTTCGCCGGCACCCCCGCCTACCAGACGGCCTGGAACGCGGCCAACCGCGCCGCCCACGCCGCCTTCCTCGACGCGCTCACCACCGGCCACGGCGACGCCGTCACCATCGACCTCGCGCCCGTCATAGCCCAGGTCAAGGGCGAACTCGTCGAGGGCGGCGTACCCTTCGCCGACCGCATCCCGGTGACGCACCTGGCCGTGAAGGTCATGGAGTACGACAACCTCGGCGCCCTCCGGGAGGGTTTCCACATGCTGCAGATCGCCGGCGTCTGGCTGCCCGCGCTGACCCTCGTGCTGGCCGCGGCCGCCATCGCGGTCGCCGTCCACCGCAGGCGCGCCGTGATGGCCACCGGACTCGGGCTCGCCGTCGGGGCGGGGCTGCTGTGGCTCACGGTGGAGGTGTGCCGCCGGCTCACCCTGGACGACCTGCCCGCCGACATCGACCGGCCCGCCGCCGGAGCCGTGTACGACGCCCTCACCGCGTTCCTGCGCACCACCGCCTGGGTGGTGCTGGTGATCGGGCTCACCGCCGCACTGGCCGCATGGGTGACGGGTCGACTGCGTCGCACCCCATAAGCTCGGAAGGTACCAACACGCACAGAACGACGTAGAAGAGCCCAGAAGAACCGATTCGCGAGCGGCGGCACGGAAGCGGGATGAGCACCGAACGCACGGAACACATATCGTCGCGGCGAGCCCGGCAGCATCCACTCGCTCCCCCGGACTGGCTGCTCAACGGGCTGAAGCCCAGTTCCGCCCCGATCCCCTGGGCGGCCGTGGCGCGCGCCTCGGTCGCCCTGGCCGCCCCGCTCGCCGTCGGCTTCGCCCTGGACGAGCCCGAATACGGGGCGCTCGCCTCCATGGGCGCCCTCGCCGGAGTCATCGGCGACACCGCCGACGCCTACCGGATGCGGGTCCTGAACATCGCCGTCCCGCAGCTCTTCGGCGCCGTCGGCGTGACCCTGGGCACCCTGGTCTACGGGCACGGCTGGCTGGCCGTCGGCGCCCTCACGCTGATCGCCCTCGTCTCCGGGATGATCTCCTCCATCGGCACGGTCGCCTCCGTGTCCGGGCTGCTGCTCCTCCTCAACGCCGTCGTCGGCGCCGGACTCCCGCTCCCCGAGCCCTGGTGGACGGCCCCGGTGCTGCTGGTCGCGGGCGGACTGTTCGTGCTCGCGCTGACCCTGCTGGGCTGGCCGCTGCGCGGCCGACAGCCGGAGCGCACCGCCGTGGCCGACACCTACCGGGCCCTGGCCACCGCTCTGGAGGCCGCCGGCGGGCCCGGCGCCCGCTACGACGAACGCCGCCAACAGGTCACCCACGCGATCAACCACGCCTACGACCTCGTGCTCGGCCGCCGGGCCCGGGTGCACGGCCGCAGCCCCTCGCTCGTGCGGATGCTGGCCCAGCTCAACGTCGTGATCCCGCTGGTGGAGGCCGCGCCCGCCGCGCACCTGCGCGGCAGGCCGCTGCCGCCCGAGATCCCGGCGGCCGTACGGGACCTGGCCGAGGCCATCGAGGAGGGCCGCACCGGCACCCCGGTCCTGGACCTGCCCGCCGCGCACACCCCGGCCGAACGGGCCGTCGACGCGGCCCTGCGCCATGCCGCGAAGATCGTGTACCTCGCCGAGCCGGACCTGCACAACGTGGACGACCGTCTCGGCCGGCCCGCCGCCCTGCGCGTACGGGCCCGACGGGGCGTGCGCGACATGATGTTCTCCGAGGCCTCCTGGCGGTACGGGCTACGGCTCGCGCTGTGCATCGGGCTCGCCCAGGCGCTCGTCTCGGTGATCGAGGTCGAGCGCTCCTACTGGGTCGCGCTGACCGTCACCTTCGTCCTCAAGCCCGACTTCGGCTCGGTGTTCTCCCGGGCCGTGCTGCGCGCGGTCGGCACCGCGGGCGGGCTCGTCATCGCGGCCGCCGTGCTCGCCGAGGTGCCGCGCGGCTGGTGGGACGTACCGGTGATCATGGTGCTCGCCGCGCTGATCCCCGCCTTCTCCGTCAAGGGGTTCGCCTTCCAGACCGCCGCGATCACTCCGGTCATCCTGCTGCTCTCCGACCTCCTCAACCACCAGGGCTTCGACCTGATCCGCCCCCGGCTGCTGGACAGCCTGATCGGCTGCGCCATCACCCTCGTCGCGGGATACCTGCTCTGGCCCGAGAGCTGGCACACCCGGATCGGGGACCGGCTCGCCGACACCGTGGACGACGCCGCCTGCTACGTGGAACGGGCCTTCGCCGCCCTCCCGGACCAGGCCGCGCACGCGGCGGCGCGCACCGCCCGCCTCCAGGCCCGGCGGCGCATCTACCGCGACCTGTCGGGCGTGCGCAGCGAGTTCCAGCGGGCGCTGACCGAGCCGCCGCCGACGGGAGCGCGGGCCGCCGCCTGGTGGCCGCTGGTCGTCGCGGTCGAGCGGATCGTGGACGCGACCACCGCCGCGCGCGTCCGGGTCAACCACGGCGCGGCCCCGCCCGAGCCGGACGAAGTGGCGGAGATCGCCTCCCGGCTGCGCGAACTGGCCGAGCGGGTCCGCAGCCGCACCGTCCCGGAACGCGTCGAGGCCGAGCCCCCGGGCGGGACGTCGAGCGTCCTGGCCCCCGTCCGCCAGGAGGTCGCGGCGGCCCGCGCCATCACCCGGCCGGAGTCCTGACCCGCCGGTCCCCCGGATGGGCCTGAGTCCGGGCCGGGAACCGCCCGGCGGGAGAGCATCGGAACATGCACCGCGCCCCGGCCGTGATCGTCCTCGCCCTCCTCCTGGCTGGGTGCGCCGATGTGGAGGGGCTGAAGGACGAGGGCGACCTCGGAACGGTGCACGCGCCGCTGAGCCTGTGGAAGGACATCCGCCCCGCCCCGCCGGCGCCGGACCAGGAACCGGGCACGGCCGCCGTGGTGCCCGGACTCCCCAAGGTGGCGGGCCTGAGCATGCGCGGGGTGAACGCGCTGGGCGTCGTACGCGCCGACCTCACCTCCGCCGCCGCGCAGGACGGCGGCACCGGCCGGCTCGTCGACCCCCGGGCCGTCCGGCGACTCGCGCGCTGCACACAGGCTGTGGACGGCGGGCCCGACTGCCCGGTGCGCCCCGCGGTGCTGCACGACCTGACGGGCAACGGCCGGGAGGAGCTGATCACCGCGGTGGACGTCGACGGCCGGCTCAGCGAGCTGCGCGTCTACACGGTCCGGGACGACGGGAGGATCGCCCGGATCCTGTCCCGGCGGGCGGTGCTGGAGGGCGTGGAGGTGGCCGCCGAACACCTCGCGGTCCGCGAACCGACGTCGAACCCCAGGTACGTCGCCGTCTCCGACTACGCGTGGGACCCGAAGGCCGGGATCATGAACCTCTCCCAGCTCACGCTCGACGACTGCCCCTCCCTCACCGGCGTCCCGCTCAGCCCGGACAGGCAGCGATGCACGCGCTGAGCAGCCTCCGCTGGAAGATCGCCCTGACCACCACGATGGTGTGCTGCATGGTCGCCGCCGTGCTGGGGATCCTGGTGCACAACGTGGTCGCCGAGCAGATCGTCGGCGCGGTCCGCAAGGACGCGGACACGGCCCTGGAGCACGCCCTCAGCCACTACGAGTACGGCACCACGCACGGCGACGTGAACATCGTCCTCGACCCGCCCCAGCTCCCCGCGCCACTGCGGGAACTCGTCGCCCGCGGCGACACCGGCAGCATGGTCGGCGCGTACGACGGCAAACCCGTCATGTGGGCCGCCGCCCCCGCCGACCAACAGGCACTCGCCGTCTGGATTCCGTTCCAGGGCACCCGCAGCCGACTGCGGGACATCGACACCGCGATCCTCGCCTCCGCCGCACTCGCCGCCGGTGTGGTGGCGCTGGCCGGCCTCTTCCTCGCCGACCGGATCAGCCGGCGGCTCGCGACCACCGCCGCCGTGGCCCGCCGGATCAGCGCCGGGGACCTGGACGCCCGGGTGGGCTTTCCCTCCCGCGCGGACGACCGACGGCAGGGCCGCCGCTCCCGGGACCGGGACGAGGTACGGGACGTGGCGCAGGCGCTGGACTCGATGGCCGGCTCGCTCCAGGACCGGCTGGAGGCGGAGAAGCGCTTCACAGCGGACGTCGCGCACGAGCTGCGGACCCCGCTCACCGGCTCGCTGGCCGCGGCGGCGCTGCTGCCGGAGGGCCGCCCCAAGGAGATGATCAACGACCGGCTGAAGGCCCTGCACCTGCTGACCGAGGACCTGCTGGAGATCTCCCGGCTGGACTCGGGCGTGGAACGGGCCGATCTGGCCCGCGTGGAACTCGGCCGGGCCGTGGAGCGGGCCGTCGCCGGGGTCGCGCCCACCGCCTCCGTGCGGGTCGTCCGGGACGCCGTCGTGCTCACCGACCGGCGGCGACTGGACCGGATCATGGCCAACCTGCTGGCCAACGCCCACAAGCACGGGCGGCCGCCGGTCGAGGTGACCGTGGAGGGCCCGGTGGTGACAGTTCACGACCACGGGCCCGGCTACCCGCCCGAGCTGATCGAGCAGGGCCCCCAGCGCTTCCGGACCGGAGACCCGGGCCGCGGCCGCGGCCACGGCCTGGGGCTCACGATCGTGGCCGGACAGGCGGCGGTCCTGGAGATCACGCTGAGCTTCGCCAACGCGCCCGACGGGGGCGCGCTGACGACACTCGCGCTCCCGGTCGGGCGGCTGACGGACGGCAGTTGACCGGGCCGGGCGGATGTTTCACGTGAAACACCGCTCACGTGGAACATCGGCCCAACCACCGGATCAGACGCCGATGTTCTTGCCGTCCTTGCGCCAGACCGAGACGACCGCCGGGCGGACGATCTTGCCCGGACCGTCGGGCCACACCGACTGCGGCTTCTCGACGGACGCCCCGTCGATCTCACCGGGGTGCTGTACGGACACCAGGACGCGCTTGTCCTGGATGAGCGGACCGCAGGTCTCGGCGCCGCGCGGGACGGTCAGGAACTGCTTCAGCTCACCGCGGCGGTCACCGGCCGTGGCGACGCCGAACAGGCCGTCGTGGGAGCCGAGCTGGTTGCCGTCCGTGGAGATCCACAGGTTGCCGTGCGGGTCGAAGGCCACGTTGTCCGGGCAGGAGATCGGGCTGACCTTGTCCTTCGGGAAGCCCGCGAAGTACGTCGCCGGGTCGTTGGGGTCACCCGCGACCAGGAAGAGCCGCCACGCGAAGCCGTCGCCGGCCGGGTCGTCGAAGTTCTCGGCGAGCTCCAGGATCTGGCCGTGCTTGTTCAGGTTGCGCGGGTTGGGCTCGGTCGCGCCTTCCTTGCCCGGCTTGCCGCGGTCGGTGTTGTTGGTCAGCGCGATGTAGACGCGGCCGGTGCGCGGGGAGGGCTCGACGTCCTCGGGGCGGTCCATCTTGGTGGCGCCCACCTTGTCGGCGGCCTGGCGCGTGAAGACGTACACCTCCTCGGCGGTCATGCCCTCGACGTGCGAGACGTTGCCGGTGGCCAGCTTGATCCAGACGCCGGAGCCGTCGAACTCGCCGTCGGAGGGGAGCTTGCCGGTGCCGTCGAACCCGGCGGCCGGGGAGTCGCCGGTGAGCTTGGCGACGTAGAGGGTGCCCTCGTCGAGCAGCGTGAGGTTGTGCTCCTTCGCCGCGCGCGAGTTGCCCTTCTTCATCTGCTTCGACGAGACGAACTTGTAGAAGTAGTCGAAGCGCTCGTCGTCGCCCATGTAGACGACCGGGCGGCCGTCCTCGGTCAGGCGGGGCTGCGCGGCCTCGTGTTTGAAGCGGCCCAGCGCGGTGCGCTTGCGCGGGACGGAGTTCGGGTCGTACGGGTCCAGCTCGACGACCCAGCCGAAGCGGTGCGGCTCGTTGGGCTCCTGCGCCACGTCGAAGCGCTTGTCGAAGAGCTCCCACTTGCGCTCGGTGGCGCCGGCGGTCACGCCGTAGCGCTTCAGACGGGCGGCGGCGGTCGGGTCGGTGACCTGGCCGGCGTTGCCGAAGTACTGGTTGAAGTTCTCCTCGCCGTGGAGGGTGGTGCCCCACGGGGTGGTGCCGCCGGCGCAGTTGTTGAGGGTGCCGAGCACCTTGGTGCCGGTGGCGTCGACGGAGGTCTTCAGCAGGGCGCTGCCCGCGGCCGGACCGGTCAGCTTGAACTCGCTGGTGGCCGTCAGGCGGCGGTTGAGCTGGTGGCGGGTGACCGCGGTCAGCTTGCCGCTGCGGTGGTCCTCCTGGACGACGACCACGGAGAGGCCGTGCGCGGCCCAGGCGATCTCGACCTGCTCGCGGGTCGGCTTGGCCGGGTCGTAGCCCTTGAACATGAGGTTCTCGTCCGTGTACTCGTGGTTGGCCACGAGCAGCTGCTGGCGCTCGTAGTCGCCGCCGAGCGGGAGGAGGCTCAGGAAGTCGTTGTTGTAGCCGAACTGACCGGCCTGCGCGGCGGCGGTCTGCTTGTCGGGGTTGAAGCCCGGAGCGCCCTTGAGGATCGGCTCGCCCCAGCGGATGACCACGTTCTGCTCGTGGCCCTCGGGGACGGTGACCTTGTCGTCGGTGTTGGGCGCGACGGGCGTGAAGCGCAGGCCGCGGGCGGCCTCGCCGCCCTTGCCGGCGCCGGCGGCCGCGGCCTCACCGGACGGGGTGGCGTTGGCGGTCTGCCCCGGGCCGCCGAGGACCACGGCGGAGCCGGCGGCGGTGGCGACCGTCACGACGGCGGCGGAACGCAGCATCGAGCGGCGGGAGTACGCACGGGCTATGACATCGCCCGCGTACTCGTTGTCGCTTGTGTTCGGCACCTCGTGGAAGCAGGCGTCGCCACAGCGGTAGCGACAGGTGAGAGCGGACCGGCCGCTCCCATGCGGGTTGCCGATGAGCGGCAGAAGCTTGCGCACGAGTGTCCTCCGAGTAGCTGCGTGGGCGCCGACAACGTGTCGGAACAATCCAGCCGTGACGCTAGGCCCGGGTTGCGCCGAAGCGGCGGCGCGGGGATGAACGGTCGGTGAACCCGGCACGTCGGAGCGGCAGTTCGAGCCCGGTGTGGGCGTGGGTGGAAGCCGGACGCCACGAAAGGCGACCCTGCCGAAGATCCAGCCGGGCGGCCGATAACCTTACGTGTCCACTCTGGGCAGGGATCAACCGCGCAGCACGGACAAATGACGCACGCACTCATGCGAAAGGCCTGGCCCATGGGTATTCGGAGCTTGTTGCGCAAGGTGTTCGGACGGACTGAAGAACCCGTTCCGGAGACTACGGACGCCCCCTCGGCCGCTGTCCCCAACCAGGCGGAACGTACCCCCCTGGACGTGGCCGCCGAACTGGTGGCGGCGTCCTTCGACAACCCCACTGTTCCTCCTCAGTCCGCTCCGCGGGACCGCGAGCCCGGGACCGTCCTCACGGCTCCCGCCCCGGCCGCGGACCCCACGGTCCCGGAAGCCCGCCGCGCGCCCTCGCCCGCGGCGACGCCCGGCCCGGAATCCACCCCGCCCGCGGCGGAACAGCCCGAGGCCACCGCCCCGGAGCCCCCGGCCGCCGCGCAGCCCGAGCCGACCCCCGCCGCGGTCGAGCCGGCTGCCGCCGAAGCCGAAGCCGAGCCCGAAGCCGAGGCCAAGGTCGAAGCCGAGCCCGAAGCCGAGGCCAAGGTCGAAGCCGAGGCCGAAGCCGAGGCCAAGGTCGAAGCCGAAGCCAAGGTCGAGGCCGAGGCCACCGCGCCGGAGGCGGACACCACCGCCGCCGAGCCGGAAGCGGAGGCCGCACCGGCGTCCGAGCCGGAGCCGCAGATCGCCGAAGCCGCCCCCGAGGCGGACACCACCGCCGCGGCCGAGCCGGCTGCCGCCGAAGCCGAGGCCACAGTGCCGCAGGCGGAGGAGCAGCCCGAGGCCGACACCGCGCCGCAGGCGGCAGAGGCCGACGTGGCCGCGCCGCAGGCGCAGGCCGAGGCCGAGGCCGAGGCCGAGGCCGAGGCCGAGGTCGAGGTCGCCGCGGAGCCCGAAGCCGCGCCGCAGGTGCAGGCGCAGGACGAGCCGGCGGCAGCCGAGGCCACCGCGCCGGAGGCGGACACCGCTCCCGAGGCGGAGCCGGTGGCCGCCGAGGCCGACGTACCCGCGCCGGAGGCGACCGAGGTCGAGGGGGACGCGCCGGACGCCACCCGGACGTCCGCGCACGCGCCCGCCGCCGTACGGCGCCGGGCGCCCGGGATCGCCGGCCCCTACAAGGCCGCCGGCCAGGTGCTCCGCAGCAAGGGGAAGGCCGGGGCGCGGGCCAAGGTGTACCTCGTCCTGGACCGGTCCGGGTCGATGCGCGGCTTCTACAAGGACGGCAGCGCGCAGCACCTCGCCGACCACGCGCTCGCCCTCGCCGCGCACCTCGACGACGAGGCGACCGTGCACACCGTGTTCTTCTCCACGGAAGTGGACGGCACCGCCGACCTGGCCCTCGACTCCCACGACGCGGGCTGGGTCGAGGCCCGCCACGCCGAGCTCGGCCGGATGGGCCGCACCAGCTACCACGTGGCCGTCGAGGCCGTCGTCGAGCGCTACCTGAAGGACGGCGGCGAGGGCCCGGCCCTGGTCGTCTTCCAGACCGACGGCGCCCCCGACAACCGCCAGCCCGCCCGTCAGGCGATCGCGGACGCCGCCGCCACCGCGCCCGGCATCCACTGGCAGTTCGTCGCGTTCGGCGAGCACGACAACAAGGCCTTCGACTTCCTGCGCAAGCTGGACGCCGAGAACGCCGGCTTCTTCCACGCCGGCCCGGCCCCGGCGGAGCTGACCTCCGCCGCCCTGCTCAAGGGCGTCCTCGACCGGTTCTAGGACCGGCCGTACGCGGGCACGACCGTAGGCAAAAGGCGGCGCCCCCTCCCGCGAGGAGAGGGGGCGCCGCCTTCGGCGTATCAGCGGGTTCAGCCCCGCGGGGACCCGGCGTCCGGGGCGACCGCGTCCGAGACCGGCCGCTCCGCCGCCTTCGTCTCGACCGGCTTGCGCAGCGCGATGTTCAGCTCGCGCAGACGGGCCTCCTCCAGGACGGTGGGCGCGCCCATCATCAGGTCCTGCGCGTTGCCGTTCAGCGGGAAGGCGATCGTCTCGCGGATGTTCGGCTCGTCGGCCAGCAGCATCACGATGCGGTCCACGCCCGGGGCGATGCCACCGTGCGGCGGGGCGCCGAGGCGGAACGCGCGGAGCATGCCGGCGAACTCGCGCTCGACGGTCTCCGCCTCGTAGCCGGCGATCTCGAAGGCCTTCAGCATGACCTCGGGCTCGTGGTTGCGGATGGCGCCGGAGGACAGCTCGATGCCGTTGCAGACGATGTCGTACTGCCACGCCAGGATGTCGAGCGGGTCCTTCTCCTCCAGGTCCTTCATGCCGCCCTGGGGCATGGAGAACGGGTTGTGCGAGAAGTCGATCTTGCCGGTCTCCTCGTCCTTCTCGTACATCGGGAAGTCGACGATCCAGGCGAAGCGGAAGACGTTCTCCTCGAACTGGCCCGCGCGCTTGGCCGCCTCGACGCGAACGCCGGACATGATCTTGGAGACCTCGTCGAACTCGCCCGCGCCGAAGAACACCGCGTGGCCGGGGGCGAGGCCCAGGCGCTCGGTGAGGACCTTGACGTTCTCCTCGGTGAGGAACTTGGCGATCGGGCCGGTCAGGGCGCCGTCCTCGCCGACGCGGACCCAGGCGAGGCCCTTGGCGCCCAGCGAGATGGCGTACTCGCCGAGGCCGTCGAAGAACTTGCGCGGCTGCGCGGCGGTGTCCGGGACGGCCAGCGCGCGCACGTGCTTGCCGGCGAACGCCTTGAACTCCGAGCCCTCGAAGACGTCGGTGATGTCGACGAGCTCCAGCTTGGCGCGCAGGTCGGGCTTGTCGTTGCCGTACTTCAGCATCGACTCGCGGAAGGGGATCCGCGGGAACGGCGAGGTGACCTCGCGGCCGTTGCCGAACTCGGTGAAGAGCTCGGTCATCAGGCGCTCGATCGGCTGGAAGACGTCCTCCTGCTCGACGAAGGACATCTCCACGTCGAGCTGGTAGAACTCGCCCGGCGAGCGGTCGGCGCGGGCGTCCTCGTCGCGGAAGCAGGGCGCGATCTGGAAGTAGCGGTCGAAGCCGGAGATCATCAGCAGCTGCTTGAACTGCTGCGGGGCCTGCGGCAGGGCGTAGAACTTGCCCGGGTTCAGGCGGGACGGCACGACGAAGTCACGGGCGCCCTCGGGGGAGGTCGCGGTGAGGATCGGCGTCGCCATCTCGTTGAAGCCGAGGGCCACCATCTTGGAGCGGATGGAGGCGATGACCGCCGAGCGCAGCATGATGTTGCGGTGCATGCGCTCGCGGCGCAGGTCGAGGAAGCGGTACTCCAGGCGCCGCTCCTCGTTCACACCGTCGTCGGTGTTGATCGTGAACGGCAGCGGGGCGGCCGCGCCGAGCACCTCGACCTCGGCGACCTCGATCTCGATCTCGCCGGTCGGCAGCTCGGGGTTGACGTTGTCCGCGCCGCGGGAGACGACCTTGCCGTCGATGCGGACGACGGTCTCCTTGGTAACGCTGCTGAGCGCCTCGTTCGCTGCGGTGCCGGGCCGGGCGACGAGCTGCGTGATGCCGTAGTGGTCCCGCAGATCGATGAAGAGGATGCCGCCCAGGTCTCGACGGTTGTGCAGCCAGCCGCTCAGCCGGACGTCGGCGGCGACGTCAGAAGCGCGGAGCTCGCCGCAGGTGTGGGACCTGTACCGATGCATCAGTCATCCAGTTCTACGCGATACCAGGGTGGATTCAACCGTCCCAAGGTTACCGTCCGGGAGGGTGACGGGTCGGGCACTCCCTCCAGCCTGCGCAAATGCGTCCGGCGGTCCCTCCTGACAGGCACGTGACGGATATGACCTGTAAAGATGGCCGGGTGCGCACCGAGGACGTCCTGGCCGCCATCGCGACGGGCCTGTGGCGGTGGGACAACGCCTCCGGGACGGTCACCCTCGACGGTGAGGCCGCCCGGCTCCTCGGGCTGCCCGCCGAGCCCGTGGTGCTGCCGGAGGTCTCCGTACGGTCCCGTTTCCACCCGGTGGACTGGAACGAGATCAACGGGATCGTGAACCTGGCGGTCGCCGAGGGGACGCTCGCCGAGGCCCGGCTGCGGATCATGGACGTGGACGGGCGGGTCCTGCGGACCGTGCGCAGCCGCTCCAAACCGCTGGAGAGCCGCTCCGCCGACGGGCGCGTGGACTACGAGCTGATCGGCACCATCCAGGAGATCGCCGAGCCGCAGCCGGGCACCACGGCCGCCCACACCCCCATCACGGGCGACTGGCGGCGCTCCCGCGAGGCCTTCCTGCTGGACGCGGGGCGCGCGCTGGCGGAGGCCCGGTCCACGGCCGAGGTGCTGCGGGTCGCGGCCTCGCTGTCCATGCCGGGGTTCAGCCCGGACGGGCTGGCCGTCTTCGGCGTGGCCGGGGACCGGCTGTCGATCATCGGGCACCACGGGCACGACGCGGGGGACGAGGAACCCTTCACGGACATGCTGCTGGAGACGGACTACCCGGCCGCGGAGGTCGTCCGTACCGGCCGGGCGATCTACCTGGCCACACCGGAGGACTACAAACGGCGGTTCCCGGCCACCTGGCCGCTCGTCCAGCGCTTCGACCGGGTGTCCTGGGCGTTCCTGCCGCTGACCGTGGCCGGGCGGACCATGGGGGCCTGGATGGCCGCCTTCAAGCACCCGGCGTCGTTCTCGCCCGACGAGCGGTCCGTCCTGACGACCGTGGCCCGGATGCTGGCCCAGGCCCTCCAGCGCGCCGGAGTGGCCGAATCCGAGCGGGAACTCACCACCGGACTGCAGCGGTCGATGATGCCGCAGCTCGGCCCCGAGATCCCCGGCATGCAGATCGCCGCGCGGTACGTCCCGACCGGCGGCGGGCTCCAGGTGGGCGGCGACTGGTACGACATGATCCCGCTGCCCTCGGGCCGGTTCGCGCTGGTCATCGGCGACGTGCAGGGCCACGACGTGCGGGCGGCCGGGCTGATGGGCCAGCTGCGGATCGCCGTCCGGGCGTACGCGTCCGAGGGCCACCGGCCGGACGCGGTGCTCTCCCGCGCCTCCCGTTTCCTCGCCGGGCTGTGCGCCTCGCCGGAGTCCGATCCGTACGAGGCCGCGGGCGGCGGCGGCATGGGCGGCGGATCGGCCGCGGAGGTGGACGCGGACTTCCAGAGCCCGCGGTTCGCGACCTGCCTGTACGTGGAGTGCGACCCGAAGACCGGGCTGCTGGAGGTGGCCCGCGCCGGGCACCCCGACCCCGTGATCCGGATGACGGACGGCACCGTGCTGATGCGCCCGACCGCGGGCGGGCTCCCGCTCGGGATCGTCCCCGACACCGACTACCCGACCACCCGGTTCACCCTGGAACCCGGCGAGACGATGATGCTGTGCACCGACGGGCTCATCGAGACCGGCGGCCACGACCTGGACACGGGCTGGGCGCGGCTGCGCGCCGTCCTGGAGTCCGACACCCACGGTCCCGCCGGCGCGCACGAGCCGGAGGGCCCGGCCGCGGGACGCTTCGAGCCCCCGCACCTCGAACGGCTGGCCGACCTGCTGGTCCAGGCCGTGCACGGGCCGTCCTCGCACCACACCACGGGCCCGCTGGCCGACCGCCGCGAGGACGACATAGCCGTGGTGCTGCTGTGCCGCGAGGGCGAGGGCGACGGCTGTGCCTGCGGCACCCCGCCGGCGCACCCGGCCCGCCCGGCGCGCCGCACGGTGCTGACGGTGGCCCAGGACGAACCCGAACGGATCGCGGGCGCCCGCCGCCAGATCCGCGAGCTGCTGCACGACTGGGCCGACGCCGACCAGGTGGACTCGGCGGTGCTGATGGTCTCCGAGATCGTGACGAACGTACTGCTGCACACGGACGGCGACGCGCTGCTGGTGGCGGAGGCGGTGGGGGAACTGGGCGCCCGCCGGCTGCGCGTGGAGGTCGCGGACGGGAGCGACGAGCTCCCGCACAAGCGGCACCCGGGCGAGATGTCGTCCAGCGGCCGCGGGGTGCTGCTGATGGAGATGCTCGCCGACACGTGGGGCGTGGATCCGCAGGGCGAGGGCAAGTCGATCTGGTTCGAGCTGCACGAGCAGTCGAAGACGGGCCCCGACCAGACGTCGTGAGCCCCCGGGCGGGGGCACGACCGGCGTCGACCTCGCCGTCGTTCCCCCGGGACGCCGGGGGAACGACGCGGGCGTGACCGGCGCCCCCTCGGCGTCGGGGGCCGTCGGGCCTCCGGGTCAGTCCTGGTCCGCCTCGCCCGTGCCGCGGTGACCGAGCCCGGTGCGCGCGGTGGTGGGGATGCGGCCCAGCCGGCCGGCCTGGAAGTCGTCGAAGGCCTGCTGGAGTTCGTGCTGGCTGTTCATGACGAACGGACCGTAGTGCGCCATCGGCTCCCGGATCGGACGGCCGCCGAGGAGCACGATCTCCAGGTCCGGGGCGTTGGAGTCCTGGGACTCGTCCGCCCGCACCGTGAGCGAGCCGCCTTCGCCGAAGACGGCCGTCTGCCCGGTGCGGACCGGCCGGCGGTCCTCGCCGACGGACCCGCGACCGGCCATGACGTACGCGAGGGCGTTGAAGTCCTCGCGCCACGGCAGGGTGATCTGCGCGCCCGGCGAGACGGTCGCGTGGATCATCGTGATCGGGGTGTGGGTGATGCCCGGGCCCTGGTGGCCGTCGAGCTCACCGGCGATCACGCGCAGCAGGGAGCCGCCGTCGGGGGTGGTCAGCAGCTGGACCTGGCCGCCGCCGATGTCCTGGTAGCGCGGGGGCATCATCTTGTCGGAGGCCGGGAGGTTCACCCACAGCTGGAGGCCGTGGAAGAGCCCGCCGGACACGACGAGGGACTCCGGCGGGGCCTCGATGTGCAGGAGGCCCGATCCGGCGGTCATCCACTGGGTGTCGCCGCCGTTGATGACTCCGCCGCCGCCGTTGCTGTCCTGGTGGACGAAGGTTCCGTCGATCAGGTACGTGACGGTCTCGAAGCCGCGGTGCGGGTGCCAGGGGGTGCCCTTGGGCTCTCCCGGCGCGTACTCCACCTCGCCCATCTGGTCCATCATGATGAACGGGTCGAGGTACTGGTAGTTGATCCCCGCGAAGGCGCGGCGCACCGGGAATCCCTCACCCTCGAACCCACCGGGGGCGGAGACGACGGCCACCACCTTGCGCGGGACGGCGGCCTGCGGCTCGGCCACTCGCGGAAGGGTCAACGGGTTCTCAACAGTCACTGCGGGCATGGTCAGGACCTCCTTCTGCTTCGAGTTTAGTTGAAACTCGAACTTTCTGCCACACCCCTGGGAACAGAGGACACCGCGCGCCCATTCCCGGGGCGGCTCGAACCCCCCGCGTGAGCGTCTTCCCGGCCGGGTCGTACGGATCCACACGACGGAGCGGGCCGGGGGAGACTCCCCCGGCCCGCTCCGCGGCGCGCTGCGGCCCTTACGGCGTCACGATGACCGAGTGGGCGCCGCTTCGGCCGGTGGTGCCGCCAGGACCCCCGTGCCCGGCGGCATCACCCCGGTGGCGGCCGGCGCCGCGGGGTCGGTGCGTGACGACGTGCGTGACATCGCAGCCTCCCCTGTGGGCGGGAACGGCTTCCCCGCTGCACCGATGGTCGGCAGCCGCCGGTCCGGGCGCGATGCTTTCGGGCTCGGCCGAAACGTTCAGCCGCCGCTGCGCAGCAGGTCCACGCCCAGGCCCGTCGCCGCGTGCAGGACCGCCTTGCCGTCCCGGCGCGTGGTGATCAGTCCGGCCGCGCGCAGGGTCCGGGTGTGCTCGGAGACCGAGGGCAGGCTGATGTCGAGGTCCCGGGCCAGCTCGCTCGTCGTGCGCTGCCGGACCAGCAGCGCGAGCACGGCCGCCCTGGTCCGACCCAGCAGCGCGTCCAGCGCCCCGTCCGCCGCGCCGCCCGGCGCGACCAGCGGGAGCGGGGTCAGCGCCGGATACATCAGCAGCCGCGCGCCGTCCGGCCCGCCGGGACCCTCGGCGAGCAGCGGCCGCCCCGTCCAGAACGGCGAGGGCATCAGGATCAGGCCGCGCCCTCCCAGCCGGGTCTCGTAATCCGGCGGCCGCCCCACCTCGAAGACCGCGCCCGACCACTGGGCCGCGGGGTGGGTGCTCGCGAGGCACGCCTTGATGCCGTGCGCGGCCAGCAGCCGGGCGCGCCAGGCCACGTCCGCCTGGAAGGACTGCCGGATGCCCGGCCAGTGCGGGGCGATGACCAGGTCGTACACGGAGCGCAGCGCGCCTTCGAGCTGCGCCCACGCCTCGCGGTCCAGGTCCCACAGCGCGCGCAGCCAGGAGGCGGATCCGGGGGCCCGCGCGGCGGCACGGGCCAGCTCCTGGCCGGTGAGCGCGCCGGCGGCGTCCCGTACGGCGGCCAGCCCCTCCTCCAGCGTGTGCGAGAAGGGCTCGACGAACTGCGGGTTGTCGCCGTCGGGCCGCAGC
The DNA here is from genome assembly GCF_042871845.1 of Streptomyces sp. NPDC005533. Taxonomy (NCBI): domain Bacteria; kingdom Bacillati; phylum Actinomycetota; class Actinomycetes; order Kitasatosporales; family Streptomycetaceae; genus Streptomyces; species Streptomyces sp. NPDC005533. The sequence goes on along the minus strand of NZ_JBIAJH010000003.1, from coordinate 16,101 downwards.
AGGTCCAGCAGCGGCCGCACCCGGCCCGGCAACTCCCGCGTGACGCGGTCGCGCCAGCGGCCGAAAACCGCCTGCTCGTCCCGGCGCTGCCAGGCGACGACCGCCATGCCGAGCTCCACGAGCGGGAGCGGCTCGCGCGCGAAGGTGACGTTGAGCAGGTCCTCGGTCGTGAAGTGCACCCTCAGCACCGCGCCCCCCGCCGGCGTTCAGCCGTACATGCGGCGCATCGCGAAGTCGACCATCTGCTCGACCGCCTTCGCGTCGAAGACCATCCGGTGGTCGCCCTCCATGTCGAGGACGAAGCCGTAGCCGGTGGGCAGCAGGTCGATCACCTCGGCGCCGGTGATCACGAAGTACTTGGACTCCTTGCCGGCGTACCGACGCAGCTCCTTGAGCGTGGTGAACATCGGGATGACCGGCTGCTGCGTGTTGTGCAGCGCGAGGAATCCCGGGGTGTCCCCGCGCGGGCAGTAGACCTTCGAGGAGGCGAAGATCTGCTGGAAGTCCTCGGCGGACAGCGACCCGGTCGTGAAGGCCCGCACCGCGTCCGCGAGGGAGGGCGGCGAGGGCTCGGGGTACAGCGGTGCCTGCTGCCCGTAGCCTTGCGGCGGCTGCTGCGGGGCGTACTGCTGCTGGGCGCCCGGGTTCTGGTCATAGCCGTACATGGCCGCCAGCCTACCGAGGCCGGGGGCGGCGGGGCCGCCGAGTTCCGGTCAGCGGGACCCGAGAGCGTCGTCACAGTCCCGGCGGTAGGGGTTGCGTCTTATTACCGGTGGGTAGCATCATTACGTTACCGATTGGTATGTACGAGGAACCTGTCTCCCCGAGCCTTAACGGAGCCGTCGCCATGGGGCACTACAAGTCGAATCTCCGCGACATCGAGTTCAACCTCTTCGAGGTGCTCGGCCGCGACAAGCAGTACGGCACCGGTCCGTTCGAGGAGATGGACACCGAGACCGCCAAGAGCGTCCTGTCCGAGCTCGCCCGCCTCGCCGAGAACGAGCTGGCCGAGTCCTTCGCGGACGCCGACCGCAACCCGCCGGTCTTCGACCCGGCCACCAACACCGCGCCGGTCCCGGCGTCCTTCAAGAAGAGCTACGAAGCCTTCATGGACTCGGAGTACTGGCGCCTGGGCCTGCCCGAGGAGATCGGCGGCACCACCTCGCCCCGCTCCCTCATCTGGGCCTACGCGGAGCTGCTGCTCGGCTCGAACCCGGCCATCTGGATGTACTCCTCCGGCCCGGCGTTCGCCGGCATCCTCTTCGAAGAGGGCAACGAGGCGCAGAAGAAGGTCGCCCAGATCGCCGTCGAGAAGCGCTGGGGCTCCACCATGGTCCTCACCGAGCCGGACGCCGGCTCGGACGTGGGCGCCGGCCGCACCAAGGCCGTGCAGCAGGAGGACGGCTCCTGGCACATCGAGGGCGTGAAGCGCTTCATCACGTCCGGTGAGCACGACATGGAGGAGAACATCCTCCACTACGTCCTCGCGCGCCCCGAGGGCCACGGCCCGGGCACCAAGGGCCTGTCGCTCTTCCTCGTCCCGAAGTTCCACTTCGACTGGGAGACCGGCGAGCTGGGCGAGCGCAACGGCGTCTACGCGACGAACGTCGAGCACAAGATGGGTCTCAAGGCCTCCAACACGTGCGAGATGACCTTCGGCGACCAGCACCCCGCCAAGGGCTGGCTGATCGGTGACAAGCACGACGGCATCCGCCAGATGTTCATGATCATCGAGTTCGCCCGCATGATGGTCGGCACGAAGGCCATCGCGACGCTCTCCACCGGCTACCTGAACGCGCTGGAGTACGCCAAGGAGCGCGTGCAGGGCCCGGACCTCGCGAACTTCATGGACAAGACCGCGCCCAAGGTCACCATCACGCACCACCCCGACGTGCGCCGCTCGCTCATGACGCAGAAGGCCTACGCCGAGGGCATGCGCGCCCTCGTCCTGCACACCGCGACCGTCCAGGACGAGATCCAGGTCAAGCAGGCCGCGGGCGAGGACGCCTCCGCCCTCATAGGCCTGAACGACCTGCTCCTGCCGATCGTCAAGGGCTACGGCTCCGAGAAGTCGTACGAGCAGCTCGCGCAGTCCCTGCAGACCTTCGGCGGCTCCGGGTACCTCCAGGAGTACCCGATCGAGCAGTACATCCGCGACGCCAAGATCGACACCCTCTACGAGGGCACCACGGCCATCCAGGGCCAGGACTTCTTCTTCCGGAAGATCGTCCGCGACCAGGGCGCCTCGCTGAACCTCCTCTCCGAGACGATCAAGAAGTTCCTGGCCGAGGCCGTCGGCGGCGAGGAGCTGGCCGGCGCCCGCGACGCGCTCGCCAAGGCCGCCGTGGACCTGGAGGCCATCGTCGGCCAGATGATCGTCGACCTCACCGCCACCGGCGAGGACGTCAAGAACATCTACAAGGTCGGCCAGAACACCACCCGCCTGCTGATGGCCTCCGGCGACGTGGTCGTCGGATACCTGCTGCTCCGGGGCGCCGCCGTGGCCGCCGAGAAGCTCGCGACGGCCTCCGCGAAGGACGTCCCCTTCTACACCGGCAAGATCGCCGCCGCGAAGTTCTTCGCGGCCGAGGTCCTCCCGGGCGTCTCCGTCCAGCGCGCGCTGGCCGAGGCCGTCGACAACTCCCTCATGGAGCTCGACGAAGCCGCCTTCTAGGCAGCTCGCGGGCCGCACCGGCCCGCCACACCAGTAACGCCGTGCACGCACAGCGGCCGGGACCACCGCACGGGGTCCCGGCCGCCGGCGCATGCGCCGCCTGGTCCGCCCCGGGGCCCCTGTCCTGCGGCTTTCCCCTATGTCAGTCGTTCATGGGACGCTCGTACGCATGAGTCCACAGGATCAGCACGGCAGCAGGGGGTACTCCGTCCCCACCGGGCGCCCGTACGCCCTCAAGGAGCTGCAGGCGAGCCTGGGCAGTCTCGGCGACCACCTGCGCGAGCTGTACGACGGCGCCCACCCCGCCGAGTACGACACCATCGCCGACGCGCTGTACGTGGCCTTCCAGACCGCCGCCGGACTGGCCCCCGCCAAGAGCTACACCGGCTGCTCCGAGCACCCCAACGGCGCCCTCGACCCCGAGGCGCCCGACGGCTGGGGCCGCTGCCTCATCTGCAACGACCGGCGGCGCCTCGGCCGGCGCCGGCACGGCGGCCCGCCCGCCGCCCCCGCCGGCGAACAGCGCCGCCTCGGGTACCCCGTACCGGAGGGCCCGTACACCCTCCAGGCCCTGCGCGCGTGCGTGCGCACCGTCGAGGACCAGCGCTTCCACCTGGGCCTGTCCTCGCCCGCCGAGGACTTCGTCCGCATCGCCGACGACCTCCACCGCGCCTTCATCGTCGCCCGCGAACTGTCCCGCCCGCGCAACGCCTCGGGCTGCTCCGAACACCCCGGCGCACCCATCGACCCCGACGCACCCCCCGGTGAGGCCTGTATCTTCTGCGCCGGACGCAAGAGACGCGCGCAGCGCTCCCCGCAGACCCCGGAGATGCTCCCGCGCATCCGAAGGGGCGAGCGCAGACAACTGCAGCGCCGCTTCGAGCGACCGCCGGGCTGAGAACCGACAAGGACCGCAGATCACCCACCCTGCGCACCCTGACCTCCGGCTATCCGTCGCAGTCCGGCCATGGCGAACACGACCGTCGTTAAGGTGAACCACATGAGCTCTCCCGCCCGCTTCGACCGCGGCCACACCGACGATCTGATGACCTTCCTGACGGCCAGTCCGTCGCCGTACCACGCCGTGGCCAACGCGGCCGAGCGGCTGGAGAAGGCAGGCTTCAGGCAGTTGTCGGAAACGGACGCCTGGGATGCGGGCACCGGGGGCAAGTTCGTGCTCCGCGGCGGTGCGCTCATCGCCTGGTACGTCCCCGAAGGCGCGGCCGCGCACACCCCGTTCAGGATCGTCGGCGCGCACACCGACTCCCCGAACCTGCGGGTCAAGCCGCAGCCGGACACGGGCTCCCAGGGCTGGCGGCAGATCGCCGTCGAGATCTACGGCGGCACCCTGCTCAACACCTGGCTGGACCGCGACCTCGGCCTCGCCGGCCGGCTGACCCTGCGCGACGGCAGCGAGCGCCTGGTGAACGTCGACCGCGCACTGCTGCGCGTGCCCCAACTCGCCGTGCACCTGGACCGGTCGGTCAACAGCGACGGCCTCAAGCTCGACAAGCAGCGGCACATGCAGCCGATCTGGGGCCTCGGCGACGTGCACGAGGGCGACCTGATCGCCTTCCTCGAAGAGGAAGAGGACCTGGAACAGGGCTCGGTGGCCGGCTGGGACCTGATGGTCCACTCCATCGAACCGCCCGCGTACCTCGGCCGCGACCGCGAGCTCGTGGCCGGCCCGCGCATGGACAACCTGCTGTCCGTCCACGCGGGCGTCGCGGCGCTCGCCGCGGTGTCGGCCTCCGAGAAGCTCGACCACATCCCGGTGCTCGCCGCCTTCGACCACGAGGAGAACGGCTCGCAGTCGGACACCGGCGCGGACGGCCCGCTGCTGGGCAACGTGCTGGAACGTTCAGTCTTCGCACGCGGAGGCTCGTACGAGGACCGCGCGCGGGCCTTCGCCGGCACCATCTGCCTGTCCTCGGACACCGGCCACGCCGTGCACCCCAACTACGGGGAACGGCACGACCCGACGCACCACCCGCGCGCCAACGGCGGCCCGATCCTGAAGGTCAACGTCAACCAGCGGTACGCGACGGACGGCAGCGGGCGCGCGGTGTTCGCGAGCGCCTGCGAGCGGGCCGGCGTGCCGTGGCAGACCTTCGTCTCCAACAACTCCATGCCGTGCGGCACGACCATCGGCCCGATCACGGCCGCCCGCCACGGCATCCAGACCGTCGACATCGGCGTCGCGATCCTGTCGATGCACAGCGCGCGCGAACTGTGCGGCGCCGACGACCCGTACCTCCTCGCCAACGCCCTGGTCGCCTTCCTGGAGGGCTGACCCCCCAGGAAGGCGGTACGTCACTCCGCTGCGGCCTCGTCCATCCCGGCGAGGACGAGGGGCAGCCGGGAGGCGCCGTCGGCGGTGACCCGGACGGGCACGCCCCAGTCCTGCTGGTGGACGTGGCAGGCCGGGTACTCGTTGGCCGGGTCGTCGTCGCAGGACGCCGCCATCGCGGACACGTGCAGCACGCCCTGCGTGACCTCCGGGCTCAGCACCAGCTCCCGGAACAGGTCGGTCCCGGCGCCCTCGCCCCCGGCCAGCAGCTCCGGCGGGGTCGAGGAGACGAGCAGCCGGGTGGACGGCCCGTAGCGGGTGTCGAGCTTCTGCCCGCCCGGCGCCTGGAACACCACGTCGAGCCGGAGCGTGCCGGGCGCCACCTCGGTCGCGGCACGCTGCGTACGGTGCGCCACCGACTCGACCCGTACGGCCTCCTCCGGGAGCCGCAGCCGGGTCAGCCGGTGCCGGGCCGACTCGACGACCACGATGTCGTCGCCGACCAGCACGGCGTCGCTGGGCTCGCGCAGGTCGGTGGCGAGCGTGGACACCTGCCCGGTGGCGGGGTCGTAGCGCCGCAGCGCGTGGTTGTACGTGTCGGACACCGCGACCGAGCCGTCGGGCAGCGCGGTCACCCCGAGCGGGTGCTGGAGCAGGGCCTGGGCCGCGTCCCCGTCCCGGTGCCCGAAGTCGAACAGGCCCGTGCCGACGGCCGAGGTGACGGCGTAGCCGGTGTCGGTGGGGTGGACGTACCGCAGGGCACTGGTCTCGGAGTCGGCGATCCACAGCCGGTCCCCGGCGGCCGCGAGCCCCGACGGCTGGGCGAACCAGGCCTCGGCGGCGGGCCCGTCCAGCAGTCCCTCGTTGGTGGTTCCGGCGGCGACGGCGACGGTGCCGCTCTCCGGATCCCAGGTCCACAGCTGGTGCACCCCGGCCATCGCGATCCACACCTTGCCCTGCCACCAGGCCACGTCCCACGGCGAGGACAGGTCCACCTCCAGGGCCGGGCCGGAGGTGGGCGAGCCCTGCCACCACTGGCGCCCGGTGCCGGCGACGGTCTCCACGCGGCCGGTGGCCGGGTCGTAGGTCCGCAGCGCGTGGTTGACGGTGTCGGCGACCACGACCCTGCCGTCGGGCAGCAGCGCGAGGCCCTGCGGCTCGCTGAAGGAGTCACCGCCGAAGCCGCGCTCGCCGGTGCCGACGCGGCGCACGACGCTCTCGCCGTCCGCGGCCAGCTCGACGAGCTGGTGCCGCGTGGTGTCCGACACCAGCAGGTTCCCGCTCGGCAACAGCACCGCCTTCCCGGGGAACCGCAGGTCGCTCGCGACCGGCTCCGGCGCCACGTACGGCCCGTCCCCGCGCCGCAGCGTCCCCTTGGCCTCGTGCTCGGCCTCCAGCTCCTCGACCAGCTTCGCGATGGCGTGCGCGTGCCCCTCACCGGCGTGCTGGGCGACGATGTACCCCTCGGGGTCGATCACGACGAGCGTGGGCCAGGCCCGTACGGCGTACTGCTTCCAGGTCGCGAGCTCGGGATCGTCCAGCACGGGGTGGTGCACCTCGTACCGTTCGACGGCGTCGACGACGGCGGCGTGCTCGGCCTCGTGCACGAACTTCGGCGAATGCACACCGATGATCACGACGGTGTCGCGGTGCTTCTCCTCCAGCTCGCGCAGCTCGTCGAGGACGTGCAGGCAGTTGATGCAGCAGAAGGTCCAGAAATCGACGACAACGCACTTGCCCCGCAGGTCGGCGAGGGAGAGCTCTTTGCCCCCGGTGTTCAGCCAGCCACCCTTGCCGATCAGCTCGGGGGCACGGACACGGGCACGCTTGCGGGGTGCGGGCGCAGGGGTGGGCGCCGGAGCAGCATCGTTCATCCTTCAAGCTTGCCATCCGGGTGTGAACACCGGGTCACAGGTCCGGGTGCACCCGCTACGCGTAGTCGAAGAGGGTGCTCAGGCGGGGCAGGCGGGGCGCCAGTGCGGACGTGTCGTCGAAGTCGAAGTCCCAGGCCGGGTCCAGGGGCGGGTAGCTGATCGTGAAGGAGTCCGCGGGGAGTTCGCGGCCGGTGGCGGACTCGTAGGCGCTCCAGACGATCGAGAGCGCCTCCTCGTCCCACAGTTCGTGGCCCTCGGCGGCGGCCTCGCGGACCGCCGGGTGGGCCGCCAGGGAGTCCGGGTCGGCCAGGGCCGCCTCGAAGGCCGCCCGGCCCTGGGTGAGGAGCCAGCCGCGGAAGTAGTCGAAGCCGTCGTCCGAGCAGCCGCCGTTGATCACGTAGGCCGCGGCCCAGAGCGGGCTGCGGTAGGACTCCGCCAGCAGGTCCCACAGCACCTGCTGGGCCGCGGCTATCTCGGCCGCCGGACGGGCCGCCAGCAGCTCCGCCGCCCGCCCCGCCACCTCGTCCGCCGCCGTGCCCGCGCGGGCCGTCTCGATCAACTCCCAGAACGTCTGCTTGTCCATGGCGAAAGCCTGGCACCCGGCACTGACATCAGCCGAGGAAGGAGTGGAGAGATCTTGTGAGCGATGTGACGAAGGTGTCCCGGACGTCCGCCGGGAGGAGGTCCAGGGAGAGGTACGGGTTGAGGTCCTCCAGCTCGACGAGGAGCAGCTCGCCCGACGGGGCCCGGCAGGCGTCGACGCGCTGGATGCCGTGGTCGAGGGTGTTCCAGTCGATGAAGGCGCGGGCGAAGGCCAGGTCCGCCTCGGTCGGGGCATAGCGCTCCAGCTCCCAGCGGCGGGCCGGGTCCGGGGCGTGGAGCGCGTACTGGAAGGCGTCGTCGACGAAGTAGAAGGACACCTCGTACGCGAAGTCGATGCGCGGCTGGATCAGCACGGCGCCGGCCGGGCCGTCCGGTGTCGCGGTGAAGGTGAGGCCGATGGAGTCGGCGCCCTGCTTCGGCTTGACCGCGTAGGCGGGGACCTGCGGCAGCTCCGAGAGCCTCGCCGGGTCGTCGATCGTCGGGATGACCGGGTAGCCGGCGGCCGTCAGGTCGAGGAGGTACTGCTTGCCCGCCATGTCCGCGCGCCCGGTGAGCGGGTTGTAGACCGGCGTGCCGGCGGCGAGGGCGGCGGCGCGGAAGGCGTCGTAGGCCTCCTGGTAGTGCAGGACCGGGCCGCTGTTGCGGACGACCACCGCGTCGAAGCCGAGCGGGAGGAGCGCCTCCGCGTCCGCGGGGTGGCACAGGGCCAGGTCGAAGTCGGCCCGCAGCCGGGAGGTGAGGAATATGTCCTCGTCGCAGTAGCGGCGGCCGCGCGCCGGATAGGCCAGGTCGGTCACGTAGAGGAGTGGCATGGCGGAAACCTATCGCGGGCACTGATCAGCGCATGAAATACCTCGTACGGGACAAAGTGCTGGCCATCGGGGACGACTACTGGATCGAGGACGAGGACGGGCGCCACGCCTTCCTCGTCGACGGGAAGGCGCTGCGGGTCCGGGACACGCTGGAGCTGAAGGATCCGGACGGGCGGATCCTGATCACCCTGCGGGAGAAGATGCTCAGCTTCCGCGACGCGATGACCCTGGAGCGGGACGGGCAACGGCTCGCGGTGATCCGCCGGAAGCGGTTCTCGCTGCTGCGCAACCACTTCCGCGTGACCATGGCCGAGGGCACCGAGCTCGATGTCAGCGGGCGGATCCTGGACCGGGAGTTCAAGGTCGAGTACGACGGGGAGCTGCTCGCGCTCGTCTCCCGGCAGTGGTACCGGCTCCGCGAGACGTACGCGGTGGACGTGGTCCGCGAGGACGCGGACGCGGCGCTGCTGGTCGCGGTCGCGGTGTGCGTGATCCGGATGGCGGAGAAGGAGGGGGAGGACGGGCTCGCCCAGGTGCCGGGGTGAGTACGGGCCCGCGGGGAAGTGAGCATGCGCGCTCATGCCGGCGCCGTGGGGGGAGGGTGAGGATCGGGTACGTCCCCACGGATCGGGTACGTCCCCACGGAAGGAACCCACGGTGAACCCCAGCACGTACGCGGCCCTGTACGGCCCGTGGCAGCGCGCGAAGCCCGCGCCGAAGGAGCGGCCCGCCGTCGCCGTGCTGGCGGCCCTGCTGTGGGCCGTCACCACCCTCTCGTTCGTCTGGCTGGGCGGCCTCTTCTCCATCGCGCTCCTCTGGGGCGCTGCGGCCGGGCAGCCGGTGGGCGGCCTGCTGCTGCGCCTCCTCCTGGTGCCGGTGGGCGCCGCCGCGGTACTCACCGCCGTGGGCTTCGTCCCCGCCGTCCGCCGGCTTGCCGTGTCGAGCCGGCTGCTCCTCCTGGGCGCCCTGGCCTGCCCGGCCCCCACCACCCTCGCGATCATGGTCTGGCTCCGCACCGCCTGAGCCGGGCGGCGCGGGCGAGGCGGGATCCGGAAGAGACGGCCTAGGGCCCTGTCGGCGGGTGGCCGGGCAGCGGCAGCACCAGCACGTCGTAGGCCGGGTGCGCGTCCCCGTACCGGGCCGGGCCGACCTTCCGGTAGCCCCAGGCGGCGTAGGCCGTCCGCGCGGGCGCGGCCTCGGGGGCGGGGTGCGCGGTCAGCGTGACCCGCTCGGCGTCCTGATCCGCGATCAGGAGGCGGTGCAGGGCGGCGGCGATGCCCTGCCGTCGCCAGGCGTCGCGCACGGCGAGTTCGGCCACGTTGAAGGTCCGCCGCCCGTTCTCCTCGACGAAGGCGTCGCCCGGGGGCTCCTCCAGGGCCTTCCACCACCCGGTGTCCGCGGGCAGCCGGTAGCCGTACGTGAAGCCGACGAGCTCGTCGCCGGCCCGCGCCAGGATCATCCGGAAGCCGTCCCGCGTCGACTGCCGTCCGGCGCGCACGCGGAAGTCGGCGGCGTCCCGGGGGCCCTCGCGGTACGGGGGCTCCGCGTAGACCTCCTGGTAGACGCGTACGAGCGCGTCCAGCAGCCGTGCTCCCTCCTCGGTCCGCCCGATCCGATCGATCCGCTCGTACGTCACACCCGCGGTCACGCCCGGGGTCACACGTGGCCCTCGCGGCCCAGGCGGCGGTCCTTCAGGGCCGGGAACTGGGCGCGGGTTTCGGGGACCTTGGCCGGGTCCAGGTCCACCGTGAGGACGGCCTCGCCCGGGCCGGCCTCCGCCAGGACCTCGCCCCACGGGTCCACCACCAGGCTGTGCCCGGCCTGTTCGACGCCCGCGTGGGTGCCGGCCAGCCCGCACGCCAGGACGTACGACTGGTCCTCCACGGCGCGTGCCCGGCTCAGCAGGGTCCAGTGCGCGCGGCGGCGCGCCGGCCAGCCCGCCGAGACGACCATCGTGGTGGCGCCGGCGTCGACCAGGCCGCGGAACAGCTCCGGGAAGCGCAGGTCGTAGCAGGTGGCGATGCCGAGGGTCTGTTCCGGCAGCTCCACGGTGGTCAGGGAGTCGCCCGCCGACATGAGCACCGCCTCGCCCTGGTCGAAGCCGAAGCGGTGGATCTTCCGGTAGGTGGCGGCCAGCTCGCCCGCCGGGGAGAGGACGAGAGCGGTGTTGTAGAGGGAGCCGTCGCCGGCGCGCTCCACGACCGATCCCGCGTGCAGCCAGACCCCGGCGTCGCGTGCGGCCTTGGACATGGCCTCGTAGGTCGGGCCGTCCAGGGGTTCGGCCTCGGTCTCGAACTGCTCGTAGGCGAAGGCGCCGACGGGCCACAGTTCGGGCAGCACGACGAGGTCGGAGCCTTCCTGCTCCCGTACGAGCTCGGCCACGCGGGCACGTCGGGAAGTCACCGACTCGCCCTCGTTCACTGCGATTTGGATCAGCGAGGCGCGCACACTACCACCGTCCTGGCGTTCAAGCCGTCAACTCGGGCCTACGATCGTCACACGAAAGCACTGCCGGGGTGCTCACCGGCAGCGTAGTTTTGGAAACTGAGTCCACTGCTTCCGAAAACGCGCCACTGAACAGCACCGCGAGGGGTCCCGTTGACCGTCCATCCCAGCCTTCAGCCCTATGCCGACGCGTGGACCCACTCCATCGAGGCGATATCCGAGCTGGTCCTCCCCCTGACGGAGGGCGAGTGGAACCGGGCGACGCCGTGCCCCGGCTGGTCGGTCCGTGACGTCGTGTCACACATCATCGGCATCGAGTGCGAGCAGCTCGGGGACCCGCGGCCGATCCACACGGTGGCGCGGGACCTGCGGCACGTGGTGGACGAGTTCAGCCGGTACATGGAGGTGCAGGTCGACGTGCGGCGTCACCACACCGCGCCGGAGATGACCTCGGAGCTGGAGTACACCGTCATCCGGCGCTCGCGGCAGCTGCGCAACGAGAAGCGGGATCCGGACACGATGGTGCGCGGCCCGCTGGGTGACCAGGTGACGCTGGAGCACGCGCTGCGGCTGCGCGCCTTCGACGTGTGGATCCACGAGCAGGACCTGCGGGCGGCCCTGGGCGTGCCGGGGAACTGGGACGCGCCGGGTGCCCACGTGGCGCGGGACATGCTGCTGGCCGGGCTGCCGAAGGTGGTGGCGAAGCGGGCCGGCGCGCCGGCGCACTCGGCGGTGGTCATCGACGTGCACGGCCCGCTGGAGTTCATGCGGACGGTACGGGTGGACGCCGAGGGCCGCGGCACGATCGACAAGACGCCGTCGCTGGGCCCGGCCGTGACGCTGACGCTGGACTGGGAGACGTACGTACGGCTGGCGGCGGGGCGGGTGCGGGCGCATTCCGTCGCGGACCGGGTGAAGGTGGAGGGCGACGCCGAGCTGGCGGAGGCCATCCTGACGCAGTTCGCCGTCACTCCGTAGGGAAAGACGCCTCGGCTCGGGTCGCCGAACGCTCGCCGTACGGGTCGGCCTGCGCCGCGGCGCGGCGGAACGCGGTGGGGCTGATCCCGTACGCCTCGCGGAAGGCACGGCTGAAGGCCGCGGCGTTGCCGAAGCACCAGCGGGCGGCGATGTCGTGGACGGGCCGCCCGGCCAGTTCCGGGCGGGCCAGGTCGGCCCGGCAGCGCTCCAGGCGGCGCCGCCGGACGGTGGCCGAGACGCTCTCCGACCCGTCGCGGAAGAGCAGGTACAGGCGGCGTACGGAGATGCCGTGCGCGGCGGCGATCAGGCCCGGGGTGAGCCCGGGGTCCCCCAGGTGGTCCTCGATGAAGGCGTCGATCCGCTCGCGCAGGGCGCGGGCGCGCGCCTCGGCGGGCAGTTCCCCGTAGGCGTCGACGCGCTGGGCGAGGACGGCGGCGGACAGTTCGACGGCGACCGTGCCGAGCCGCTGGAGCTCCTGCGGCGAGCAGGCGGAGCCGTGCGTGCCGAGCGAGGACAGGAACTGGGCCAGGATGGCCGCCATCCCGCTCTCCGCGCCGATGCGGTGGCCGAGCAGCGGGTCGATCCGCCCGGCGCGCAGGGGCAGCGCGTCCCTCGGGAGCTGGACGACCAAGGCGCCGAGCGTGCCCTGCCCGGCACGGCAGTCGGCCTCGAAGGGGTGGGAGGTGTCCCAGAGGATCATGTCGCCGGGGGCGAGTTCCGCTTCGACGCCGCACTGGGACATCCACATCCGGCCCCGGGTCAGCAGCGACAGCTGGTACTGCTCGGGGTCCCCGCGCCGGATGAGCGCGGGCGTGCGCCGCGACCGTACGTGCGAGTACTCGAAGGACGACACCTGTACGGCGCCCAGGTCCAGCGCGGCCGCCTCCGCCTGGAAGTCGGCGGAGCGTTCACTGGCGAGGACGAGCGGCATCAGCGAGTGGGAGACGACGTCGTTGAACCAGTCGAACCGCTCCCCCTCCGACACGGTGGTGGCGGACAGCTTCGTCCACATTCCTGCGGTTCCTCCTCCTGCTGCCGCTCCCTCCCGGGACCGCGGCCCTACGCTCCCTCGCGCCCTGCGGCGTCCGGAAGGGGACACGCGCGGGACACCCGCTCCGGTTCCGCTTCCCGCGCCAGTGCGCGGCGGCGCAGCCGGAGGATCTGGGAGACGCCCAGCGCTTCGAGGACGAACACCGTGGAGAAGGCGATGCGGTAGTTGTCGCCGGTGGCGTCGAGCAGCACGCCCACGGTGAGCAGGGTGGTCATCGACGCGATGAAACCCCCCATGTTCGTGATCCCGGAGGCGGTGCCCTGGCGCTGCGCCGGATTGGCCGGGCGGGCGAAGTCGAAGCCGATCATCGATGCCGGGCCGCAGCTGCCGAGGACCAGGCACAGGGTGATCAGCAGCCACATCGGCGCCCTGTCCCCCGGGTAGGCGAGGACGGCCGCCCAGAGGAGGGCCGTGAGGCCGACGGTGCCCAGCGCGAGCGGGATCCGCGCGGACTGGCGGCGGCCGACGACCTGGCCGTAGACCAGCCCGAGCGCCATGTTGGAGGCGACCACCAGCGTCAGCAGTCCGCCCGCGGTGGTCCGCGACAGCCCCTGCGCCTCGACGAGGAAGGGCATGCCCCACAGCAGCAGGAACACCATCGCCGGGAACTGCGTCGTGAAGTGCACCCACAGGCCGAGGCGGGTGCCGGGTTCGGCCCAGGACTCGCGGATCTGGCGGCGCACGAACCCACCGGATCCGCCGGATCCGCCGGATCCGCCGGACGTGCCGGACGTGCCGGACGTGCCGGACGTGCCGGAACCGCCGGACGTGCCGGCCGCGCGCTGCACCGGCGCCGGACCGTGCCCCTCCGGGTGGTCCCGCAGGAACAGCACCAACGGCACCAGGACGACCACCCCGGCCACCGCGCTCCCCGCGAAGGCCGCGGTCCAGCCGACGCCGTGCAGGACGGGGGCGAGGACGAGCGTGGAGACGAGGTTGCCGGCCATGCCGACCAGCCCGGCGAGCTGCGCCATCAGCGGCGCGCGCCGGGCCGGGAACCACCGGGTGCCGAGCCGCAGTACCGAGATGAAGGTCATCGCGTCGCCGCAGCCGAGCAGGGCCCGCGCGGCGAGCGCCATCCCGTAGGAGGGGGAGAGGGCGAAGCCGAGCTGGCCGACGGTGAAGAGCACCGCGCCCAGGGTCAGCACCTTCTTGGTGCCGAGCCGGTCGACCATCAGGCCCACGGGTATCTGCATGCCCGCGTAGACGAGCAGTTGGAGGAGGGAGAAGGTGGCCAGCGCCGAGGCGTTGACGTGGAAGCGGTCGGCGGCGTCGAGACCGGCCACGCCCAGGCTGGTACGGAAGATCACCGCCACGAAGTAGACGGCGACGCCGATCGACCAGACGGCGACGGCCCGGCTGCCGCCGGGAGGGTCCTGGACCGGCTGCGGTGCGAGCGCCGGCGCGCTCCCGGGCCCGCTCCCGGGCCCGGCCCCCTGCACGGTCACCCCGGCGGTCACCGGCCCGGCCCCCGGACCAGTGCCCCGACCCGACCGATGTGCCCGCGGACCACCGCGGCGGCCGTCTCGGCGTCCCCGGCCCGCAACGCGTCCAGGATCTCGGCGTGCTCGGCCAGAGTGCGCTCCAGCCGGTCGGGGTGGGCGTGCAGCAGGGCCACGCCCATCCGCAGCTGCCGGTCGCGGAGCTGGTCGTAGAGCCGGCACAGGATCTGGTTCCCGGCGCTGCGCACGATCTCGGCGTGGAAGCCGCGGTCGGCGGCCGTCAGGGCGGCGAGGTCGCCCCCGGCGGCGTGCCGGCGCTGTTCCTCCAGCAGGGCCGCGAGCCGGTCCAGCAGACCGGGCGGCGCCGGTACGGCCCTGCGTACGGTGAACTCCTCGACCAGCAGCCGGGTTTCGAGCACATCCGTGATCTCCTGCGCGGAGACCGGCAGCACCAGCGCGCCCTTCTTCGGGTACAGCTTCAGCAGCCCCTCGGTCTCCAGACGCAGCAGCGCCTCGCGGACCGGGGTGCGGGACACCCCGACGGTCTCGGCGAGTTCGCCCTCGGTGAGGAGGGTGCCGCCTTCGTAGCGGCGGTCGAGGACCCCCTGCTTGACGTGCCGGTAGACGCGTTCGGCGGCTGTGGGCGCGGCGGTCGGGGCGGGCGGGGCGGCGGACGGCATGCGCACAGGATAGATACATGAAGGGTGCACCGGACTCCCCGTCCGGGATGTGGACCCGCGCCCCGCGCCGGTGCATCGAAGGATGTAGCCGGGCTTCGTCCACCCGCAGGACGTACCGGGACCCGCGCGCCGGGACGCTGAAGTCATGGCCCCCACGACCCTCGTCGCCCCCCGGGTGACCGCGACCCGGCTCCCCCTCCTCGACGTCCTGCGCGGCGCCGCCATCCTCGGCACCCTCATGACCAACGTCTGGATCTTCGCCTCCCCCGGCTCGGAGTGGAGCGTGCTCCAGGGCACGCTCGGAGCGCCCGACCCGATCGCGGACCCCTCCGCGGCGAACGTCGCCGAGACCGTGTTCCGGTTCCTGGCCGACGGGAAGTTCCTGTCCCTGCTGACCGTCCTGTTCGGGGTCGGCCTGGCCATCCAGTACGACTCCGCCGCGCGCCGCGGCGAGCCGTGGCCCGGCCGCTACCCGCGGCGGGCCGCGTTCCTCTTCCTGGAGGGCACGGTCCACTTCGTCCTCGTCTTCGCCTGGGACGTGCTGATGGGGTACGCCGTGACCGCCCTGCTGGTGGCCTGGCTGCTGGCCCGCTCCGAGAAGGTGCGGCGGGTGGCGATGTGGACCGCGGGCGGGCTGCACCTGGCCCTCGTCGGCCTCGTGACGCTGGGGGAACTCGCCGGTCCGCACCCCGGGCCCGAGGCCCCCGACCCCGAGGCGGTCCGGCTCTACGCCCACGGCGGCTGGTCCGACCAGATCGCCTTCCGGCTCGACCACGCCCTCGTCCTGCGCATCGAGCCCGTCTTCTCCTTCGGTCTGCTGCTCTTCCTCTTCCTCCTCGGCGTCCGGCTGTACCGCGCCGGCGCCTTCGCGCCGACCGCCGGCGGGCACCGGATCCGCGTCCGGATGGCCGCCTGGGGCCTCGGCGCCGGCCTGCCGCTGGGCGCCGCGGCCCTGCTCGGCGGATCCGACTTCTTCTTCCTGGGCCGCTACGGCACCCCCCCCCCGTTATCTTTTTCGCGGTCCTGCAATGGGGCCGCTGGCCTCCGGGCCCGGTATGACTGTGTCCCCTCTGTCGAACGGATGACCTGGGGGGTGGTGCCGCCGGGCCCGGAAGGTGTCGTCACAGACGCTGATGAGAGACCCGACCACCGCCCGATCCGGCGCAATGCCGGACAGCCTGCGGGCGGCAGGTCTGCATAACGTGGATGCGCGAGCACGACACCGTTACCGCGGCCAGCACGGTCAACGTGC